>DASTJB010000026.1:0-12839 GCA_035717005.1 Candidatus Angelobacter sp.
CTTCCGTGTCCTCGGGCAATTTCCGGCTCATCGCCTTCATGGCCCGCGCGATCCCGAGCTTGTCTTTCATGCCGAGCATCTTCGCCCGCAGAAACGCGGGGACGTTGTGCATCGGCGCCGGAAGGAACGAAGGCGCCATCCGGCTCGTCCGTCCGCCCGGCTCGATGAACGTCAGCTCATCGAACCAGCGGATCTTGTCACTCACGCCCAGCCGTTCATAGAAGTGGATCAGGTTGGTGCAGCAGCCCAGCAGCACGTGCTGGCAGTTGTCCACCACCTCTCCTGTGCCCGGATGCTCATACGATGACGCGCGTCCGCCCACGTACGGCCGTCGCTCAAAGATCGTGACGCGCAGTCCGGCATCGGCCAGCGCGCAGCCCGCCGCCAGCCCGGCCAGCCCCCCGCCGACGATGCCCACGCTTGTTTGTTGCTTGTCCGTCATTATGCGATGCGCATCACGAATCCCCGCCCCAGCACCTTGAGCTTCTCCCACGTGCTCAGCCGCACGCGTTCGGTCAGCACATCGTAGTTGCGCTCAGCAATCTTCTTGAGCAGCCGGCTGTAGATCTCCACCAGCACCCATAGGGCGGCGCGGCTGTCTTCATGGATCAGCTCCATCAGCCACTTCGCCGACTCATAATACTTCCGCGCCCGCTCCGCTTCGTACTCCAGCGCCGGACGCAGCGTCTGCGCCTGCGCCGCATCGGCCAGCACCGCTGGAGCAAAATTCGCCGCCGTCAGGTTCGTCCGCGCCAGGTCTTCCTCCGGGAGGTAGATCCGGCCCATCGCCGCATCTTCCTTGATGTCGCGAATGATATTTGTCAGCTGAAATGCCAGCCCGCAGTCCTCGGCCAGAAACTCCGCCTTGCTGTCTTCGTATCCGAAAATTCTGATGCACACCAGTCCCACCACTGAGGCCACGTAATAGCAGTAATGTTTCAGGTCTTCAAAACTCTGGCACACCACCGCCGGCTGTCCCGGTGTGGCCGGGATTTCCAGGTCCAGGCTGGTGCCGTACACCAGCTTCTCAAACAGCTCCGGGGGGATCTTGAAATTCTTCTGCGCGTCGCCCAGCGCCATCAGCACCGGATCGTCCGTCGCCTTGCCCGCAAACACCGCTTTTGCCGCGTCCACCCATTCCTGGAGCTTCTGCCGTTTCTGTTGCGGGTCGACGCCCGGTTCATCGGTGATGTCGTCGGCATGGCGCATGAATGCGTACACTGCGCTCAGCGCGTTTCGCTTTTCTGAGGGAAGGACGATGAAGCCGTAGTAAAAATTCTTTGCAGCGCGCCGCGTAATGCCCCTGCACACCGCATATGCATGGTTGAGCTGGTTCACCGGTTCCCTTGCGCGCGATGGAATGGAAGGAGCTTGCCCGCCGCTGCGCGCGCCACCAAAAGCAATTTGCGCGACTTTGCAATCACCGGCCGCGCCTTGAGGACATCAAAGCCCTGGCGCTCAATGGCATTCAATATCTCCTGCCCGCCGCGGCTGAACAGCTCTAGATCGATCGCCAGTTCCTTGCTCACCATCTTCACCAGCGGAAGCCCTTTCGCGAACCACTCGCGCGCCCGCTCGACTTCGAACTCCATCAGCTCCAGGAATTGCGGCGTCGCCCGCCGCTGCGCAATATCATCAGCACTCACGCCGAAACGCCGCAGGTCTTCAAGCGGCAAATAAATCCTCCCCTTGCCGAAATCAATCCACACGTCCTGCCAGAAATTGGCGAGTTGCAGCGCCGTGCAGGTGTAGTCGGAAAGCTGCTGGCGCTCGTGATCGTTGTAGCCGCACAAATACAGCACAAGATGGCCAACCGGGTTCGCCGAATATCGGCAATAACCCAGCACGTCGTTGAAGCTTTCAAAACGCGTGACCGTCTGGTCCTGGCGGAAGGCGACCAGCAGATCGGAGAATTCATGCTGGGGAATCCCACATTGCTTCACCGTCTCGCGCAGCGCCACAAACACCGGATGCCGCGGATTGCCGGCATAGCACGCGTTCAGCTCGGCCTCCCACTGGTCCAGCAGCTCCAGCGATTGCTGCGCGTTACCGACCTCGTCGCCCAGATCGTCCGAGATCCGGCAGTAGGCGTACACGTTGTAAAAATGCTGGCGCAGTCGCTTGGGCAAAAACCACGTTGCAACGGAAAAATTCTCGTAGTGCGTCTTTGCCAGCCGCTCGCAATAGGCCTGCGCTTCCTCGAGCGAAGGCGCCGATGCCGGAATGCGGTAAGACTCCGGCAGCGCGTTCCATCCCAGCGGGAAGGAAGATGGACTTGTGTTCGATAACGACATTCGGCTTGAAGACTCTGTACCGGTGTGGTTCGTATCAAAGCCCGGGCTTCAGCCGGGCCGCAAACCTTGTAAAAGGACCGGGGCTTTAGCCCCTGCACGCTCAATGCCCCGGAATGATCGCTGTCTTGATCTGGCTCCCGCGGTCCAGCATCTGCTGCAGCACCTGTTTCAGTTTCGAGAGCGGTGCCTCGCCGGTGATGTAGTCCGTGCTCTTGACGTTCTTCTCTGCGATCAGTGAAAACGCCTTGCGCACTGTCTGTGGTGTGTGATGGAAGGTCGCCTTCAGCGTGATCTCTGAGTAATGCAGCCGGTTCGTGTCCAGCTCCACCTTGGTCCCGCTGGCGCAGCCGCCGAAGAAATTCACCACGCCTCCGCGCCGGACCATGTCGACCGCCCATTGCCACGTCTGCGGCCGCCCCACGGCCTCGATCACGATGTCCGAGCCCCGTCCCTCGGTCACGCCGATCACAGCATCGATCGGGTCAGCCTTGCCGATCTGCACTACCTCGTCTGCGCCAAAGCCCTTCACAGCCTTGACCTGCTCCGGCCGCTTCACCACGGCGATCACCTTGCATCCGGTCAGCTTGGCCACCTGCACCAGCATCAGCCCCAGCGGTCCCGCGCCAATGATCGTCACCGTGTCGCCGATGTTCGCGCCGGTCTCCTGCAGTCCGCGCAGCGCGCACGCCAACGGCTCAGTCATCGCCGCCGATTCAAACGTCACGTCGTCCGGCAGCGCCAGCATGTTCGTCTCCACGATGCGCCGCGGGATCTTGATGTATTCGGCATAAGCGCCGTTGTTGAACAGCAGGTCCTCGCACAGGTTTTCCTGGTGCTTCAGGCAGTAGAAGCAGGCGCCGCACGGAGCCGAGTTCAGCGCCACCACCTTCATACCGCGGCGGAAATCTCGCACTCCCGGTCCAACCTCTTCAATCACCCCTGAAAGCTCATGCCCGAACAGCGCCGGCGGCACGATCATGCGCGCGTGATAACCGCGCTGATACACCTTCAGGTCGGTGCCGCAGGTCAGCGCCACGTTCACCTTCACCAGCACCTCGCCCGGTTCCAGCGTGGGGATCGGCACCTTCTCGATCTTGATGTCCTCTTTACCGTAGAGGACCGCTGCTGTCATCTGTCCTTTCAATTCTTGGCCCACTCCATTCCAGGTTGAATCACGATCTTCATCGTGTCCGGCGCGGGATGCGAAGCCAGCCGCAGCGCCTCCACGGCCTGCGCCAGCGGGAAGCGGTGTGAGATCAGCCGCGCAAAATCGATTTCCCCGCTGAATACCAGCTTCACGTTCTCTTCCTGCAAATCGACGGAGGCGCTGTATGAACCCATCAGCGTCTTCTCATCCATGCATACAGCTGAAGGGTCAATGGCCACTTCGCTGCGCTGCGTCTGCGCAAACAGCATGATCCTTCCTCCGGGCCGCGTTGCCTCCATGGCCGGCTTGATCAGGCTGTTGCCCGCCGTCGCCAGGATCACCGCGTCCGCGCCCCGCCCGTCGGTCAGTTCGCGCACACGCGCCGCGGGATCGGCCGTCCCGGCATTCACCGTGCGGCCCAACCCGAAGCTCTCACTTATTTTAAGGCGTTGGGGGTACAAATCGGAAGTTACAACAGTCGCACCTGTCCGCCGCGCCAAAAGGGCCAGCATAATGCCGATCGGCCCCTGCCCCACCACCAGCACTGTTTCGTCCGCCTCCAGCCGCAGTTGTTCGATCGCCTTCATGCAGGTATTCACCGGCTCGATGAACGACGCCTGCTCGTAGGACACGCCCTCCGGAATCTTCACCACGCCTTTGCGTACGATCCATTCCATCACGCGGATGTATTCGGCAAAGCCGCCGCCGCTGGGCTCAAATCCCGCCGTCGCCCCGACCTGTTTGTACACCGGACACTGCGCGAAGACCTTTTTGCGACAGTAATAGCATTCTCCGCAGGGAATGTGGTGAAAGACCATCACGCGGTCGCCGATGGCGAAATTCTTTACGCCCGCGCCCATGGCAACGATCTGCCCTGCCATCTCATGGCCGAAGATCCGCGGCGCCGAGTGCGATCCAGTTGATATCTTCTTAAGGTCCGTCCCGCAGATACCGCAGGTGTGTATGCGCACCAGCAGCTCGCCCGCTCCGATCTCCGGCACCGGCACCGTCTCCAGCCGCACATCATCCTTGCCGCGATAAACGGCTGCCTGCATCGTGCGCGGGACTCTACGCGACATCTGAACTGCTTCGGGTTTTGCTACCGTAGCCATTTATCAATTATCAGTGGACCGCAGGCGCCCTCGCCTGCGCTCCTGGCCTTTGTGGAACAGGCACTCCTGCCTGTGCTCGTTACGCCACTGACCGAGCTTCCGATCCGCGTTTATCCGCGTTCATCCGCGGTAAGTTTTTCCGGTTCTCCGATCACCCGATCTCTCTTCAGTCTAACAACCTCAGCAGCAGCGCTGTTCCCGGCCACGTTCTTCTCCAGCCACTCACACAGCGCCTTCACAGCTTTGCGGGTGTGCCGTCCAAGTGCCATAACCCGCACCCACTGCCAGGGACGCACCGCCGCCCACGCTGCAAATCTTCCCGACTGGAAATTGCCCGCCGCATCCACGAATTTCTTGAGCGGCGGCATCACGAATTCAGCTTCGTCAGAAATCGCCTTCGCGCAGCGAAATCCCACGCCCGCTTCCTTCGCTGCCTTAGCCACACCCGCCGCTTCCATATCCACGACCAGCCCATGAAACTGCTCCACCAGCCTCCGCTTGGCTTCGACTCCGGAAATTTCCGCGGCGCTCACCAGGACTCCGCCGCCAACCACGCCGCCCGCGTCAGCGGTGCAACGGTATTCTGTTCCGTCAGCGGCATCCACAACTACGTTCGGCGTCACCACGCTGCCCGCTTTCAGGCTGCGAATCAGTGCACCCGCCAGCCCTGCCGAAATTAACTGCTCCGACCGGTACTGCGCAATCGCGGCGCGCGCCGCCTTTTCGGCATGGTCGCGTCCGATTCCGGAGACTACAACCGCCAGGCCGCCTTTTTCAAACGCCGTAAACTTTCGCGTGCCGGCGCTGATCGCACTCCGCTGCCACCCTCGCACCAGCGGCTTAACCTCACGCTCCATCGCCGCGATGATCACGACCCGGCTCATGCGCTCACCGTCGCCGGCTGCGCGGCTGGTTCCGCATAACCGTGCGCCTGGAACCATTCCACCGCGCGGCGCAGCGCACCTTCCACCGGCAAAACTTTGTAGCCCAGCTCGCGCTCCGCTTTGGCCGAGGAGGCGAACATCTTCTTGCGTCCCATTTTTACCGCGTCGATGGTCGCCCGCGGCTCCCTGCCCATCACCACGCCGGTAAAAAACTGATCGAACACCGCAAATCCCATCGCCACCGCGTGCGGGACCTTCATCTTCGGCGAAGGCAGACCGGTCATCGCCGCCAGCTTGTCCAGGATCTGCTTCAGCGTCAGGTTCTCGCCGCCCAGAATGTAGCGCTCGCCCGGCCGTGCTTTCTCCATCGCCAGCAGATGACCCCGCGCGACCTCTTTCACGTCGGCCAGGTTCAATCCCGTGTCGACATACGCCGGAAATTTGCGCTTCAGGAAATCGACGACAATCCTTCCCGTGGGCGTCGGCTTGATGTCGTACTCGCCGATCGGCGTCGTGGGATTCACCACAACAACATTCGTGCCCTTGCGTCCCGCCTCCAGCGCGATCTCTTCCGCCATGAACTTCGACCGCTTGTAATGGCCAACCATGTCCCTGATCGAAACCGGCGACTCTTCCGTGGCGATATGGCCCTCTCGCGTGAACCCCATCGTCGCGACCGAACTGGTATAGATCACCCGCCGCACGCCGCTCTGCTGCGCCGCCTCAATGATCGCCCGCGTCCCTTCGACGTTGGCCTTGTACATCTCCTGCGGATCGCGCACCCACAGCCGGTAGTCCGCCGCGACGTGAAAGACAAACTCGCAGCCCTGCATCGCCTTCTTCAGCGACTCCGGCTCGCGCAGATCGCCCTTGATCACTTCCGCGCGCAGCTCGGCAACGTTTTCCATCCGGCTCGTCGGTCGCGCCAGCAACCGCAGATCGGCGCCCGCCTCGGCAAGCGCCCGGGCCACGTGCGCGCCTACAAAACCCGTCGCTCCTGTGATGAAGGCTTTCATACTTGGCGCAGTCAACCTTCGGAACTCGCTGAATTACTCGATATCCAAGCCAGCAGGGCTTCTTCGTCAATCTTTCCTGCAGCCGCGTTAAGAAATGTCTTTCCGGCATCAAGTGGGCTAGCCGTCAAATGGAAACCATTTGCATCCAGAAACATGCTGAATGCAATAAAGGCTGCCCGCTTATTGCCATCTGCAAATGGATGATTGCGTAATATACCGACAGCGTAGCTCACAGCCAGTTGCCGAATGTCAGTAACTGCTTCGTACACGTATCGGTTTCGAGGCCTTGCCAGGGCAGATTCCAAAAGACCTTCATCCCGCAATCCCGCAAGTCCGCCGGTTCTGCGTAGAGCCTCTGCATAGGCCAGCAGCAGCGCCGTTTTACCAATCCAAACCGGCTCGCTCACTTGGCCAGAATGCGCAGCGTCTCTTCATACTCGTCCATAATCTTCAGCGCTGCGTTCAACTGACGTTCCACTTCAGGGTTGTTTACCTTGACTAGATAACCATCCGGCGTCTCGATGGCAGAAAAATCACTCCCGTTATCTTTTCTCAAACATTCCAGTATTTCTTTCGATACAAGGATCTCTGCCATGTCCAACTCCAAACTCCTGGCTTATCCCAGGTCTTCCGCCTGAATTCCGATATTCTTCTCCCCCGCTGCTTTTTTCTCCCAATACTTCCGCACCCAGGCGTCAAAGCTCCTGCCCGCGGCGGTATCGCGGCCGGTGAAGGCCAGCGCGGCGATCTCTGAATAAGAAATGGAAATTTTCTTGTCGGAATCTTTGGGGAACAACCGCACCGCCGAGTCCGCCAGCGACTTCCCCGTGCTCCGGTCGAAGATGTAGCCCTCGATCTTGCTGCCGTCCTTGCGCGTGATGGTCACGTCGCCGCGATAATCGAACGCCTTCTCCAGCGCCTGGCGGACTTCTTCGTCGCTCGCCAGCTCCGGCACCCAGCCTTCCAGTTTTTCGTGGGCAAATCCCGGCGCGACCTCCAGCGAATCGGCGTCTTTAATCGTCTTCCCGTCCGAGGGGCCGGTCATGCGCTGGTCTCCTCCATCTGGTTCTCCGCATTCTGGATCTGCACCAACGGGTTGTAGCTGTGCACTGGATGCACCGGCTCATTGAGAAGCTTCAGCGCGTGTTCATCTTTGTGGCGGGTAAACATCGTGGCGCGCGCCGTGGCCAGCAGGCCGCGCAGCGAACTGAAGGTGTCATTCACGGCGGATGCTTCATATCCGCTGTGCACCATGCAGTTCGCGCACTTGGGATTGCCCGATTCCGTCCCGTACTCCTGCCAGGCGGTCGACTCCATCAGCTCGGCGAACGTCTCGGCGTAGCCGTCCTGCAGCAGGTAGCACGGCTTCTGCCAGCCGAAGATGTTGTAGGTCGGCATGCCCCACGGCGTGCACGCGTAATGGCGCTTGCCCATCAGGAACTCTAAGAAGAGCGGCGACTGGTTAAACCGCCAGGTCTGCTTCCGGTTTGACAAGATGGCGCTGAACAGCTTGCGCGTGCGCGCCCGCCCCAGAAAATGCTTCTGGTCCGGCGCCTTGTCATACGAGTAGCCGGGCGAGAGCATCATGCCTTCCACCCCCAGTTCCATCATCTGGTCAAAATGCTCGCGCACGCTGCTGGGATCGGCGCCGTCAAACAGCGTCGTGTTCGTGGTAACGCGGAAGCCGCGCCGGAGCGCCTCTTTCATCCCTTCGATCGCCAGGTCGTAGCCGCCTTCGCGGCACACCGAGAAATCGTGGTGCTCGCGCTCGCCGTCCACGTGCACGGAGAAGGTGAGGTACTTGCTCGGCTTGAACAGGTCGATCTTCTCTTTCAACAGCAGCGCGTTAGTGCACAGATAGATGTACTTCTTGCGCGCCACCAGCCCTTCCACGATCTTACCGATCTGCGAATGCATCAGCGGTTCGCCGCCCGGGATCGACACCATGGGGGCGCCGCATTCGTCCACCGCGCGGAAGCACTGCTCCGGCGTGAGTTCTTTTTTGAGGATGTGGGCCGGATATTGGATCTTGCCGCACCCGGCGCACGCCAGATTGCAGCGAAACAGCGGCTCCAGCATCAGCACCAGCGGATAACGTTTGCGACGGACGAGCTTCTGCTTCACCACGTAGCTTGCAACCGTCCACATCTGTGAAATTGGTACTGGCAAATCTGTCTCCCTGAAATTCAGCTCTTAGCTATTAGCTTTTGGCTCTTAGCTTTTGTATCGTTGCTCTACCAGTTTCGTTCACCTGCTAAGTCTTCTGGACCGCAGGCGCCCTCGCCTGCGCTCGTTAATCTCTTGTGACACAGGCACTCTTGCCTGTGCTCTTAACTCGTATCTTCTGATCAGCGTCAATCCCCGCTCATCCGCGGCAAGCTTTTGTTCTCCGATCACGGCGATCACGCGCGATCACCAGATCACCCGATGCCCTCAGCCCCGCGCGTATCCCACGCTTCCCTCTTCGTACAGCGCGGAAAACTCCTTCGCGTAGGTCGAGAGCGCAATCAGCGGGAAGTAATCCCGGTACAGGTGATACGCCAGGTAAAACACCCGCGGGAAGCCCGTGCCGGTGTACTGGTCTTCATCCCAGTGGCCGTCGGCGCGCTGGCTTTCCAGCAGATACAGGATGCCGCGCTGCACTGACTCGCTGCGCGTATCGCCTGCCGCCAGCAATCCCATGATGGCCCACGCCGTCTGCGACGGCGTGCTCGGCCCGATGCCGCGCGTCGTCGGATCGTCATAGCTTCCGCAGGTTTCGCCCCAGCCGCCGTCTGCGTTTTGCACCATGCGCAGCCACTCCGCGCCTTGTTGAACGTATGGCTCGTGAATATCGACTTCCATCGCACGCAGCCCGCGCAGCACCAGCATGGTGCCGTAGATGTAGTTCACGCCCCAGCGCCCGAACCATGAGCCGTCCGGCTCCTGCTCGCTCAGGATGAACTTGATCGCCTTCTTCACCCTCTTGTCTTCTTTGGTGATGCCGTACGCCGCCAGCATCTCCAGCACGCGCCCGGTGATATCGACCGTCGGCGGATCGAGCATCGCGTTGTGGTCGGCGAACGGGATGTGCTGGAACACCATCCGCGTGTTGTCCTTGTCGAACGACGCCCAGCCGCCGTTCCTGCACTGCATGCCAAAGATCCAGTCAATCGCGCGCTGCGAAACTTCGTGCTGGTAGCGCTCGCGCGGATTGTCAACCTTGTCCAGCCCCAGCAGCACCATGGCGGAATCGTCCACGTCGGGATAGAACTCGTTGTTGAATTCAAAATACCAGCCGCCCGGCTCGATGCCGCGCGCCTTCACCGCCCAGTCGCCCTTGCTGCGGACTTCTTTACTCAGAATCCAGTCCGCTGCTTTGAGCAGCCGCTGATCGTCCTTGGCCACACCGCTCTCGCCCAGCGCAAACATCGCGTAGGCCGTGTCCCAAACAGGTGACATGCAGGGCTGCATGCGGAAGGTCGGCTCGGAGTGGTCGGGCACTCCGGCCTCTTCGATGCCGAGTCTTTCGAACTCATCCAGGGCGCGGATCACCTGCGGGTCGTCGGTCGAGTAACCCAGACACTTCAGAGCGATGATGGAGTTGAGAATGCCGGGATAGATCGCGCCCAGCCCGTCCGACTTTTCGAAACGCGCCAGCATCCAGCGCTCGGCTTTCTTCAACGCTAAATAGCGCAGCGGCCGGATATGGAACTTTTCGCAGAAATGCATCACCCGGTTGCCGACCAGGAAGAAGTTGCGCCAGGAAATCTTTTTCTTTGACCACTTCAGGTGCAGATGCCTGCCGTAACGGCCGCCCACGAACAGTTCTTCAATGCCTCTCTCCGCCGGGATCTTTTTGAACGGCTTTCTGGCAAAGCAGATGGAAAGCGGCACCAGGATGGCGCGCGACCACGACGAGATCTCGTAGAGATTGAACCAGAACCAGTTCGGCGCCAGCACGATCTCCGGCGGGATGGCCGGCACGGCCTCCCAATCGTACTGCCCCAGGAAGCACAGATAAATCTTGGTAAAGGTGTTGCACTCGGTAGCGCCGCCCATCTCCAGGATTCGGGTGCGCGCACGCTGCAGCACCGGATGGTCGGGCTTGTAGCCCATCAATTTCAGCGCGAAGTAAGCCTTCACTGAGGCGCTGATGTTCGAAGGCCCCCCGGCAAAAATCGGCCAGCCGCCGTCTTCATTCTGGTGGCGGATGATCTCCGGCACCGCCCGCTCCATGCGGCTGCGGTTGCCGGTGCCCAGCAGCGTGTGAATGGCGATGTAATCCGACTCGAGCGTGGTGTCGGCCTCCAGTTCGCCGCACCAGTAGCCGTCCGGGTGCTGCTGGGCGAACAGGTAGTCGCGCGCCTTCTCGATTCCCGCGCCCACGCGGCCCAGCATGTCCTCGATCCTGCCGAACAGCATCTGCCCTGTATTGGCCCGGTTTGAAGTCGTACTCATCTTCGCACTCACTCCGCGTTGCTCTTTACTCCGCGGCGGCAGGCGCCGCCGCAATGGCCTCCACGATCTCCGGCGGCAGTCCAAACCGCACGTTCTCCGGCATGACCTCCACCTCGCGAGTCGTGTTGAAACCCTTCGCTTTCAGGAACTCCACAACCTGCTCCACCAGCACCTCTGGCGCCGACGCGCCGGCCGTGACTGCCACCGTCTTTACGTTGGCCAGCCACTCCGCCTTGATGTCGTCCGCCGTATCAATCAGGTAGGAAGGCGTGCCCAGGTTGGTGGAAACTTCCACTAGCCGGTTGGAGTTGGAGCTGTTCTCTGAACCGACCACCAGCAGCAGGTCGGCCTGGTGGGCCACGTCCTTCACCGCGGTCTGGCGGTTCTGCGTGGCATAGCAGATGTCCTGCGCGTGCGGCCCTTCAATCAGCGGGAACTTCTTCCGCAGCGCGTCGATTACGTCCTTGGTCTCGTCCAGGCTCAGCGTCGTCTGCGTGATATACGCAATGCGCGTGGGATCAGGAACGGTGAGCTTCTCAACCTCATCCGCGCTGCCCACCACCTGGGTCACGTCCGGCGCTTCGCCCAGCGTGCCGATCACCTCGTCATGATCGTGATGGCCGATGAGAATAATGCTGTAGCCGCCCCTGGCGTACTTCACCGCCTCCACGTGGACTTTTGTCACCAGCGGGCAGGTGGCGTCGATCACCCTCAGGTTGCGCAGCTTGCTGGCCTCGCGCACGCTGGGTGACACGCCGTGCGCGCTGTAAATCAGCCGCTGGCCGTCCGGGACCTCATAAACTTCGTCGACAAAAATGGCGCCCTTGGCCTTGAGCTCTTCCACCACGTAGCGGTTGTGCACAATCTCTTTGCGGACGTAGATCGGCGGCCCAAAGGCGTCCAGGGCGATCCGCACAATGTCGATGGCCCGCACCACTCCGGCGCAAAACCCTCGGGGCTTCAGCAATAACAAGGTCTTAGCTTCGTTTTCTGTCATTGTGATCTGTTGATTATATCCTCTTTAGACACTTTTCCCTGTCCCTAAGTTACCTCATAAAATAGCCTTAGGCCATGCCAAACGATTGAAATTGCGATATTTATCAGTGACAGGGGAGTATCAGGGGGTGAACGGGAGTGGGCAAGTTTGAAAAACAGACCCACTCCCAGCGTCAGCGTCTAGCGATTCGCTCGCGAATCGCGGGCCAGCGCGGGGTCCCCGACGCGCGCGCTCTTTTGCGCGTGGCGGGGTGCCGACAGACGTTCATCGCGCAGCGATGAATTAGCGTACACATTACTTCGGCGCCCACCTGCTCACTGCCAGCGCGATCGGCAACCCGACCAGGACCGTGTGCAAGATCGGCCCGGTAACGATCGATGCCGGATCGGTCCTCGGCGGCCAGCGATGGATGGCCGAGAGCGGCACCACCACGAAGTTCATCATCACCCAGACAAATTCGCCGTAGATCAATCCGGCGATCACCGGCCTGACCGTCAAAAATGCGATTTGCCGGCTGGCCACGTAGTAAATCACAGCCCATATAAATGCGATGAGAAAGTGCAGAAACAGCCCCAATGCCGCACTCTTTGCGCCGCCCTGGAATGACTTGGGCCCCAGCAGCCCCGAGGCAACCGACTGAAAAACCTTGTACGGCGGCAGATGGTTCTGAATCCCCCAGGCAATGCACGCCTGCGTGATATCGAGAATTCCGCAGGCTAGGCCGCCCCAGAAAATGGCCAGGAAGGCTGAGGATAAATTAGGAGAAACGGAGATCCCTGCCGGTCAATATCGCGCGCGACCACCTGACATGTCGAATACTGCCCCAGTATTGAATGCGCTGGCGGAGGAGCAAAGCCACAAAACCATTCCTGCGACCTCATCCACGCTTCCCAGACGCTTCAGAGGGCTTGCGGCAATCATGGCCTCCACGACCTCGTGGCCCAATCCT
>DASTJB010000027.1:0-3566 GCA_035717005.1 Candidatus Angelobacter sp.
CTGGGCGAGAAGGCGCGGCGGATTCGAGCGCAGAAGGAAAACGCGCAGGCTGGGCAATCGGCAGACGGGCAGAAGAAGATGAGTCCGGCGGCGGCCGACCTCAGCGCGACGGTGGGGCTAATCCAGGAGACAGATCCGGAAAAATATCAGGAAGGCGTGCGCTTGCTGCTGGAGCAGGAGCGCTTCCGCGTGCTGGACGACGTGGCCGCGGGCGAGCGCGCGAACAAGACGCGTTTTGCCGGAGGCGAGTGGAAGCTATGGTGGTTCTATGACGCGTTGGCCGCGCCGGCGGGCAAGGGACGCGGCGTGGTGGCGGACTGGAATGCGTATCGGGAGCGGCTGAACCGCTGGGTGGGGCAGATGCCGGAGTCGGTGACGGCGCGTGTGGCGCTGGCGCAGGGGGAACTGCTTTACGGCTGGGAGCTGCGCGGACCGGGCGAGCTGGGCACGATCGAGAAAGACAAGTTCGACCGGTTCATGATCGAGGTGAAACAGGCGGAGACGATTTTGAACGGCGCGTCAGAGCTGCAGGTGAAATGTCCGGAGTGGTACGAAGTGATGATGCAGGTGGGGCGCGCCAAGGGCTGGGAGTTGCAGGACCTGAACACGCTGCTGGAGCGCGCGGCGGCGTTTGAGCCGGGATATTTCTACGTGTACCAGCAGATGGCGCTGACGCTGACGCCCAAGTGGCGCGGCCGCGAGGGCGATGCCGAGAAGTTTGCCGGGGAGGTGGCTGATCGCGTGGGCGGCAAGCCGGGCGCGATTTTGTATTGGCAGATTGCACAGGCGATCATGGGCAATCCGGAGCTGGCCAGAATGACGCAGCCGCAGCATTTTGTGTGGTCGCGGGCGCTGATTGGATACCAGGCGCTGGTGGAACAATACGGCGTGAGCACGGTCCGGCAGAACCAGATCGCGTTCATGGCGGCGCGCTTTGGCGATTACATGACGGCCGACGATTTTTTCCTGCAGGTGGGCGATCGCTGGGATGCGGGCACCTGGGGCACGCAGCAGTATTTCGAAAAAGTGAGAGCGTGGGCGAGAGGGACGGCAGGGCCGTTCAAGAGGATTATCCAGGCGTACAAAGCGGTGAACGACAATGTCGCCACGCCCGAAGGCGCGCGCTATGACGGGCAGATTGCCAGGGAGTTTACGGCGCGGTATGCGCGGTCGGTGGCGGACTGCACCAGCACGGCAAACGCGCCGACGCTGCTGATCCTGCAGGTGGGCAAGAGCGGAAGCGTGCAGCAGATGCTGGTAGTACCGGAAACGGCGAGCGACGCGTGTTTGAGGCCGAAGCTGGAGAAGGCAAATTTTTCTCCGCCGCCGAAGCCGGAGTACTGGGTGAGAGTGAGCTTGAAGTGATTGCCAGAACGCCGTGATTGCGCGGAATGGCCGTTGTCGCGCGGTCGCGACAACCGAGGCACAAGAAGGGATGATCGAAGCGATCTTGTAAGCGTGGTGGAGGGAAGCGACAGAGACAAAGCCGCGAGGCCGACCACGCGGCGAGGCCGCTGCAACAGGAGCACGATCAAGCCAGGCATCGAGCAGAAGCGCTCGCGGTGTGGAGCGCCAGCGACAAAAAATAAAGACCCGGTAGTGGGGTCAACCGGGCCTCGAATCGATCTTCAACCGGGGTTTCAGATCAAGCAGATTGCGTGGTTTGCTGCTTGGTTACGCCTTCTGCCTGCGGGCCTTTCTGTCCCTGGACAATTTCGAACTCGACGTCATCGCCCTCCTGCAGGCTCTTGTAGCCTTCTGACTGGATGGCACTGTAATGAACGAACACATCGGGCCCATCATCCCGGCCGATAAAGCCGAAGCCCTTTGCGTTATTGAACCACTTCACTTTTCCTTTTATTCGAGACACGTTCCTTACTCCCGGCGGTCTTTGGCACAAATACAAGCCTGCGCCTCAGACCGGCTTTTCCTTCTCTTGGTTTTTGCCACTGCTTTTGGGAGAAACGATGTCACCGGAGATTTGCCTCTCCGATGTTGCATCCTTATACCCGTTACTTTGGCTTTGCATTTATTTTGCGCTTCGGCGCCAGCCGATGTCAACTTATCTAAACTGCCAAAACACAAGCGATTAGGCGCCAAACGCTCCGCCACGTAATGCCTTAGCCACGATTCACCAGTGGTTTTATCGCCCAAAGAACGCCGTGGCTTTAGCTCCACCAAATCCAGGACCACGCGATTCTTAGCTCTGTTCTCTGCGCCTCAGCGCCGCCTGCCGGATTTGATTCTGCCTTCTTCGAGCAGTCCACTATGCTTTCAACGCCGATTGCGGAAATTTGATTTTCACCTGCCGCGGCTCGACCGCGTGGTCCGCACGCGTCTCTCCAGCCACAGCAGCGGTGCGATCGTCTTGGCATCGATGATCTTCCCGGTGATCGCCATCCGCACCGCCTGGTCCAGCGGAAAGAACCGCACCGCTATCCGTTCGTCTTCCTCCGGCTGCGCCTGTCCTTTTTTCAGTCCGCGCGCCAGATACACCGTCATGCTTTCATCCAGAAATCCCGGACTCACGTAGAAAAACAGCGCCCGCTGCCACTTCGCAGCCGTATATCCGGTCTCTTCGATGAGTTCCCGCTTCGCCGCCGCCAGCTTGTCCTCTCCCGGATCCACGCGCCCCGCGGGCAGCTCCCACATCCGCCGGCCCGCCGCGTACCGATATTGGCGCTCCAGCAGCACCCGCGGCGTTCTCCCGGAATCATCCACCGGCAGGACCACGATCGACCCCGAGTGCCGCACCACGTCCCGCCGCGCGCGCACGTTTCCCGGCTCTTCGACTTCCGCCGTCTCGACACTGAAGACGGGACCCTCAAAAGAAGTTCTGGAAGAGATTACGCGGACCAGTGGTTTGGATTTTTTGCCGGCTGAAACCATGACCTTGATATTGTAGCGGGCTGACAGGCACACAGTTGCTCGTTGCTCCGGCACTTGTTGTCCGCCGCCGTCCTGGCAACGCTTCTTTGCCGCCGTGGAAATTCGCTTTTTGAATCTGTTTCTCCGCCTCCACGGATCGGGAATAGAATCGTGTACTCATGCATCAACCCTTCTTCCGCCTTGGATTGCTCGCCTTCTGTGCCCTAACGGCCATCTGCTGTGCTCAAACCGCGCCTCAGCCTGAGCTTCTCCTGATTCACGGGAAGATTGTCACTCTCGATCCAGCCCGACCCTCGGCTCAGGCCGTTGCCATTGCCGGCGACCGCATCGTCTGGCTTGGCTCTGACGCCGAGGCGCAAAAGCGCTTCCCAACCGTAAACCGCAAGATCGATTTACGCGGGGCGGCCGTTCTTCCCGGAATCATTGATGCTCACACGCACATGTTCGAATTGGGAAGAAGTCTGATGCGGCTGAACCTCAAAGGAGTCGCCACAGAAGAAGACGTGGTGGCCCGCGTCCGCCAGCGTGCCGCCGCTGCGCAGCCCGGAGAATGGATCCTCGGTTGGGGATGGGATGAAGGCAAGTGGGCCGCGCACTATCCTGACAATGAAGCCTTGAGCCGCGCTTCGCCCAGGAACCCGGTTTACCTGGTCGGACTCCATAGCTTTGCCGCCTGG
>DASTJB010000028.1:0-7693 GCA_035717005.1 Candidatus Angelobacter sp.
AGTGAACCGGATTGATAATGAGGGTGACATCGTTGGCTCGTACAATATCAACGGGGGAGACGTCCACGGGTTCACCTTCGACAAAGGGCGTTTTCTGACGCATGATGACCCGAATGCCGGCATGGCCAGCTTCATTTTCGATGTCAACAAGTTTGACACCATCGTCGGAGGGTATGTGGACGTGGGCGGGCATAACCATTCGTTCAAGGCGACCTGCCCTGCTGGCACCGTTTTTTGATCAACATCCGGGTGAACATCAGCCCCATGGGGCAATGGTCACCCGTGCTATAATTTTTCAGTCTCTCCCTCTGCCGATTTCACGGCAATTTCCACAGTAGATCGGGGGCGAGACGTTTTGAGGGTCCCCATTCGCGCGCCGCCTTTGTGGGCTGGCGTGAATGGGCTGAGGAGGATCGCATAGATAAACGTTTTATTCGCATGAATGAGCGCATCCGGGCGCGGGAAATACGCGTGATCGGCCCCGACGGTGAACAGCTCGGCATCTTGACACCGCAGGATGCGACAAGGAAGGCCCGCGAACAGAATCTTGATCTGGTAGAGATCTCTCCCACCGCCAATCCTCCCGTGTGCCGCATCATGGACTACGGGAAATTCCTGTATGAACAGGAAAAGAAGGAGCGCGCGGCTAAGAAGAACCAGAAGCAGATCGTCCTGAAGGAAGTAAAGTTCAGCGTCAACGTGGATGAGCATGACTACGTGACCAAGCGCAACCACGTGCTGCGCTTTCTGGAAGAAGGCGATAAGGTAAAAGCCAGCCTTCGCTTCCGCGGCCGCGAAATGGCGCACCAGAATTTGGGCCGCAAGGTGCTTGAGCGCCTGATGACTGAGGTGGGCGAGAAGGGAATCGTCGAGTTCAGGCCGCGCATGGAAGGGAACACGGTGCACGTGATCCTGGCCCCGCCGCGTCAAGTACCCGGTGGCGGCAAGAAACAGGAAAAGCCCAAACCGCAGCAGCAGGCGGCGTCAGGCGGACAGCAGCAAAGCGGCTCTTAGCTTTTAGCCTTTAGCTCTTAGCTATTTCTTGGCGGAGCCAGGAGCAATGATTGCGTTTGCTTCTACAGCTGTTGCGTGAGTGGAATACTGGTTCCATTTCTCGTGTAATCGTCGAGCATTCATTAACAGCCAGGAGCTAATGGCCAAGAGCCAATAGCTAACAGCCATGAACGAGGCGGCGCAGCCGCCGAGAGAAGATATGCCTAAACTGAAAACGCACAAAGGCGCCTCCAAACGCTTCAAGAAAACCGCGACGGGCAAGATCAAGCGCGGCAAAGCGTTCAAGCGCCACATCCTGACCTCAAAGGACACCAAGCGCAAACGGCAGCTTGACACCGACACTCTGGTGAGCAAGGCCGACACCGCCAAGGTCCTGAGAATGATCCCGTACTAGATTTCGGGACAGAGACCGGCCCGCCTGATTCTTTCAGTGCTGAGGCCGGCCTGGAACAAGCAGTCAGCATTCAGCAGTCAGCATTCGGTCCTGGAACATTTTGGGCGGAGGCGAAAAGGTTGAATGCAAACTGCGAAAAGCGTGTGAAGCGGGGCCAAAAACCTTCCCGCCAGCCGCGATAACCGCCGGACATCCGGCAACAAAAAAGGGAGCTACTCATGCCTCGCGTAAAACGTGGTACCAAGCGCCGCCAGCGCCGCAAAAAGATTCTTGAGCGTGCCAGCGGTTATTTTCTGACAAAATCAAAACTTTATCGCGCCGCCAAAGAGTCGGTGGAGCGCGGACTGAAGTTCGCCTACAGCGGACGCAAGCAGAAGAAGCGCCAATATCGCTCCATCTGGATCATCCGCATTGGCGCCGCGGCCCGTGCACAGGGGATCAGCTACAACCAGTTCATCAGCGGGCTCAAGAAAGCCGGCATTGAGCTGGACCGCAAAATCCTGGCTGACCTGGCGGCAAACGATGCGCCCGGATTCAACGCGCTGGTAGAGACGGCCAAGCGCGCCAAGGGCACAGCCGCGTAAAAGCTCTTAACCACAAAGGACACGAAGGTTCACAAAGGGGACGCTCTTTAAAAGCTGCTCCTCTGTGTTCCTTCGTGTCCTTTGTGGTTAAATTTTTTTCCCGCGCGGAGTACAATCCCTGCCATGCTTTCCCGCAGATCGTTCTTCAAAACCGCCGGAATGGGTGCGGCCGCGGCCGCAACTGCAAGTTTTCCCACTGAGCTTTTAGCCTGGGCTGAGCCGCAGCGGGCGCCGCAGCCAGGCGGCCCCATTTTGCTCAACAGCAATGAGAACGCTTACGGGCCATTTCCCAGCGTGCTGGCGATGAAGAACCCGTTTCAGGAGGCCAATCGATATCCCGATCGCAGCTATGACGGCCTGCTGGAGCGACTGGCGACGCTGCACAAGGTCAAGCCTGATCAGGTGCTCGTCGGCGCGGGCTCGACCGAAGTCCTGAAGATGGCAGCCTGTGCCTTTACCGGCCCGGGGAAGAAGCTGGTGATGGCCGCGCCCACGTTTGAAGCGATCGGCTTTTACGGAGCGGCCGTGAATGCGGAGGTCATCAAGGTTCCGTTGGCTGCCAGCTACGCGCATCAGACGGAGCAGATGCTGGAGGCCGTGGGCAAGAACGGCGGGTTGATCTACATTTGCAATCCGAACAACCCCACGGCGAGCGTAACGCCGCGCCGGAGCCTGGAAAACCTGGTTCGCCAGCTGCCGTCGAATACCTACGTCCTGATGGATGAGGCCTATCACGACTTTGTTCCCGTTTCCGCCGACTACATTTCCTTCCTGCAAACGCCGGTGGACATGGACCGGGTGGTGGTGGCGCGGACGTTCTCCAAGATTTACGGCATGGCCGGTTTGCGGCTGGGATATGGCGTGGCGTCGGCGAAGACGATGAAACTCATGGCCCAGCACAAGCTGGAAGACAGCGCCAATATTTTTGCGTTGCGCGCGGCGCAGATCTCGCTGGAGCACGATGACGAGCACGAAATGGCGGTGCGGCGCAATGGCTTCGATCGCGACGAATTCATGCGCCAGGCAGCCACGCGCAAGCTGCAGGCAATCACTTCGTGGACCAACTTCGTGATGATCAACGCGCAGCGGCCGGTGCGGGCGGTGATCGATCATTTCAAAAAGAACAATATCCGCGTCGGCCGGCCCTTCCCGCCCATGGACACATACGTCCGCATCTCGCTGGGCAAGCCGGAAGAGATGAAGGCGTTCTGGCAGGTCTGGGACAAGCAGGGAAAATTGTCCTGAAGTTGGCCGGCTGCGCCGCGGGACAACTCCTCTCATGTCCGCTCCATCTTTCTCCTTATCGCAACGATTCACGAGGAGGAGAGAACTTATGCCCATTCTTGACCAGGCGGCCCGCTGGTCCACCAACAAAATGCCCAAGGTCATCAATCCCACAGCACACGCCATCATCGATTACGCCATGGCAGCTTCTTTCTTCGGCATGGCGGCATTTTTCTGGCGGCGCAACAAGCGCGCGGCCATCAGTGCGCTGGTTTGTGGAGCCGCTGAGACCGTTACGTCGCTGTGCACCGATTATCCCGGCGGCGTGGTGGACGAGATCAGCTTTGCCACCCACGGCACCATCGATTTCGGCCTGAGCGGCATGGTGGCCACCCTGCCGGACATGCTGCGCTTCAGCGGCGAGCCGGAATCCAGGTTCTTCCGCATACAGGGACTTGCCCTGGCGACCGTTACCGGACTTACCGACTTCACCGGCACCGGCGAGGGTGGGCAGTGGGAAGAGATCGAGGAGAGGGCGTCATAAAAGAGAGCAATTAGCACTTAGCAATTAACCATTAGCTCAGCTACAAGCAGAATTTGGCCGCATCGCACGTCATCGGGCGATCTCGCCTGAAATTCGCCTGCAATCTCCTCACCTATGTTTTCGGAATCCCGAATTCAGCTAATTGCTAATTGCTGCCTAATCCACAAGCCGTTGCGTTATACTCCGCACAAGACTTCATCCCCCGAGGTGTTTTGCGCTCATGTCAGTTAAACTAGCCCGCGAGTTGGAACCGGAGACGGAAACCAGGACTTTCAACGACGATTTTCCCGCTCTGGAAGAAAAAATCTACAAGACCATTGAGCTGTTGAAGTCGGCGCGCGAAGGCAAGGCCGCTGCCGAGCGCGACACCCAGCGCCTGCGCGACCAGCTGGAGCAGCGCGAAGAAGAACTCGACGTGCTGCGCGGGGAGATGGTGTCATTGCGCAAGGAGCGGGAAGAGGTGCGCGCCCGCGTGGAGAAGATGCTCAAGCAGATCGATACGCTGATCGCGGAAGCCTGATGCCGGCCGTCGCGCACAGCATGACCACAACGCAGTTCGAGCTGCACGGCTATGAAGTCGTGCGCACGCTGGGGATGGTCCGGGGCATTATCGTGCGCTCGCGCTCCATCTTCGGCACGATCGGCGCCGCCTTGCAGACGCTGGCGGGCGGGAACATCACTCTTCTGACCAACCTGTGCGAGCGGACGCGCCAGGAAGCGCTGGATCTGATGCTGCAACACGCCGGAGCGCTGGGCGCTAACGCCGTGGTAGGCGTGCGCTATGACGCGACGGAAATTATGCAGGGCGTAACCGAGGTGCTGGCGTATGGGACGGCCGTGATCGTCCAGGCAAAAGGCAACTGAGGAGCGCGGGAAAGAAACACTTGACCTGCGCCAAAGTAGAAGGATAATCGATCCAGCAAGAGTTGTTCGGGAAGGAGACGCATCTTGGCTACTCAATCGTCGGCAGCGCCGCCCATCCGCGTGGAAATCTATGACCAGGTCTACAACCTCCGCGGCGTGGATGCGGAGTACATCCTGAAGCTGGCGCAGTTTGTCGACGGCAAGATGCGCAGTGTGGCCGAGCAGACTTCCACCATCGATTCGCTGCGGCTGGCGGTGCTGGCCGCGCTCAATATCGCCGACGAATATCACATCCTCAAAAAGAAATACGATCTTCTGGCGGGCGAATATAACCGCCGCGCGGGCAAGCTCGCCGGCGCGCTCGATGAAGTGCTGAAAGACGAGCGGCGGGCGGGGTAAAACTCCGGCCTTCTGCCGCACCCCTGGAAGGCTCACGTGAAACGCGCCGATCTCTTTGCCTTCATTGCACAATCGAAGCTGGGAGTACTCTCGAGCATCGGAGCCTCGGGAACGCCCCAGTCGGCGCTGGTGGGCATTGCGGTAACTGAAGACCTTGAGATCGTATTTGATACCGTCAAAAGCTCGCGGAAATACGCAAATCTCGTTGCCCGTCCGGCCTGCGCGTTCGTTTTTGGCTGGAGCGGCGAGCAGACCTTGCAGTACGAAGGCATGGCGGAAGAGCTGAGCGGAGCAGACCTCAAGCGCTATCAGGAGATTTACTTCCGCGCCTGGCCCGATGGTCCGGCACGGCTTAGCTGGCCGGGAATCGTCTATTTCGTAGTCAAGCCGGCGTGGATACGCTATAGCGACTTCGACCAGACCCCGCCGTTTATCAGCGAATTCACGTTCTGATTGTCCGTACGCCCAGGTTGACGAAAGTTTCTTCGCAAGCGACTGCTTCCTCTTGCCATCTACTCTGCTTTTCATTAGCATCAGTCCAGACAACCGGCCTGCAACGCAGGTGAGAACGGTAACCGTTCATGAACCAACATTCAATGAACAGGGGGCCTGACTCGTATAATAACGGCTCGGTGTGCAAGGTTCCGCCAGTACGGAAATGCCTAAAGAGCCGCGGCGGGTTCCCACCGTCTTAGGACGGGTTCAGAACGGCCCGGTCGCACGGCCAAGCGGGTCGTTGTTTTTTGTCGCTTACGCTCCACACCGCCGGCGATTTTTCGACCGCATTAGATTTTCCTGCTCCTGATGCGCGCGCTTCGGCGCGCAAGCCGGCCTCAGCGCGGAATGCCCGAGGGCTTCTGTTTTTGTCGCTGCGCTGCGCTCCACACCGCCAGCGCTCATCATTGCCTCGACGTCGTCAATGCACTCGTGACAGCGCCGCTCGGCGCCTGCTGGGCCTCGCGGCTCATTTCGATTTGATAGATCAAGAGGCCCTCCTGGCGGTCTCGTTCTCTATAATGTGATCATGAACGCTCCATCCTATTTCGAGATTCAGGCTGACGATCCCGGCCGCGCCGTGCGCTTTTACCGCGACGTATTTGGCTGGACGTTCACCCGCGCCGACGGGCTGCCAATCGAGTACTGGCGGATCGAGACCGCAGGCTGGCGCGGCGGGCTGCTGAAGCGTCCGGCTAAGATCCCGCCGCCGGAGCACGGGACCAACGCCTTTGTCTGCTCGATGGAGGTCGCGAACTTTGAGGCCACGGCGCACAAGATCCTGAGCGCCGCTGGTAGAACGGCGCTGCCCAAGTTCGCCGTGCCTGGCGTGTGCTGGCAGGGGTATTTTCTTGATACGGAGGGCAACACTTTCGGAATCTTTCAGCCGGATGCGAATGCAAAGTAGCGCATCGGCCACGTCCCGTGCGCCATCTATAATGAAATCAGGCCATTTATGCCCACGCAGACCATTGCCGTAGCCATGTCGGGCGGTGTCGACTCCTCGACCGTCGCGGCCATGCTGCGCGCCGAAGGGCACAACGTTGTGGGCCTGACGATGCAGCTCTGGAACCAGCGACGGCTCGCCGGCCGCGAGGGCATGCCGGAGCACGTCCAGGGCCGATGCTGCTCGATAGACGACGTCTATGACGCGCGCCGCGTCGCCGAGGAGCTCGGCATCCCGTATTACGTGGTCAACCATGAGGAGCGCTTTGAGCGCGACGTAGT
This sequence comes from Candidatus Angelobacter sp., assembly GCA_035717005.1. Lineage (GTDB taxonomy): Bacteria > Acidobacteriota > Terriglobia > Terriglobales > Acidobacteriaceae > Angelobacter. Next base: position 6,746 of record DASTJB010000028.1, read on the forward strand.
GCGTCCGTTCATCGACGAGTATCTTTCCGGCCGCACGCCCATCCCGTGCAGCCTGTGCAACAACCATCTCAAGTTTGACCAGTTGCTGGTCACCGCGCGCCAGATCGGCGCTGACCTGCTGGCCACCGGCCACTACGCGCGCTGCGAGTTTTCATCCGAGCGCAACCGCTGGTTGCTGCGGCGGGCTGCCGATCCGGCCAAGGACCAGACGTATTTCCTCTTCGGCCTCACGCAGGAACAGTTGAGCCGCACGCTCTTCCCGCTGGGCGAAATGTCAAAGCCGCAGGTGCGGGAGTTGGCGCGCCGGCACGGGCTGGCACTGGCGGAAAAGCCCGACTCGCAGGAGATCTGCTTTGTCCCCGGCGGCGATTATAAGCGCTTTATCGACGCCTACCTGGCCGAGCAGGGCGAGAGCCTGCCCGATACCTCCGGCGAGCTGGTCACGACCGATGGCCGGGTTCTTGGGGTACACGAGGGCGTGCACAACTTCACCGTCGGCCAGCGCAAGGGACTGGGCGTGGCCACCGGTTCGCCGCTCTACGTGATCAACATCAATGGCGCGGAAGGGAAGGTGACCGTGGGCGGCAACGACGACCTGCTCTCGCGGACGCTCATTGCGCGCGACGTGAACTGGATTGCGATTGCCGAGCTTCGCGAGCCTCTTCGAGTTCATGCCAAGATCCGTCACCGCCACGAGCCCGCGGCCGCAATGCTCGAGCCAGCGCCTCCACCCCAGCGCGCGCAAAACCGGCGCGCTCCGGGGACCCCGGCGCCGAACGGCGAGGTGCGCGTCACCTTCGACGATCCGCAGCGCGCCATCACCCCGGGCCAAGCCGTAGTTTTCTACGACGGTGATCTGCTCGTGGGCGGCGGGTGGATTGCGGAAACCCTGAAGGAATAACCAGGCCAGCAATGTCCAAAAACCGCCTCGAAGCCTTCAGTGACGGC
>DASTJB010000029.1:0-25081 GCA_035717005.1 Candidatus Angelobacter sp.
ACCGAACAAACAGGCCGCGACTTCACCGAACAAACAGGCCGCGACTTCACCGAGCAAACAGGCCGCGACTTCACCGAGCAGACCGGCCGCGACTTTACCGAGCAAACGGGCCGCGACTTCACCGAACAAACAGGCCGCGACTTCACCGAGCAAACGGGCCGCGACTTCACCGAGCAGACCGGCCGCGACCTTACCGAGCAAACAGGCCGCGACTTCACCGAGCAGACCGGCCGCGACTTCACCGAGCAAACGGGCCGCGACTTCACCGCGCAAACAGGCCGCGACTTTACCGAACAAACGGGTCGCGACTTTACCGAACAAACAGGCCGGGGTTTTAGCGACAAGAAGAGCTAGTCCCTGAAACGGCAGCGCGGGCCATGCACGGGAATGAAACACCGATCGCGAACTCCGCGGGCAGGTGAGAATTGTGTCCATTCGCACCACCCCGAGGAGAAGGCAGACGCATATCGCATGTGCTGACCTGCTCCCACGCTCGCGATTACTTCGATCAATCTTGTTTCTGCCTCTCACCATGCGGGGTAGAAGGGAGGCGCGTTTATGGAGAGAAGGAAAGCTCTTCTTGTTGGAGTCGATAACTACACCGTAGCCAAACAGCTCCACGGCTGCGTCAACGATGCCCGAGAGCTGGCGCAATTGTTCGCCTGGCACGGAGACGGCAGCAAGAACTTCGACATCGAACTGATCACCGCGCCCGTGCCCCAGCCTGACGGCACTGTCCCAGACGCCGACGACCCGGACACGGAACACGTCTGCAAAAAAGACGGGCTCAGCAAAGACCTGCTGCGCGAGCGGATCAAGGCCTTGTTCGAGGGTGATGTCGACATTGCCCTCTTTTATTTTTCCGGGCACGGATCGATGACCAGCGTCGGCGGTAAATTGATCACGACTGAGACCAGGACTCCCGAGGACGGTCTTGAGATGAACGACATCCTCACCTGGGCCAACAAATCAACCACCCACGAGAAGATCATCATCCTGGATTGCTGCCACTCCGGCGATTTCGGCAGTTCGAATGTCGACCGCAATGTTTGCGAGATTTCTCACGGAATGGTCGTCATGACCGCGGCCCTGCCCTCCGAAGAAGCGCAAGAGAACAAAGGCGAAGTGGCGCATGGCGTCTTTACCGACCTCTTGGCTGAGGCGCTCAACGGCGCGGCTGCGGACCTGCTGGGCCAAATCACGCCCGGCTCCATCTACCACTACGTTGACGAGGCTCTTGGCTCCTGGGAGCAGCGGCCGGTTTTCAAAACCAACATCACTCGATGGACGCCTCTCCGCCAGGTCCTGCCCGAGGTTCCGCTACAGAGGCTTCACAAAATCTGCCAGCATTTTCCCGATCCCGACCAGGAGCGCAAGCTTACGCCCGAATACATTGCAACCGCGCCGGGCAATGATCCCGCAAGTGTCGACATCATGAAGGACTTGCAGGCCTTCGCCGGCGTGGACCTGGTCGTGCCCGTCGGCGAAGAGCACATGTACCAGGCCGCGATGAACTCTAAGGCATGCAAGCTCACCGCGCTCGGCAAACGATATTGGCGGCTGGTAAAACACAAACGCTTGTAGCGCGCCTGGTTCCTGGGAGACTGTGCTTAAAACAACTTTCGTTGTGCGGGAGCGTCCTCTTGCGCGCGCACCTCTTGCGCGCACTCGGGGCTGTCATTCTCCACTTTGTTCACCGTGGAACTCACCGGATATACGCGCATCAGGCGCGCATCGAACGGTTTCAGCAAATGCTCAACCTGCTTGGGATCGTTCAATCCCGGATCGAGCCACAGATCATAGTCTTCAGGATTGAGAATCACCGGCATTCTGTCGTGAATATCTTTTAAAAGAGCGTTTGCGTCTGTAGTCAGGATCGTGCATGACTCGACTGGCTTTCCTGTCGGGTCTTTCCACCTGTCCCAGAGCCCGGCAAAGGCAAACAGCCCGTCATCTTTCATGCCGATGTTGTAGGCCTGCTTCTTTTTGTCTCCCAGTTTCTCCCACTCATAGAATCCGTCCGCCGGAATCAGACAGCGCCGCCGCTTCATCGACTCTCGGAACGCCGGTTTTTCCGCCGCGGTCTCACCCACTGCGTTAATCATCCTGGCGCCGATTGAGATGTCCTTGGCCCAATAAGGAACCATACCCCAGCGCATCTTGGCGAAAATCCGCTTCGGCTCTCTGCGGTCCTGGCGGACCGTCGCGACGGCGTCTGTTGGCGCGATGTTCCATCGCGCCGCCCACTCAATGTCCTCAGCGGGAATTTTGAAAAACTCGCTCAACCACCGCTCTTTGGCGGTGAGCCGGTACCGTCCGCACATGATTCACTTCTCTCTCGGGCCACAACCGGAGCCTGACAGTATCATCACACATGCTCTGCGCCGTTGACAGCCGTGTGTCCCGGCCGTCCAATGTAGTGAAGGCGATAGGGGTGAGCTTGACGAGAATGCCAGCAAGAAACTTCCGGATGGCACCACACTGCTGGGCCGGCTCGCCCACAGCAAAGATCCTGAGACCCGCCTGGGAACGCGGCTCAAAAACCCGCAAGAGCGCCATCAAGTAATGTTGTATCTGGAGTCTTTGTTGCGGCAGGCAAAGAGTTCGTCTGCGCCCGCCAGGGCAAATTGATGTTTTGCATGCAGGCGGGGTTCGGGGGAGTTCTTCGGCCTATGCCAGCGGAGTGGTCGTCGCGCAGCTGTGCAGCATCTTTTCCACTGGCACCCAGAAGCTCGAGAATTCGCGGCTGCGCTCGGTAGCCACCATCAGCATCATCGTGCCTTCGTCTTCCGGCACATCCGGAATGCGATAGACCACTGGGAAAGCAAACTGGTCGATGAGCCCCATGAGGCCGTAGTGGACCACGGTGACGGTGTCACCGCTTGCCAGAAGAGAATAGCGGGTGTCAGATTCGGCTTGCGACTGCAGGACCTGCTCCAAAATGCTTATGCTGACCAGATAACAGTTTTCCATAGTGGCGGAAATTCCTTCCTGGCGTTTGCGCCCCCGAAAGTCCACATTCAACCGTCTTACTTCTGGATAGTGCTCCGTAGAACTCATCCGTTTCGGAGCCCAATCCTGTTTCGTTGCTTACGTTTTTATGCCTGGGAGATTACGAATTCATTGGAGTTTGATTAAAAGAATTAATTTCCTAAAGGCAGGGGATGTCATGTGTTTTCAACGGCTTACAGCATGAAAACAAGACGCAAAGCTTTCTGGTCGGGTGTTTTACTTCTTTTATTGCAGTTTTTTCAGCACCAGCTTCGCCAGGGCTACAGATTTCTCAATCCGCGCAGCCTCTTCTCTGACTCCGCCCACACTGAGGCGGATGAACGTGTCGCCGCGAAGCACGTAGAGCGCGCCGGTGACGGGACCGCCGACCCAATAAGCCTCATCGCCAACGCCTTGGATGGCGCGCGGCCGCGACTCTGTTTCTTCCTGCTCGGGAAGTGCTTTGTTCCCTTTGGCATTTCGTCCGCGTTCTTCTTTTTCCGCTGACGAATGGAATTGCTTGCGCCAGAAATCACGAGGCCGCTCTGTTCCCGGCGCCGCAACGGCGATACTTACCGAGTGCACGGGCGCGTTGGTGCGGAACAGGCATTGTGACATTTTCAAGCCGCCGCTGGACTGAACGGAAGGTTTGCTCTCCTCCACGCCGTCGCCCTGCACGCTCCTGATCTCATCGCTGGTGAGCAGTTTGCACACGTCAAATTTCTCGGGCTGGACCGGCGGCCGCTTTGGCTGGCGTTTTGCTCCTTCCGCGTGCGATATCACGGTAAAAAAGAAGGCCACGCAAAGCGTTACGCAAAGCAACAGGCCAGTCGACTTCTTCTTCATTTCAGAATCTCCACGAGCGAAATAAAGGCCCGCGCAGAATTGATTCTACGCGGGCCGGTAGTGAGGAGTAAGTTAGTGTTGTCGGTTGTCATCGCAGTCCGGATCGCCGCTGACTCCGTTCGCCGGATCACCGAAGCACAGCTTTCCGCCGCCCTCGACCTTCCCGCTCTTGGTGCCGAACTGCGTTCCGTCAAAGGCCGCAAACAATCCGCGACCGCCGCTCTGTCGCGCAATCGTGGCCAGCGCGTCCTGCGCGCTTGCCGGGCCGTTGCTGGCATTCTGCGTGGAATCAGTCACGCATGTTCCGGTGCAGCCGTCGGCAAAGCCCACCAGCACGCGCCCGAACTTGTCCACCGTAATGTCGTTGAAGTCGAGCAGGTTACGGCACGGATTGTTGCCGCCCTGGTTCCAGATGCAGCCGCGCTGTACCGGATCAGATGGGGTCGCGTCTGCCGTAGTCCAGGTGCGGCCGCCGTCATAGGTGATCGCCACATAAAGATGCCAGACGCCCAGAAAGTCCGCCGACTGCGTATCGCCAGCGGTAGGTGTGCCCAGGAACGCGAAGGCCGCGCGGTTATCGTCGCCCGCGATGACTTCGGCAAACTCAGCATTCTGTATGCCGAACGGCGTCCCGGCATCTTTCGACTTCGACCAGGTCTGCCCGCGGTCATGCGAAACCGCGATCTTTGCGTGGCCGTCAGAGTTGACGTAGCCGAAATAGATCGTGTTGTTGGCGCCTGCCGCGACCGACGGATCACTGCCGGGGCTGATGGTTTTGCCGTCAGGGACGGTACGAACCACCCAGGTCAGGCCGTTGTCGGTTGAGACAGCGACGCCCGGCCGGCTGACGCCCTGCGCATCCTGGCAATTCTCGTTCGGTACATACGCCGTTCCGTCCGGCGAAACGCGCACGTGCCCGTGCAGCCCGCCGCAAGTGCCTGGCGCGACCGGCCTGTTAACGCCATTCACTGTCGCGAACGTGTAAATAGGAACGCCCGGACCGAAGGTCAGGCCGCCATCATCGCTGCGCGAACAGAACGCTGTTGCGATGTCCTGCGAGCAGTAATAAATGGCATGCGGATAAGTATGCACCGCCGGCGCAGGTGAAGCATATGGCCCACCACCAACAGTCTGGTGATCGACGCCCGCAGGCTGCCCTGAACCCTGGGTTGGCGTCCAGTTATCCCCATCATCATCCGTGAATGAGAGTTCGCTGGTGACGCCGTTCAACTGCGACGAGAACGTGCGGTTTAGGCCGCCCATGTGACCATCGTCAGTGAAGAGAATTGGATCCAGACTCACGCGCGCAAACGGCGAGCGTTTGTCTTCCCACAATGAAGTTGCCGGCGTGACGGAGTCATTGAAAGTCACGCGAAGCGTGTGGTTACCAGCTTCGATGAACGACCTGCCGGTTTTCCAGTCCACGCCGATGGAAGGCTCGCCCGCGCCATGCTCACCCGCGGTGGTTGATCCCAGTGACGGCTGTATGCAGCTTGGAGGAGTGTTCGGCGCAACGCAATCCGGAGGAGCGGGGTAAATCACAAACGACGGGGCCCCCGGCGACGGTGGCGGTGGCATCGGCGACGTAGGCCGAGGCGCGACCGTCATTGTGACCACCACATGGGCCGATGTCGGGACAGGAACGAGCGAAGCCACGGAACGGATGTGCCAGACCCCGTCGAGCGGGTCTGTGAGCGTCAGGTCCTCTTCGCCGGGACCGGTAGAGGCATCGTCCGGCGATCCGGGGCCGTGGTCGGCGGCATTCGGACTGATTGCAAAAATGTCCATGTCCGTCGGTACTGTGCTGGTCCACGTGAATTTGAACGTCACCTTCGCGGTGTTGGTCTGGTAAAAGGTGGCCGCCGGCGCGGGCAGCACGATCGTCAGATCGTGGTTATCACACATGCCTGGAGGGCAAATATCCTGAATACCTTCGTTGACCACCGTTCCGGCCACAACCGGTCCGAAATCCCACGCGACTGGTCCTGATGTGCTGCTGATGGAAGTTGTGGAGGATTGGGCGGAAGCAATAGGCGCGTTTTTGGATAGCAGAGCTATCGCCAATGCGCAGAGAAAAAGAGCAAGTGCCAGCGCACCTGCATAATGAAGAAAACTAACCACAGCGCGGGCCGGCTTCGGGCAAGGACGCATCGTCATGGCTTCTCCTCAGAAAATCGATTTTTTTATGTGCGCAACAGACGAGGGATGGCGTTCATTGAGAGTAGTAGTACTACCGTGTGACTTAGAAGCAGTCCTTCACAATAGAGTTGCCCAGCAGAATTCGCATGAAAACTGTGGAAAAAGTCGCATTGTGAACGTGATAGTAGTACTACACCATTGACGTTATAGGCTCCTAATTAAAACCTGTCAAGGGGCGTATCTATCAATTTTTCATATACTTAGATTGATTAGGCAGAACCACGTCAGGATCCATGATTATAGTTTTCCAGATCAGCAATCAGAAGCAGCAGCTCTGCCGTGCATCCAACTGTCATGCCGCACCCAGCCAGATCGGAGCGCGAGTCAACGGCCAAGCCGTCCGCCGCCGAGCGCATCCTCGATGCGGCCAAAGTACTCTTCGCCGAGTCGGGATTTGAAAACACCAGCACCATGTCCATTGCCCGTCTGGCCCAAACCAGTGAATCCCAGATCGTCAAGCACTTCGGCACGAAGGAAGGATTGTTGGAAGCCATCTTTGAAGATGGCTGGAAGCATATCGCTCAGGCATTTGTCGCCATCGAATATCTGCCCTCGCCTGGCTCCAAACTCCAGGCTCTGGTTGGATTGATTCTCACCAAGCTCGAAGAGGACGAAAAGCTCAAGCAACTATTTCTGCTCGAAGGCCGCAGAGTGCGCCGGGAAGGCCGCATGATCCTTATGACACAGGGCTTCCTGCAGCTGGTGAAGACCGCCGACAGGCTGCTCAAAGAAATGCGCGACCTGGGGCAATTGCGCGCCGATCTCAATCTTGAAGGCATACGCTCCGCGCTCATCGGTATGCTTGAGGGATTGCTGCGGGACAGAATGCTCGCCACACGCATTCCATATTCCGCTTCCTACAACGCCGAAGATATCCGCAAACTCTTCCTGCGCGTGCTTGACTCTTTCTCGGTTCCCCAGGAGCCGCCGCCCACAACACCATCCGGCCCAGGTTAAGTTCCTGCATCGCTTCGTACCACTTGGCAATACGCTTCCACGCCTTTTTCGTCACTTCGCAAGTGGCGAAGGTCTGTTTGTTTTCGGTCACTCGTTTTGCGTTTCCGCACATGAGCGTCCGTGACTTTGTTGAGTGAATGTAAAACCGGTGCAAGATAGCGGGCAAAACGGCTAACTGGTGCAGTTTCTCAGCGTCTAAAAAAGTGAATCAGCGAAAGACGGGAACCATTTTGATTCTGGCAGCGTATTTGCTTTTGGAAGATGCGAGCGCTGCAATAAGTGAACGAGGCGTTCACGGGGTTAAGGGAGTGTCCGCGCCTACGGTTTGGCGGCCCAGGCGAGAACAATCCCTTTTGTGAAGACGGTGCGTGTGCCCCGCTTCTAACCCCACGCGCTCAGATTGTAGGCTCCCGGCGCAAAAATGCAAGTCGTCTTGAGCACTCATCCCAGGGCCGCCCTTTACCGGTTCCCGACGCATTCGGGAAAGAATTAGGAGCGGTCATGAAGTCCTCGCTATTTTCCAGAATGGTCCTCTCGTTGCTGGCGCTCGCTCTTGTCGGCAGCGCATTTGCGGTCAGCGGTTCTCACAAGGAAAGTTTTCAGATCGGCGCGCCGGCGCAGGTGAACGGCAAGCAACTGCCGGCGGGCGATTATGAAGCGCGCTGGGAAGGGTCCGGCCCGACGGTGCGGGTCAATATCACGCAGGGCAGGAAGGTCATCGCCACCGTGCCGGCCGTCCTCGTCAACCTTGAGAAGCCGGCCTATGCCTCCGAATCTGAGGTCAAAAACAGCACCAATGGCGATCGCGAACTCAGTGCGCTGCGCTTCTCGGGCAAGAAGTATTCCCTCCAGCTGGGCGCCGAGGCCGTAGCCAAAGCCCAGGCCAAGACGGACTCCACGAACTAGCACTTTCGTGACCGGTCGTTCGTGAAACAGATCATGGGAGCAGGCAACTGCTCCCTTTCCTTTTGTGTTCCAAGCAACCAGACTAATCCCGGCCGGAAAAGGAGTCTGCGCTCGCAAAGGCAGCTGCTCAGGTTCATGTATACTTTTTTTATCTGGCCGGAACACGAGTGGAGGAGTTCGATATGCAATTTGATCTGCGGCAATCCCTCCGTGTGGTGATTGCCAGTGTTTTGGTTGCACTTTTCATTGTTCCTACTGACACCCTGGCGCAGAGCCACGTGGTCAGCCCCGCCGACCTGCATAAACAGGCTGTCGCAGCGTCGCAGGTGAGACAAAAGAATGTGGAAACCGTGCAGCACTTCCTGTCCACACCGGCTGCGGAGAAAGCCCTGAAATCCGCCAAAATGGACCCCCAGCAGGTGAAGACCGCTGTTTCTACGCTTAGCGATCATGATCTTGCTCAGCTCGCCGCGCGGGCAGACAGGGCGCAGGCCGACTTTGCCGCCGGCAATCTTTCCGAACGCGACCTGATCTGGATCATTCTGGGCATCGCGGTTCTGGTCCTGATCATCGTAGCCGTTCGCTGAGAACCATCTGCATGCTTCATTTGACGCCGCAGAGACTCGTGGCCATGCTCAGTCTCTGCGGCCTTCTCTTTTCCGGCGCAGTATTGGCCGCAACGCCGGGCGTGTGGCTCGACGTTCCATTCATCAGGCAGGAAAAAGATGGCTGTGGCGCCGCCAGCATCGCCATGGTCATGCAGTACTGGCTCAAGCAGCAGGGAAGACCGGCTGACGCGAGCGCCGATGCCCTGGCGATTCAACAGGAACTTTCTTCTGCCAGAGATCACGGGATTCGCGCCGCCGACATGGAGCGATACTTTCAGCAGCACGGCTTTCGTACCTTTGCCTTCGCAGGCAAATGGGATGACTTCCTCGGGCACCTCGAAAAAGGCCGGCCGCTGATCGTTGCTCTGAAACCCTCTGCACTGGAGAGCTCACTGCATTACGTCGTGGTGGTAGGAGTCGATCCACAGGAAAGCGTGGTGCTCCTGAATGATGCAGCGCAGCGCAAGCTGCTCAAACAGGATCGCGCGGCCTTCGAAAAGCAGTGGAGCGCGGTGAAGAATTGGACGCTGCTGGCTGTACCAAAATAGGATGTGGACGTAGGGTTTTTCGCCTGACTGTATTCTGATGCGGGGTGGAGCAGGCCTTCAGGCCTGCGATGAATGGCTTTTAAAGTTCGGGCTTCAGCCCCTGCGGTAAGCAATCGCTTTTGCGCTCTGCTGCTTCTGACCACGGCATTTTGCTGGATGTCGTTGTGTGCGCAAACCGCTGGCTCGCCGTCCCCAAAACAACTCTTCGACCAGGAGCGCTGGCCCGAGCTCGCGCAGCTTCTGGAGCTCAGCACACGCGACTCCGCCGATCTCAATTACTATTACGGCCTCGCGCTCGCCCACCTTGAGCGCTGGCCTGATGCGCAAAACGTCTTCCTTGCCGGCCAACAACTCGCGCCGCGCGACAAGCGCTTCCCGCTCGAACTCGCGGGAGTTGCTTTCAAGCAAAAGAGAAACGCAGAGGCGAAACGCTACATTCATCGCGCGCTGAGTCTCGATCGTGGCGATGAGTATGCCAACGAGTTCAGCGCGACGCTTTATTTTCTGGACGGCAATACCGAGGCGGCGCTCAAGTATTGGAACAAGGCCGGAAAGCCGGAGATATCCGGCGTCCGCAGCGATCCGCCGCTGCGCCTCCGTCCTGCGCTGCTCGACCACGCTTTCGCTTTTGCCCCATCAAGCCTGCTCACGCTGGAGCAGCTGCGTTCCAGCGAAGCTCGCGTGCGACTGCTGGAAGTTTTTCCCAGCTACCACTTCGATCTCAATGCGCGCGACGACGGCAAGTTCGATATGAACTTTCGGGCGCAGGAGCGGAACGGCTTTGGCAATACCTGGACGGAAGCGCTGCTGCGCACCTTCGGCGGCATCTTTTTTCAGGAAGTCACGCCGGAGTTTTACAACCTGCGTGGCTCGGCGACCAACATTCTTGCTCTCGTGCGCTGGGATCCCGACAAACGTCGCGCTTACCTCTGGCTATCAGGGCCGCTTGCTGCCGATCCGAAATGGCGCTATCGCATTGAGACCGATCTCCACAACGAGAACTGGGACGTGCAGACCTCGTTTGCCGGACCAAGTACGTTACTTGGCGCGTTTAATCTGCGGCGTGAAGCAATCACGGCCGAAATCACCCGCCTGGTAGGCGCTCGCTGGAACTGGTCGACCGGGCTTGAGACATCACATCGCGATTTCCGCAATGTTTTGCCCGGCGGTGCGCTGACTCCGCAACTTCTCTCGCCAGGCTGGCAGCTCAAGCAGATTGCGCAGATCAATTATGAACTCTGGCGCTCCGCGGAAAAGCGCTTTACCTTTTCCGGTGGAGTAAGCTCTCAAGCTGCGCGCATCTGGACCGGGCCAGGCGCATCCTTCGAAAAACTTCAAGCGTCACTTGAAGGCCAATGGTTTCCCCAATCGCGCGGCGACGATTACGAAACTCTATGGCATCTCCGCGCCGGCAAGACCTTCGGCCAGCTGCCATTCGACGAACTGTACATGCTCGGCTCCGAGCGTGACAACGATCTCTGGTTGCGGGGCCACATAGGCACGCGTCACGGCCGGAAGGGCAGCGCGCCCCTGGGTGGCGACTATGTTCTTTCCAGCCTTGAAACCGGAAAGATCGTTTACTCGAACGGGCTTATCACCGCCAGGCTCGGCCCGTTCCTCGATAGCGGCAAAATCTGGGACCGCTCTTCTCTTCTGGGCTCGCACAAGTGGCTCTTCGATACCGGCGCCCAGGCGCGCGTCCGCGTTCTGGGCGTGAGCGCAGCGTTCTCGTACGGAAAAGATCTGCGCTCCGGCAACAACGCTTTCTTTGTGACAGTTGGCCATTAAAATACCGCTGTGCGTTCACTTGTGATCGGCGGTACACGGAACCTCGGCCCTTCAATCGTGCAGACACTGCTCCAGCGCGGTGATCGCGTTGCCGTCTTCAATCGCGGGCAGACGCCCGATGATCTGCCTGCCGGCGTGGAGCGGCTGCGAGGAGACCGCAACGCTCCGGAGCAGCTAAAGCGCGCTCTCGGTGGCCGGGATTTTGATCTCGTCGTCGATACCACGCTCTACACCGGTCCCGAGGCAGAGGCCGTGGTGGAGATATTCGCAGATCGAATCGGGCGCTATATCTTTCTCAGCACCGGACAGGTTTACCTTGTGCGGATCGGCCTGGCGCGACCTTATACAGAGGAGGACTATCCCGGCCCGGTGATGCCGGCGCCGCCCAGGGATGATACGCAATACGAAAGCTGGCTCTACGGCGTCGACAAGCGCGCGGCGGAAGACGTCTTCACCCGCGCGTGGGAGGAAACCAAGTTCCCATTCACCAGCCTTCGTCTTCCCATGGTGAACAGCGAGCGGGATCACTATGATCGAATCTACGGATATTTTCTGCGCCTGAAAGATGGCGGTCCCGTTCTTATTCCCGAAAACGCGGGGCTGCCCCTGCGTCACGTTTATGGCGAGGATGTCGCGCGCGCGATCATGCAGCTTTCCTCCCGCGATCGCGGCAAAGGCCGGGCTTACAATCTTTCTCAGGACGAAACGCTGACGCTCCACGAATTCTTACAGATGCTGGCCGAAATGATGCCCTCGCCGCCGCGGATTGTCCGCGTTGCGCGTGAAGAGCTGGAACAAAGAGGTCTATTGCCGGATTGCTCGCCCTTCAGCGGGCGCTGGATGTCATCGCTCGACAATCGCCGGAGCAAAGAAGAGGTGGGCATCGCTTATACGCCCTTGCGAACGTATCTCCAAAAGCTTGTCGACCATTTCCAGGCTGCGCCGCAGCGCGAAATCGAAGGCTACAAACAGAGGACTCGAGAGCTGGAGCTGGCCAAATCAAGGTAATAAGAAGATCACTCCGCGCCTCTCAACCATTCCTTACATCGGCCTTACAGAACTTAACCGAGCGCGAGAGTGCTTCCGCTGCAGCGGGTGTTTGCTCTCATAACTGAAGTCATGTGATCGTTAACGCCTGGCGCGGAGGGTTTAACGGGAGGGTATATGAGGTATTTCAAGGCAATGGTATTGGGAGCAGCGCTCGTCGCGGGCAGCGCCACTTTCGCGGCAGCCCAGACGGTGGTTCCGGTGCAGTGGGGATGGGGCTACCATGACGATGACGACCGCCAGGCATTCCAGCGAGGATACCGGCAGGGCCAGTGGGACGCGCGGCACAACCGGCGCTTTGATCCCGATGACAGCCGTTATCGCGAGCGCGACGACCGCCAGGCGTACCGCAGAGGCTACGAGCGTGGCTTCCGCGAAAATACCGGCTATCGCGGTGGTGACTGGGACCGCGATGGCGACCGTGATCGTGGCTGGGGTCGTGACCGCGGGAACTACGGCTACGGCTACGGTTTGAATGCGGCCCGGCAAAACGGTTATCAGGACGGCCTGAATGACGGCGCGCGCGACCGGCGCACCGGCCACAGCAATCGTCCGACGGAGGGCGGCAATTACCGCCATGCCGACCGCGGCTACATTCCGACCTACGGCAATAAGGACTATTACAAGCGGGCCTATCGGGAGGCCTACTACAACGCCTACGAACAGGGCTACAACACCAACGTTTATTACCGCCGATAAATCTGCCATGGGCGCTCGAAGAGCGGTGCGCCCATGGGAGCAATGCAAGGGCGATAACGAAAAGCCATGCCGCAAAGCATGGCTTTTTTGATTTGAGAAAACCTGGCCTTCAGCTAGAGCTGTACGGTTAACTTTTCCAGGGAGACCGATCCTTTTTCCGTGCGCAGGTGCAAACGGGTACCGCCGCCGTTCACACTGCCATGAAAGCTTGAGTTGAAACTTCCGGCGGTTGATGAAATAGGAAAATCGCTGCGGAAGCTGGCGCGCCGGCCACCCTCGTAGTCCAGCTCGAAGCCGGCGTTTTGCGGGACCCGCAACACCGTCGACCCTTTGCTGTCCTCAATGGTTACGGAATCCCCCAGAGCTTTCGCGCTGACTTCAGCATCGGCTTTGTAGGACTTGATCTCGAGCGGGCCGCGCAAGGTCACGTTCTGCAGCTTGAGTGTGTCTTTGTAAGTTTCGATACGGATCGACCCCGTGGTCGAATCAATCGTAATCGGCGACTTGTAGCTTTTGATCTGGATATCGCCCTGGACGGCGGCAAGCTTGATGTCGGGCTTGTAACTGTCAAGCCGCACGTTGATCTGGCGAGGCACCCGGATTTCCAGGTCGACCTGGGCGCTGAAGTCGTGTCCCTGCCAGCAGAACCCGCAACTCCACTGCGGATACTTCACCTCCACCGAGACGCGCCCGCTGTCATTATGGAAATTCACCTCGGTGTTTTCCATCCACCATTTGCGGTCTGAATCATTTCCGCCCTCAAAGCGCTTGGTCACGTCGACGACCACCTGATCGCCGTCGGAGGCGGTGACATGGATGGTCCCCTTGTAATTCTCCACGTGCAGAGTGCCGTTCTGTGCGATCGCGAAGCTGCGCTGAAAATGATCGCTTGCCGGAGCGGAACCGGCTGACTGACTGCCCAGCACAGGGGTAATGAGAGCGATGACCCCAACGATCGCAATGAGCCATCCAACGGTGCGTTGAGTGGGTGAATTCATATGGGCTCCTTTTCTGGCGGCGAAGATTGGCCCCCGGCAGGCGAACGAGCGTCGCCCTATGCCGTTGAATACGTCAGAAGGGGCTCGCTGGTTCCATTGGACTGGAGCTGGGCCGAAAAGTCATCCGGGGACAAGGTGGGACGGGACGCTCCTTCGAGCGTCCGGGCCCCAAGAGAGCGGGTTACATCGACTTCAGCAATCCGAGCCAACGCTCCCAAGCCTCGGCGCGGGCCTTTTTGTTGGCGACCGCCCTGTCATGGGCCTTTTTGGTTTCCGGATCATCGGCCGTATTATTAATCGCCGCCTCATTGGCGGGGTCCTCACCCGCCCGCATAAAGCCGTGCCCAGCGCCTGCATACGTCACCGGATCATATTTTTTCCCGGCAGCCTTCATTGCCGCTTGAGCGTCAGGAATCGTCGCGTCGATCCGGGCATCGTCACCGCCGTAAAAGCCATACACTGGAGCAGTGATCGGGGAAACATCCTTGGGCGGAGGACCGTAGAACACGAATGCTGCGCTCAGGTCCTTGCGGTTCGTGGCAAACCGGAATGACTGTCCGCCACCCCAGCAGAATCCCACCACCGCGATCTTGCCGTTGGCAGCCGGGATCTTGTTGGCGTAATCGGCCACAGCGTTCAGATCGGCGGTCACCTGGTCCGGATCAAGCCCGGAAACGGCTTTCATCGCGTCCTGTGCGCCGGAGAAATCACTCGATCCGCCGCCCTTTGGCCCCATGGCAGAGAGAAGGTCGGGAGCGATAGCGATGTAGCCTTTGGCAGCTAGCTGGTCAGCCACGCTGCGGGCCCAGTCGGTCAGGCCGAAAATCTCATGGATCACAATGATGACCGGCGCCTTCTGCCTGCTCTCCGGGTAGACGACAAAAGCCTGCACCGTGCGGCTATCGTGCTTGATTTGGACCCACTCGCCATGCCGCGGCGACTTTTCCAGGTTCTGTTTGGCCCAATCCTGGGCCACGCTCACTGAGAGAGCAGCGATGACCAACAGCGTCACACCCAAGGTTCGTTTCATGCGCAAAAGTTTACTCTTTGCCATGGGTTAGCGCCAATCGCGCCTTTGCGCGATGCCGGCTCACATATCAGTAGTGATCTTGCCGAAAACAAAAGACTGTTTCCCTTCCGCATTGAGAGCGCATAATTGTTCTGCCATGGCTTCATCCACCAAGCACATCGACGCGCCGCAGAAAACCGGTCCCGATCAGCTCCCGCACAATCAGGTTCCACCCTTGACCGGCTACAACCTCTTTCTTTCCGATCGCACACTGCACCAATCCATCGAACGTGAAGGTGCGGGCTGGGCGCGGAAGCAGCTCACCGAACTGGGACGCCTGCTGGGAACCGAAGAAGCGCAGCGCTGGGGCTTTGAAGCCAATGAGAACCCACCGGTGTTGCACACGCACGATCTTAACGGCAATCGCCGTGACGAGGTGCTTTTCCACCCTTCATATCACCGGCTCATGCGTACGTCGGTCGAGAATGGGCTGCACAACCTGCCATTAGTGGAAAAGAGAAAGGGCGCGCACGTTGCCCGCGCCGCGCTCATGATGCTCACGGCGCAGAATGAAGCGGGCCACACCTGCCCTGTTTCGATGACGTTTTCCGCCGTTGCCGCGCTAAGGGTAGAGCCGGAGCTGGCGCGCTATTGGGAAAGGAAAATCGTTTCCACCGTTTATGATCCCAAATTCGCGCCATCCGAAGAGAAACAAGGCGTACTGGTGGGCATGGGAATGACGGAGAAGCAGGGCGGCTCTGACGTTCGCGCCAATACCACACGGGCTGAGCGGATCGGCAGTTCACGCGAGTACCTGGTCACCGGCCACAAGTGGTTTTGCTCCGCGCCGATGTGCGACGCATTTCTCATCCTGGCCCAGACAACAAAGGGAATTACCTGCTTTCTCCTTCCGCGCTGGACCCCCACGGGCGAACGCAACGCCTTTTACATCCAGCGGCTCAAGGACAAGCTCGGCAACCGCTCGAACGCCTCGAGCGAAGTTGAATTCGCGCAAGCCTGGGCCCATCTTGTGGGCGAAGAGGGCCGCGGCGTGCAGACGATTATTGAAATGGTGAACCACACCCGCCTGGACTGCGCCATTGCCGCCGCGGGGCTTATGCGCCAGGCGCTTGTTCAGGCTGTTCATCATGCGCAGCACCGTAGTGCGTTCGGCAAGTTGCTGATCGAGCAGCCGTTGATGCGCAACGTCCTGGCCGATCTCGCCCTAGAATCTGAGGCGGCAACTTTACTCATGGCGCGGCTGGCCGGCTCCTTCGATCGCCGCCAGGATGACGATCGCGAGCGCGCCTTCTGCCGTGTGGCCACGGCAGTCTCGAAATTCTGGCTGTGCAAGCGCTCTCCGATGCATGCCGGCGAGGCGCTGGAGTGCCTGGGCGGCAACGGCTACGTGGAAGAATCCATCATGCCCCGCCTTTATCGTGAAGCCCCGCTGTATTCCATCTGGGAAGGTTCGGGCAACGTGATCTGCCTTGACGTGCTGCGCGCCCTGGCCAGGGAACCGGCGGCAGGCGCAGCGCTGATGACCGAATTGAAATCCACCGCAGGCGCCGATAAACGGCTCGATGCTTACATAACCGAACTTGAGCAGCGGCTGACCACGCCCGCTCAGAAAGACTCTCTGCATCGGGACGGCGGGGTCGAGTACGCCGCCCGCGAACTCACAGAAAAGTTTGCTCTGGCGCTGCAGGCGTCATTGCTGGTGCGGCATGGTTCGCCGGCATTCGCAGAGGCGTTCATTGCTTCGCGGATCGCGGGGCAACATGGGGAGAGCTTTGGCACGCTGCGTCCGGACGTGAATATTGCTTCAATCCTGGATTCTCTCCCTGTTGTGGAAAGTAGAAACTAAAAGTCTTCGCGGCCGGCGTTCAGCCGCGAAGACTCCACCAAGGAAAGAAAACAGAAGGCTCACAGTGGTGAGCGAAGGAGCTCGGCAGGCCACTCTGGCCTTCTATGGTTCCCTTGCTGAACTAGTGCCGGTAACGGCGAAAACGTTTCACCGGCACAAAGGTTTTTTTTGAGACCGGGCCAAGGTCTCTCGACACCCATTTCCGTGGTGACCAGAACTGCTGAAGACCTAATGTACTCAGGCAATTTCTTGCGGGACCGTTGCCCTGATTTGGCACGCGCCCTGCAAGGAGCACAGATGCATTGGAGCGAGCGAGGATCGCCGGCGGTTTGGAGCGTAGCGACAGAAGTGAAAGATGCGGTTAAAATGAGGGCCTTCCGAGCTGCGAGCGAGGGGTGGGGAGTACAACTTACCTGGCCTTTTCCGCCGCGGTCCCGGCAGAGGGGTTGGTGTGCTGAAGCGCGTTCAGTGGCTCTTATTCTTTTGCTTGACCGGTACCGGCTGGTGCCTTGACCCGCACAAGCCCATCTCGCAATACATTCATACAGTCTGGCGCTCTGAGGATGGCCTTCCCCAGAACAGTATCCAGGCGCTGCTGCAGGCCCGCGACGGCTACCTCTGGATCGGCACGCAGGAAGGCCTGGTCCGTTTCAACGGACTGGAGTTCAAGGTATTCAACAAAGCGAACACAGACGCTATCCGGCACAACGATATCCGCATTCTGTATCAGGACCACGAAGGAACGCTCTGGGTCGGCACCTTTGGCGGCGGTCTGGTGCGCTATCGCGGCGGACAGTTCTCCACCTACACCACAAAGCAAGGCCTTTCCAATAACTCCATTACCGCGATCTTTGAGGACCATCAAGGCAATCTGTGGGTAGGTACAACCGAGGGACTGAATCGGCTCACGAGCGGGCAGTTTGCCAACTTCACCCGCCAAAACGGTCTTTCCGATAATTCCATTCAAACGATCGGCGAAGACGCGCAGGGCCATCTTCTGGTAGCAACCCGCACCGGTTTCGATATCTTTCAAAACGGCGTTTTCGTTCCCGCGCTGCCCACATCCATGCGTGGCAAGGCACTGGTCACGGCGTTCCTGCTTGATCAGGACAAGAATTTGTGGATCGGCACAGAAAATCGCGGGCTGTCGAGGGCCAATCCGGGAAAAAAAATGATTCAGTATGGCGCCGCGGAGGGGCTGCCGAATGCGCCTATCCACGCCATCTTTGAAGACAATCAGCGGACCATCTGGGTCGGCACCGAGGGTGGAGGCATGTGCCGGCTGGTCGCGCAGCGATTTGAGTGTTACTCCACGCAGAACGGCCTGAGCGGAAGCTACGTGGAGGCGATTACGCAGGACCGCGAAGGCGATCTCTGGGTCGGGACCGAAACCGGCGGACTCAATCGCTTCAAGGAAACGCCGCTGAGTAACTACGGGCCTGAGATTGGTCTGCAGGGTTCTCCGCGCGCTCTCTTTGAAGATCGCGAAGGCGCTTTGTGGATCGGCACCAACACGGGGTTGTGGCGCTTCAAAGACGGCAAGACCACCCCGTATCTCACGCGCAACGGTCCCGCCAATAATTATGTCTATTCGATGTTCGTAGACCGCGAAGGCAATGTCTGGGTTGGGACAGATGAAGGTGGTTTAAATAAGTTCACAGGTCACGCGATCAAGACATATAGAAAGTCCGATGGACTCGCTGACGATTTCATTCCTGCGGTCTTTCAAGATCGCGACGGCGACCTGTGGATTGGCACTTTCTCCGGAGGCGTGAGCCGGCTGCACAACGGCAAATTTACCAATTACACGACCAGGGAAGGCCTCGGCAACAACCGCGTCTGGGCCATCCAGCAGGACCATGCCGGCAATCTGTGGTTTGGGACGGATGCCGGTCTGAGTCTTTTCCGCAATGGCGCATTCACCAACTTCGATTTCCATGAGAACGCGCAGGAGACGCTGGGAATGGGCGGCGTGATGGTGATCCATGAAGATTCTGATCGCGTCTTGTGGATAGGCACGTATGGCGCCGGATTGAAGCGCTTCAAGGATGGCAAACTCGCCGGTATCAGCGTGAAGCAAGGGCTTTTTGACGACACCATCTGGAGCATTCTCGAAGATGACTCCGGGAATTTCTGGATGAGTTCCAATCGCGGCATTTTCAAGGTCAAAAAAAGCGATTTGATCAATGTGGTTGAAGGCAGACTGGCGGAGCTCCAGAGCAAGGCATATGGAGTTGCCGATGGCATGATAAGTGCGGAATGCAACGGCGGTTCCCAGTATTCCGGATGGAAGACCAAAGACGGAAAGCTGTTGTTCGCCTGTCTGAAGAGTGTGGTGGTTGTGGACCCGAATCATCTGCCGCAAAATCCCCTTCCGCCGCCGGTTGTGATTGAAGCCGTCAAGATCAACCAGATGGAGAATATGGCCGTCGGCGCAAGGGTCCCGGCCGGCTCCGGCGAAGTCGAGTTCCGTTTCAGCGCGCTAAGCTATTTTGCTCCGGAGAAAGTAGCATTCCAGTGCAAGTTGGAAGGATATGACGACGACTGGAAGGCCGCACCGACTCCCGGATTCATCCGTTACACCAATCTTGATCCTGGGAATTACACGTTCCGTGTGAAAGCGGCGAACAATGACGGCGTCTGGAATGACGAGGGGGCCTCCTTTTCATTTTACCTGGAGCCGCACTTCTATCAGACGCGCTGGTTTTATTTTTTGTGCGCACTTGTGCTGGTGCTTTCACCGGTCGGCATTTACCTGCTGCGTGTGCGCCAAATCAGGAAGACGGAGCAGGAGTTGACCGTTCTCGTCGGGCGCCGTACGCGTGAGTTGCAGGCGGCCAAGGAGGTGGCTGAGGCCGCGACCCGCGCGAAAAGCGATTTCCTGGCCAACATGAGCCACGAGATTCGAACACCCTTGAATGGCGTGACCGGCATGCTTGACCTGATGGCGCAGAGCGAAATGAGTACTGATCAGAAGCAACTCCTGGAAGTGGCCCGCGACTCCGCCAATACTCTGATGGTCGTGATCAACGACATTCTGGATTTTTCCAAAATCGAGGCGGGAAAACTCGCCTTTGAAGTTCGCGAATTCGATCTGTTGGCCACGGTGGCGGAGGCGGCGCGAACCATGGCCCTTCGCGCCCATCAGAAGGGGCTGGAACTGGTGTACCAGGTGGACCCGCGGATTCCGCAAGTTCTGCTGGGAGACGCCAATCGGCTGAAGCAGGTGCTGCACAACCTGGTGGGAAATGCCGTGAAGTTTACTGATCGAGGGGAAGTCGTGCTCCGCGTGACGCTGGAGCGGATTCAAGGAGACCAAGCCGAGCTTCGCTTCGCCGTTTCTGATACCGGGATTGGCATCCCAGCCGACAAACAAGAACTGATTTTCGATGCCTTCTCCCAGGGCGACGCCTCAACCACACGCAAATTTGGCGGCACCGGGCTGGGATTGGCCATTGCCTCGCGTATTGTCAAACTCATGGGCGGCGCCATGAGCGTGGTGAGCCAGGCAGGAAATGGTTCAACGTTTTACTTCACCGTGATGATGCAGGTACCCACGCAGTCCGGCAGCGCAAGACTTCAGGTCCCGCCGGAGCTGCAAGACATAACTGTGCTCATTGTTGACGATAACCAGAACAGCCGGGCTGTTCTGGGAGAGGTGCTGACCGGATGGGGAATTGCAAACGCGGCTGCCGGTTCCGCGGACGAAGCCGCAGCCCTGGTGGAAGTTGCGCAGCGCAAGAGCGCGCCCTACGGGCTGATAATTATCGATAGCGGAATGCCCGGCAAAGACGGATTTGACCTGGCAGCGAGCATCGCTCAACGCCAACCGAAGCTGCCGCTGGTAATGATGCTTACCTCCAATGATTACAACGCGGGGGTGGGCCGCTGCCGCGAGCTGGGCATCGATTCCTATCTGATCAAGCCGGTGAAACAATGTGAATTGTTGGCCGCGATTCGCAAATCGGTGTTTCCGGCCGGTGAACCTGCGATGCAGCGTACTTCTCCGCCGTCGCTTTCAGACCATCTCAACATTTTGCTGGCAGAGGACAATGTGGTGAACCGGGCGCTGGCCGTAGGTCTGCTGGAGAAAATGGGGCATCGGGTTACGGTGGCGGAAAATGGCAGGGAAGCTCTGGAACTTCTGGAGCGCACAACTTTCGATGTGGTGCTGATGGACGTGCAGATGCCGGAGATGGACGGCTATTCCGCCACGCGCGAGCTGCGACAACGGGAGCAGGGCCGGCAACGTCACATACCCGTGATCGCAATTACGGCGCATGCCATGAAAGGCGACCGCGAAGCCTGTATCGAAGCAGGAATGGACGGCTATATCGCCAAGCCGATCCATCGCGCCGAATTGCAAAAGGTGATTGAAGACGCAGTGCGCGTAAGCGAGGCCATCAGCGGCCGCGATTAGCCGCTAGTCCAGCGCGCCGGACTCGATAGTCACGTTCTCGCGGACGATCAGCCGGTGCGCGGCCATCTCCTTGACTGTCGGCAGCACCCGGTCAATGTGGTCCGCCGTATCGACGAAGGTAAGCAGCAGCGGAAGCTTCCCGCCCGCGTCCACCAGGGTTGCTGTTTTCACGCGCCCACGGCCGGTAAAACCTGCGACAGCATGAAGCACTGTGGCCCCAGCGATATTCTGCTCGCGCAGGAACTTCAGCAGCTCCAGGTGCAGCGGCTTGCGATGCCACTCGTCGGCTTCATTAAGATAGATGGAAACCTGCACGGCAATGCGCGGCTGCTCCAAATTACCGGCTCCTTTCACAGCATTCTACTCCGGCGCTTAAATAGCGCGCGCTATCGCAGCCCCAACCAGCACGGCGCCGAGGCATAAAATGTTGTTCGCCAGAATGTTGGTCGCGAACAGCGTCCAGTGCCCCTGTTCAAAGTACGCCATGGTCTCAAAGGCAAAGCTGGAAAACGTGGTGTACGAGCCGCAGAACCCCACCGCTATCAGCAGCCGCCACAACGGGTTGGCGAGTACACGCTCGGTGGTCCAGATGAGAAAGAACCCCAGGACCAGGCTGCCGCTCACGTTGATCACCAGCGTCCCATAGGGAAACGCGGCGTCACTGAAGCGTGTGATGATCCGGGTAAGGAAGTAGCGGAGGCTGGCGCCAGCAACGGCGCCCAGGCAGATCCAGAGATAGGGCTTCCATTCGATCAGGGAACGCATGGCACTTGACTCCAGTTGGGTTCGTAGGAGTCATCAGCCACGGAGGCGGTTAAAGGCGAACTCCATCGCCTGCCTTGAATATAAACTGCCTGACGAGTTTATGCATATCCTTGTTTTTCCCCGCCTAAATCCAACAAAACAATAGGTCAGAGAGTTTTCCACAGGACAAGAATTAAATGGAGCAGGGCGGATGGGAGCTCTCATCTAAAATGATGACTCTATTTTTTATACGAAATTGACCCTCATTCATGACCCTGCTGGAACAACCGATCAGAGGTCTCACCAAGGACCTGTCAAGAACACTCTCTAAGCTGTCGGACGGGAGCAATCCGAAGAGCATACACCGTCTGCGCACCACGATTCGCCGCATTGAGAGCATTGTGGGCTACGCGCGTCCCGGACTGGGCAAGAAACTGGAGCGCAGTCTGGAAGTGCTCGAGGACCTGCGCAAGCGGGCGGGAAAGGTACGAAATCTCGACGTCCAGAAGAAGCTGCTGGAGAAAATTGGGAATGGCTCCACGGCCAAAGACCGCAAGAAGCTGGCCGATGTTCTGGACAAGAAAAGGGAGAAACAGCTTGAGCGGCTGAACCCGGCCCTGGCCCGGTGTGCCGATAAGAAATTTCTTGCCCGGGTTGAAAAAGTTGCAGACCGAGTAGCGCTCGTTCCATCAGAGCCAGGGCAGATTCTGGCGCCGCTGGAAGAAGCCAGGCTGGAATTGGCCAGGATGGCCGACCGGTTCTCCTCACATTCCATCAAGCCCAACCGGCTGCACCAGGCGCGCATCCAGCTCAAGAAGTTGCGATATGTGGCCGAACTCGCACAGGAATCCCCTGAGGGGAAAGTGTTTGTGGCGGAGATAAAAACCGTACAGGACACGGTTGGCGAGTGGCACGATTGGGAAGAGCTTGCCCGGCTGGCGGAGAAACATTTTGCTGATCGCGCCAATTGTGCGCTGTTGCGGGAAATCCGCGCGCTCTTTGCCGCCCGCCAGGCAGCTGCGATTTCAGCGATCACAAGGTTGTTCGCCTCGGTCTCTGCACCGCCTGCGAAAAAGCCGCCTGCCGCGGTCCAACCTATTCGCCTGTCTGTTCGCAGCGCCGGATAGACCATGCCGGTCTTCGCCGCCGTCGATATTGGCTCCAATTCAGTGCGGCTTAGCATTGCGGAGTTGCGTCGCGGCCGGCTGATTCCGCTGCACCAGGACCGCGAGGTCACGCGCCTGGGTGAAAGCGTGTTTCGCGACGGGAATCTCAGTCCACAAGCGATGGCGCAAACACTCAAAGTGCTGCGTCGCTTTCATCGCGCCGTCCAGAGTTATGCCGTTGAGCGCACGCGAGTGGTCGGAACCAGCGCCCTGCGTGACAGCAGCAATGGCCACGTCTTTGCCGAATGGCTCAAAACCACCACGGGATGGAAGCTGGAGATCATCACCGGCCTGGAAGAGGGGCGGTTGATCCATCTCGGCGTTATCTCCAACATGCGTACCCCTCCGCCCAAGCTTCTATTGATCGATCTGGGCGGCGGAAGCTGTGAGCTGACCCGCTCCGAAAAAGGCCACATCAAGGAGATCGTCACACTGCCCCTGGGAGCCGTCCGGCTGACGGAAGAATTCATTCACCACGATCCCCCGAACAAAGATGAGATGAAGCGCCTGCACGGGTTCATCGATCAGGAATTGGGGCACGTTTCACGGCAACTGGTCCGCGCCGGTGCGCGCGCCGTGATCGCAACTTCGGGGACCGCAGCGGCGCTGGCCGGAGCAGCGCAGTCCATGGGCCTGGGCCGGCGGACCGGGGCTGTCTCACAAACCATAGCGGCAAAGCTGGTGAAAAAGCTCGCCAAGCTTACCGCGCGCCAACGTGCCGCCATCAAGGGAATCAACCCGAAACGCGCGCAGATCATTGTGGCCGGAGCGGCAGTTTACTCCCAGGTACTGCATGCCTGCGGACTGAAGGGATTTCGCTACTCTTCGCTTGGCCTGCGTGATGGCCTGCTGGCGCAGATGGCCGCTGAATATGACCAGCACACGCGCTCGCACCGGCAGTTGGAGTCTGACCGGCAGGATGTTTTGCTGAAGACCGCGCAGCGCTACGGCGTCGATCTTGAAAATGCGGCGCAAGTCAGCCGGCTCGCGCTTTCACTATTCGACCAGACGCGCGCCGTGCACGGCCTGGAAAGGACCTGGCGTGAATGGATTGCCGCAGCCGCCATGCTCTATGAGGTAGGCATCTACATCAATCCCGTGGGCTTGCATCGCCACGCATTTTACGTGATCTCGCGGTCAGAACTCTTCGGCTTCACGCCGCTCCAGAGGGCCATCATCGCCACGGTAGCGCGGTTCCAGGGCAATTCGCGACCCCAACTGCGCGATCGTCTGATCAAGCTGCTGCCGGCGCAGGTACGGTCAGATACGATGAAGTCGATTGCCATTCTCCGCGTGGCGCGGGCGCTCAATCAGGGGAGGCGGTCCGCAGTGAACTCTCTCCGCGCAAGCATGCGCGGCGGAGAGATCGTTATCACCGTGAAAGCCGGCCGGGGCGGGGCCGACCTGGAGTTGTGGGCGGGCGAAAAAGAGGTCAGCTACTTCCGCGAAGTTTTCGGCCGCGAGCTCGTCTTCAAACTCGCCTGAAGGGTGCGGGCGATCTTGGGCGTGACCAGCCATTGCATCGAGCCCGTCCGGCCATTCATCTCCACCCTGGCCACTGCACCTTTCTTGAAGTCAATCTGCGTCGCACCAGTTGAGATCGATTTCATCAGGAACTCGGTCAGGCTGGGATTATGCCCGACGACCATGATCGAATCGTATTTCTTGTAGTGCGCCAGCATGGTCTGGAACTGCTCGAGTTCGGCGTCGGGGCGAAGAGCATCCTCAGTCTGCACCGCGGTTTCAAAGGCCAGTTCATTGGCGACCAACGATGCGGTCTGACGCGCGCGTTTCAACGGGCTGCTCACAATCTGTTCCACCTGCACGTCCAGGTTCGCCAGCAGACGGCCCACGTAGCGGGCCTGGAGAATACCGTCTTCATCCAGCGGGCGCTGTTCATCCTTTTTGGGATTGGCCATGCTCTTGCCGGCTGATGCGTGTCGCAAAAAGTAAACGATCATAAATTGTTATCGATGCAGTGCGTGCCTGTTCGCCTGGCTGGCGGATTTGCGCACCCGTGGGACTACCGGCTCCGGGATGTCGGCAGCAGTGGCCCGACCTTCCGCCACTGCGATAAGAAAATCCTGCGCGGAGAAGTACGTCTCTCCGCGGCGGTGCGCCGCGCGCGCGTAGTGCCCGCTGCGGTCAAGAAAACGGGATTTCACGTTGTCGGCTAGGTAGGCGGCCAGCACTTCATCCTTCAGTCGTTGTTTGAGGGCAGGATCGAGCACCGGGCAGAGCACCTCAACGCGTTCATAGAGATTGCGCGGCATCCAGTCAGCGCTGGA
>DASTJB010000030.1:0-30608 GCA_035717005.1 Candidatus Angelobacter sp.
GTCCAGAGCCGCGCGCACGGTGCGTCCGGTGTAGAGAACGTCATCGAGCAGGATCACGTTTTTGTCCACAATGTCGGTGCCCAGCGGCGTGGCCTTTTTGATCAGCGGGGCCGCTCCCACGGTGGAAAGATCGTCGCGATAAAGTGTGATGTCCAGTGTGCCCACGGGCACCGGAGTCTTCTCAATCTGGCCGATCAGGGTGGCCAGCCGGGTCGCCAGCGGCACTCCGCGGCGCTTGATGCCCACCAGGACCAGATTTTCAACCCCATTATTCTTTTCAACAATCTGGTGGGCCAGGCGCACCAGAGTCCGCTCGATCTCTGAGCCCGACATCAGGCGGCCTTTGACTACAAGGTTGGGCATGCGGGTGGAAGCATTCATGGTCACCGCATGATATCCGATGCCAACCGAATGCGCCAACCGGTCTCAGGGCCGTTTCTTGGCCTCGCCCGTCATCAGCGCCCCGCTGAGCAGGCCGACAAATAGGAACAGGATCAGGATAAAGCCCAGTAACAGCGCGCTCGCGACGATCAACCCGGAATTAGTCGTCCACCACAGCAAAACCTGTTTTACCTGCGGATCTGGATTTTGCTCTGCTACGTCGCGGATTCTGCTGATGAGGCTGTCCCGACCCAGATATACAGTCAGGGCAAAAAAGGGAATGAAAAACACAAAGCTCAGGAGCGCCATGGCTGAGCCCAACCGCGCGCCGGTTCCTGAAGCCAACGGGCCTGGGTGAAAGGACCGATATTGCGTCAGAACCCGGCGAAAGTTGAGCGGCAGGGCGAGCAGCACGATTGGAAAAAACAGCGACGAAATGAAACCTGTCAACGCTGCGAACGGAAGGGCAAACTGCAGGAAAACCCGCCATTGAATGCCCGGCACGCCCTCTCCGGGGTGATAACCCGCGGCTGGAGGCGCAGCCATGATTTCCGGCTCTGCCTTGCTGGCGGCCGAGCTCGTCGCTGGCGCGGTTACTCTGATCTGCCCTGCCCCGCAGCTCGGGCAAAAGACGGCATTCTCATCCACCGGACTTCCGCAGCGATAGCAGGTCCTCTCCACCCTATCAACCTATAAAAACAACCGCCATACTGCAAGGTTCGCCGGGCGAAAAGTGCAATCTTTTGCACTGTTGCTGGCGTCGTTTCAGAACAGCATGGGAACGCGGG
This sequence comes from Candidatus Angelobacter sp., assembly GCA_035717005.1. Lineage (GTDB taxonomy): Bacteria > Acidobacteriota > Terriglobia > Terriglobales > Acidobacteriaceae > Angelobacter. The sequence goes on from DASTJB010000030.1 coordinate 1,170, forward strand.
GACCGGTCAACCTGGAATCACGAAAAAATAAAACTTCCGTATATCAGCGGGCCCGACTTGCCACTCTTCTGAACTAGACCACCAGAAAAATCCCTTGTGGTGGGAGTGAGGTTATGAAGCGCGCTATTCGTCTCTTAGCGGCCCTGGTTCTCTTGTCGGCATGCGCTGCCGCGCCCATGATGGCTGACGGCGGAACTCCGCCGCCAACCTGCGCACCCAAGAATTGTCCGCTTGGCAAGTAATAGCTTAAGTCCCGGCTGGCCGCGTTGTGATCACGCTGCGTCTGGCGTAAGCTGGCGCACACGGATGTGAAGCCACTCGCTGTCATTCTTGCTCTGGTTCCACCGGTCGTGCAGACCTGCCTGGCCGGAATTCTGCTGGCGCGCCGCCTGCTTCGCCGATTTCCGTTTTTTACCGCGTACACATTGTTTGCAGTGTGTGCAGAAGTTTGCAAACTCAGCTTCATTCTCCTCCACCAGCAGAACACCCCGAAATATTTCTATCTCTACTGGACCCTGGAGGCGATCTATGCCGTGTTGGGCTTTGCCGCCATTCGTGAAGTGTTCCGTTATGTCTTCGCGAATTTCACCACGCTGCGCTGGTTCAAGCTGCTGCTGCCCGCAGTCGCCGTGCTGATGCTTGGCTTCTCCGTGCTGATCGCTGTGTTGCATCGCGCCGTGGATATGGGACCGCTGGAAGAAGGAATTTTTTCGCTGCAGATCGCGGTGCGCTGCTTGCAATTGGGAATCTTTTTTCTCACCTTCTGGCTGGCGCGGTTTTTTGATCTCGACTACCGTCAATACGCGTTCGGAATTGCCGCAGGGTTTGGCATAGCGGCAGCAGGCATCCTGCTCGGCACTCTGGTGCGCACAGATCTCGGATTAAAATTCATAATCTTCTTTCAATATGTTCCCGCTGTGGGATACTGTATTGCTGTAACGGTTTGGCTGGCTTCGTTTCTGCGGCCTGAGCCAGATGATCCTTTCCGTAACTTCCGGCACCTGTTTACACCTGAGCTGTTTCTGCGGCAGCTGCAACGGTATAAACAAGAGGTAAAGGGCATCTTTAAGCCATGAGTGCTTACGCGGTATTGCTCAGCTTTCTGGCGCTGCTCTCTGTGAGCGCGCTTTACTTGTTCCTCGGCCGCCTTTCCCGCTTCCCCTGCCGCACCATTCGCGACGTTCCCGCATTCCTGCAGCCGGTGGATTCAGCCAATGTTTTTCAGCTGCTGAATCCGCAAACGGAGGAATATCTGCACGCCGCCATGACCGGTGTGGCGCTGCGGCTGGAGCAGCGGCGCAGCCTGCATTTCCTGCGCGAACATCTGCTGCGCATGTCCCACAACGCGCACATTCTGCTGGAGTGGTCGAACGCCGAATTGGAAAGAGAGATCATTGGCCAGAATGAAGAGTTCAGCGAGTGCTATCGGGAATGTGCCCGGCGGCTGCATACCGCAGCGCTCGAGTTCCGGCTCTACGCGGTGCTTTCCCTGATCAAAATCAAGCTCTGGATGCTCTTTCGCACGCAAACCTGGATGCCTTTCGGCCCCCCGAGTCTTTCCAGCCTGGGAGAAGTCTGCGGCATGAGGTTTTTTACCCTCTATTCCAATCTGACGCGCGCGGTGGCTGATCTTGGCCGCCATTACGGAACGGAATTCCGCGAGGAATTGCTGCGGGCCTGGGCCCCCGCGGTCTAATACCAGCTGCCCTAGAACCTTCTGAGCAGTGTCTTCAGCGAGTTTAGAAGCGACTGCGTTTCATTTTCAGCTACAACTGCATCCACTCCGGCCGGCGCATTGCGCCCAATCATCCTCCCGCGCACCACCAGGATCACGCAAACCGAGTTCCGGATCATCTTTAGAGATTTTGCCACTGACCAGCCTTCGGTTTCGATGAAGTGCGGCTGGTCAAGAATGACGGCGTCCACCGGGTTGTTCACGCAGATGGCGACGGCGTGGTCCGGCGTGAATGTGGTCATGACGCGGTATCCCGAGGCCTTGAGCAACCTGGCGGTCTGGCTGCTGCGCCGGTCGGCCAGAAGCAGCACAGTGGCACTCTGCGATCTCATACCGGGATTTATCGCCATCCTCCTGCGGGCCGAAGGTCCAGCCCGACCAGGACACGCTCAGTATTGGAAAGGTCGCCGATGATTTTCTTTACCGGGGTCGGCAGCCTGCGGACCAGCGTCGGCACGGCGACGATCTGATCACCGCGCGCGAGGGTCGGCCGCTCGAGCAGGTCTACTAACTGGATGCGATAAGCGCCATGGAGGTGTTCTTCACAGAGCTTCTTGAGATTTTCAAAGGCGCGGATTGACGTTGGCGTCATGCCCGCCACGTAAAGCCGCAACTCCCAGACCGGAGGTTTGAATGGACGCACGGAGCGGCCGTTCTCCTGCGGCTGCCTCCCGGTGCCGTTCCTTTCGGTCACTTGTTTCTTGGCTGCTTTAATTACCATGGATATCTATTCCTTTTGCGCTCAAAGCGAAGGTATGCATGCGCGTGTCATGGGCCATGCCTCGCGATTTGAGCAGGTTCAAAGTTCGCACTCTTTCCGCTCGGCCGTGTGGAACGTCACGGAGTACAACCCAGGTATCCATCAAAGATGAGATGCCAATTGCCGTTTCCTCAATATCGAGGCCAAAGACCAGGTTGGTAAAGAGGGCGGTAATGTGCTTGAGCTTCAGAAAATCGATCAACCGCGTAAGCATGGCCTTTACTGCTGTCAGGTCGCCGGCGGAAACCAGGTTCGTGATGGGATCGACGATGACTATGCTGGGGTCGAAATCCTGGATGTCGTGATACATGCTGACCAGATGCGATTCCAGACCGGATGCCGTGGGCCGGGTGGCATGGATGTTGAGCAGGCCGCGCTTGATCCATCGTTCCAGATTGATTCCCACTGAGTTCATGTTGCGCAGGATCTGGCTGGGTGATTCTTCGTAGGCGAAATACAGTGCGCGTTCGCCCCGGGCACAGGCGGCGCTGGCAAATGCGGCGGCAAAACTGGATTTTCCAGTCCCCGCAGTGCCGGTAATCAGCACGCTGCTGCCACGGAAGAAGCCCTTTCCGCCCAACATCTCGTCCAGGCTCGGGACGCCGCTGGAAAGACGCTCAGTGGAGGCGGTATGCGTCAACCCGAGAGAGGTGATCGGGACCACCGAAATCCCGCTGTCATCGATGAGGAATGGATACTCATTGGTGCCATGGGAGGAGCCGCGATATTTCATCACCCTCAGACGCCGCGTGGAGATCTGCTCATTGACGCGATGGTCAAGCACGATGACGCAATCGGCAACATACTCTTCCAGGCCATAACGGGTCAGCATCTTGTCACCCACTTCCGCCGTGATGACAGCTGTCACGCCTGCGTCTTTCAACCAGTGGAAAAGGCGCCGCAGTTCGGCACGCACGATGCCTTCGTTCTTGAGGCTTAGGAACAGCACTTCGATCGTGTCCAGGAGGACGCGCTTTGCCTTTACCGAATCGATGGCTGCGCGCAGGCGGATGAAGAGGCCTTCCAGGTCATATTCGCCGGTCTCCTCGATCTGCTTGCGCTCGATATGGACGTAGTCGATCGCCAGCTTCTTGGCCTTGATCAAAGCCGGCAGGTCATAGCCCAGAGACGCCATGTTCGTGACCAATTCCTCAGTCGTCTCCTCCAAGGCAATGCAGACGCCGGGCTCGTCATAGAGCATCGCTCCGCGGGCCAGAAACTCCAGGCCGAGCAGGGTTTTACCGGTTCCGGGACCGCCGCAAACCAAGGCCGTACGCCCCTTGGGAAAACCACCGTGGGTGACCTGGTCGAGCCCGCGAATGCCGGTGGGTACTTTTTCCAGGGTTAGCCAGGAGGCAGTCGCAGGAGAAGGCTTCTTTTTGAGTGCAGTGGTTGTGGCCATAAGATCTTTTTATTCAGTACTTTCGGAGCGATTTTGTCGTTTGCCAAGCCGGAGGTAATCGGCTTATACAACGAGCACTAACTCATTTCATGACCTGAGAAATTGCCAAGCATTTAAAAAATTCGTTTCGAGCCTTGTGTACGCGAGGCCGTCAATTGCCAACGGCATGGTTGCATGCTCAAACCGGCGACACCTGGATGTTTTCTATTCTGCAGCGAAGGATCGCTGCGGACGGGTGCTGAAAAGCCTGAACCCGTCGCTCGAACGCTACCTAAGATGCGGGACCATTTGTTCAGGATGCTTGGCGAGGGCAGGGCCGGATGGCGGAAAGTCACTTCATTTGCTATAGAAAATGCAGGCTGAAAAACCCAAGGAAAGGCAGCCTGGAAATCTTTGGATCCGTGCCTTCCGTTGGGCTGCGTTTACATCTTGTCTGAGCCGTCCCAGGTCTTTACGTAAACCACAGCAAATTCTGAGCCGTTTCCAAGCGGCTTAATGGCCAGGATGCGCTGATTATTTTCCGTTCCAACCTTCAGTTCTTCCTTATATCCGTGACTGGAATCGTGTCCGTCACAGGTGACCTCAGCGTCCTTGTCGCGATGGCCGCGGAAGTTCAGATCGAATCCGCCGGTGCAGTCCAGCACCTTGCCGTACTTGCCCATCTCTTTGCGATAGAAAGAGAGCACCTTGTCCGGCGAGTCGTCACTTTCAAACTTCAGCGCGACGACTTTCAGGCCAACGAGCGAACTCGCGATATCGACTTTGGCGTTGCCGTGCCCGTCGTCGTCATCCTTCTTCGGCCGCGCCCCGGGATAGAGCGACAGGCCTGTCTCCTTCACGTCTGTATGTCCCTCGCGCACGCTAAGCGAGCCGAACGGTGTGCGGATGTCTACATCCTTCTTCTTGCCATTGTCGTTTTCACGAGTGCTTACGGAGCATCCGTTCACGGTGAGTAGGCAGAGCACGGCTGCGGCAAAGGTTAGGAAAGCTTTGGTTTGCATGTTAGCCTCCGCTTTAGTCAGAGATTCCCTTGCCAACTAATACGCCGGCCGCCGCGTGAAAGTTCCGGCGATTTTGGGCTTTCGAACTCCGGCGCTCAGGCAGAATGCCTGCTAGACAATGGGTTCGTAATAGCGCTCTCCGGCGCAGGCGCGGCAAAGGATCTTGTCGCCATGACGGACTTCGCGCTTGAAGTTGATTCCCTCGCCGCAACGCGAGCACACAATGCGCTCGCCCTTGAAGCCGGGAAGCTCTTCCGGCGGAAGGTCAACATGCACCCATTGGGTCTGGAACAGTTGCTCCTCCGCCATCTCCTGATACGCCAGCATCTGCTGCTGGTTCTTGTTTTCGATTTCCGGATGCATGCTCCTGGCCAGCGCCTTGGAAGACTCCCTGGCCGAAACGCGCACCGCCTTGCCGGTTTCTACGTCGATGAATGTGGCCGCAACCTTGCCCCAGTCGCGAAATTTCAGCGCCCGCTTGCCCAGACGGCATCCGGTAACGACCATCACGGCGTCGGTGGCGCAGCGGTCGATTTCCACGAAAGTGACAATGCGCTTCCGGTCCTTGCCCTGGGGATCATCCAAGCCTAGCTTTTTCAAACCGAGCATCGCCATGCGAACACCGAGCACCTGGCCGGCGCAAAGATGGCCGTGGGCCGTGGCCGCATCTTCCAAATACTGCTGTAGCGTCTTCATTGCGGGCCCTCTTCTTCTGCCGTTTCTGGCTGGAGATCGGCGCCGCGAGCGTGCACCACGAACGTGCTCTTCTCTCCCCCGACAACAAACGTCACGCGGCTGGGCTCTCGCTCCCAGCGAGGCGCGGCGCAGGCGGCGCCCGCGACTTCTTTTTTCAGAATCGGCTTGCGCTTTCCCAGTTGCGCCACCATCAGGTAACTCCTGGATCCATCATCGGAGACGCCGCAGTAGGCCGCATAGTCGCGATACCAGGTGGTCGCGGACAGCTCATTGTCGAAAGCCGGCAAATTCAGCAGGGCAACATGCCCGGTCTGGCGGTCCACGCTGATCCAGCCACCCAGATGCCAAAGCCAACGCGGGGCGTTGCCGGAATCATCCGGCAGCGCATCATTCATGCGATAGGCGCGCTGCACCACAAACAGCCGCTCCGTGACATCATGCGCCGGACCAGTTGTGTATTCGCGGCTTCGGCCGTCGATAAGGACCGCCCGGACATTCATTTGCCTGCTCGTTCCCGACTCAGTATGCACCTGGACCGTGCGCCACCTTCCCAGCAGCACTGTGTGTTGCCGCGGAGCGGCATATGTGCTCGCAGTCAGCGTCAAAATCGTACACAGCAGGGGAAATCGCATGGTTGCGCCAATTATAAGACCTGCAAACGCGCCGGGTACCATTCCGGAAACCCTTGCTGAAGCGGTTCTTTCCTTGCGGCAAAACTGATTAAAGCCGTTAATTTTGCGTTTTCTTTTTGTTAACCGCTATCCAAAAGCGGCTTATTTAACCAACACGGCGGCCGGATGTTACCTAAATAATCACCGCTCCTGAAAGTGGATTCTTTCAATTTTGGCACATTTTCCGTAACATGAAGGTTCCCCGAATTTCAGCGGCTAAAGGCAGTCCGCGGAGTTTCAGCGCGGGCGCCTTGAGCAGGTTTTGTGTTTCCCAAGGACGATCCAGAACATCGCAAGCTTCGAGAGTTGCTCGATACAACCCTCGACCTTACTCTACCTTCTCATCTTTCGATGGCACCCATATCGGAGAGGGCGAGGGAGGAGTATGGACGCCAAAAGCAGCGGTCGCCCCGGATCCTGGTCGTGGATGACAAACTGGATACGCTCCTTCTCCTTCAAGAACTCCTGGCTTCCCGCGGTTACGAAATCATTACAGCTACTGACGCCGAGGAAGCCAGACGAATCGTTCATAATGAGCGTCCGGAGCTGGTCCTGCTGGACGTCGTCATGCCAGGAAAGTCCGGCTACGATCTTTGCCGCGAGCTGAAGGAAGATCCCATTACCCGCTTGATCCCGGTGGTGATGATTACCGGGCTGTCCGATCGCGAAGACCGCATCCGCGGGATTGAAGCCGGCGCCGATGACTTCCTGAGCAAGCCGCTTTACCCGGAAGAACTTTTTGCCCGGGTCAAGAGCCTGCTCAAGCTCAAGGAATTTACTGACGAACTGGAGAATGCCGAAGCGGTGCTGGTGGCGCTGGCGCTCGGCATCGAATCGCGCGATCCGTACACCGGCAATCACTGCGAGCGCCTGGCGCATTATGCTTCCGACCTCGGCCACCATATCGGGCTGGATGGAGACAGCATCAGCGCGCTGAAACGCGGCGGCTATCTGCATGATCTGGGCAAAGTTTCTATTCCCGACGAAATTCTGAAAAAGGGAACGCGGCTCACACCGGACGAATGGGTCATCATGAAACAGCATCCGGTGATCGGGGAAGCAATCTGCCGGCCGCTCAAGTCATTTCGCAACGTGCTGCCGATTATCCGCCATCATCATGAACACTGGGATGGCAGCGGCTATCCTGACGGGCTTCAAGGTTACGATATCCCGCTGCTGGCGCGGGTGCTCCAGGTGGTGGATGTTTACGATGCTCTGCGCACGGCGCGGCCCTACAAACCGGCGCTCACGCACGAAGAAGCGGAGAGCACCATGCTGGACGAAGCCAACCAGGGACTCTGGGACCCCAATCTGGTGCCCGAATTCTTCACCATGCTGAAAAAGAAAGAGCAAGCCGCATGAGCCTGGCGGTCGAGTTCCCCCTGCACAGTCCGGACCCGCAGACGGCGCAGCCGCAATACAGCATTATCGTGCCTGCCTATAATGAGCGTATGCGCATTGGCGGAACTCTGGAGCGCATTGTGGAGCATCTGAAGGCGCAGAGCTGGAATGCGGAGATCGTCGTGGTCAATGACGGCTCGCGCGACGACACCAATGAGGTCGTCAGCCAGTACGCCGCCCAGCACCCGCAGATCCGGCTGATCCAGAACCCCGGCAACCAGGGGAAAGGTTATGCTGTTCGCAACGGCATGCTCAACGCCCGCGGGCAGGTGCTCCTTTTTACTGACGCCGATCTCTCGTCGCCGATTTCAGAAGCCCACAAGCTTTTTGCCGCGCTGGAAAAGGGCGCTGACGTCGCCATTGGCTCCCGCTGGCTCGATCCTTCGCTGCAATTCCAGCGGCAATCCCTGAAGCGGCAGCTCATGTCGCGCGCTTACAACCTGTTCATCCGCGCGGTGCTGACTTTTCCCTACCGCGATACCCAGTGCGGATTCAAGGCCTTCACCCGCCGCGCCGCAGAGATTATCTTCCCTTTACAGCGAGTCAACCGCTGGGGTTTCGACGCCGAGATCCTCTACCTGGCGCACCATCACAAGCTGAAGGTGGCCGAAATTCCGGTAGCGTGGGGCCACGATGAGGGCTCAAAGATCCACCCCTGGCGCGACGGCTTCTATATGGGCCTGGATTCACTGAGGGTGCGCTGGTACTCGCTGACTGGCGGATATCGGAAAAGCAGTAGTTAGTACTCTAGCCGTTAGTATCCGGCAACAGCTTCCTGCCCAAATCATTTGGACGTACAAAGAGCCTTCTTTTCACGGTTTGGCCAAACGCTAAGTACCAAATAATGGCTGCCTTCTACGATGCGGCCGCCAGGGTATGGAGTTTTTTGGGGACGACCTGCACGCCGTTCTGACCGTCAGAAGCCAGCGTCAGATTGGCTGAGCAGGGGCCGCACAGCCAGAAATGTTCCACATGCCTGACGCTTCTGGGTTTCTTGCCTTGAGTTTCCGGCGCGCTTTCCGACTGGGTGGCATTTTCCACCATGAACACTTTACCTTCACGCAGGTAAACCAGCGGCGTCGAACATGAGGGGTTGGCGCACTTAGAGAGCATTGCCGGTACCTCCTTGTCCGTCGATGACAGCAGTCCCTGAGCGAGACGAACCTGCTGCTTGGACAATAGATGCAGAGTTTTGCTCCCAGGATCTGTGCAGAATTTCTTTTCTTTCGGGGACACGCTTGACCTGGTCCTTCCGTCCCGGGCGCATTTAGTTTCCCGCCAACGCCGGCAGAAGGACCATCAAAGCGGCGATCCAAAAACCCGCCCAGATCAGAAATCCCTTGGTTTCGGCTGCCTCGCTGTTCATGGTCCCCTCCTCAACTCTAAGTCGAACACAGCTTTGAAGAGCAAAGCACCAGCCATTAGCACACCATGTTGAATATGAAAGGCTTACAGGGCGGAGGGTGGGGTGCCTGCGTGTCAAAACCGCCCTCCGTTGTGTGGCCGGGGACACGCAGTGGTTCATCGTTTAGCCGGCTGGTCGAGAATTTCCCGCAACTTGGCTGAAAGCGCCCGGACGGTGAACGGTTTCTGGACCAACACAGTCCCAGGTTTCAAGACGCCGTCCGGCGCCAGCGAGCTGTCCGCAAAGCCCGACATGAAGACCACCTTCAGTTCCGGACGCGCGCGGCTGAGCTGTTCGGCCAGTTCCGGCCCCGGCAGCCCTTCCATGACCACGTCAGACAAGAGGACGTCGATCCTGCCGGCGTATTCGCGGGCGAGGTCCAGGGCTTCAGAGCCGTTGCGGGCTGAGAGCATGCGATAGCCGAGCTGGCCCAGCAGATCGACCACTACAGTGCGCAGAGAATCTTCATCATCCACCACCAAGATGGTCTCAGTGCCGCGTTGATAGGTTAGAGACACGTTTGCTGTCCGGCAGGAGAAACCACAATCACTCCGGATTCCCTCATTCTTCGATGCTCAGCAATATCTTGGACCCGAAGCTTTGCAGGTTTCTCTAAAAATTTCTTGAATAAGCATCCCCGGTCCACGTCCGTGTAATTCCGTGTCTTGGAACGCACGCGCCGGGTATCCTGAATCGGCTTACCGTGTGTTTACGTTGGAGACGCTGCCCCGTTGCTCTGCCAGCTTCTGGCGGAACTCTCGCTCACTGGCAGCGACGAACCAACGAAATTCATTCGCATCGACAAATGGATTGGGATGGACGCCTTTCCTGAGCAGCGCGCTCTTTTCCTTCAGATTGAAAAAAGAACCGTGAGGGGCGAGAAAAACGTCGCAGTGGAGTTGCTTGAGCCGCGCGTAGGAAGACTCGTAGTCGGAAATGATCTGAGGGTAAGCCTTGTTGTCGACCAGCCGGGTGTGCTCCAGGACGGAGAGACTGCAAAAAAAGACTACATCGTACTTTTTGCCGTCTTCGCTGACGCGCATTGTCCACGTGGTGCAGCCGGGCGTATGCCCTGGCGTAATCAGGGCGTGCAGTGACACTCCTCCAAGTTCCACCTCATCGCCGTCACGAATCACCTTATCGACCTGCACTCCGAGAAAGCTGACCCGGTCTCCGGACTGCTCCGAAACTCTTCGTTCCAGCAGCGGGCGGTCGCCTTCACTGGCCACCATCTTGGCGCCGCTGAGTTTCTTCAGCATGGCCAGGCCTCCGGCGTGGTCCATGTGCGCATGGCTGTTGAGGAGATAGCGGATGTCTTCCACCCTGAAGCCAAGCTGCTCGATGTTTTTCTTGATCACAGGTGCCAGCGCGGCTGACCCGCCATCGAGCAGGATCAGCCCCTTCGGCGTGACGATAAGATAAGAAGTAAGGTCTTCCCCACCGACGTAGTAGATGTTCCCAATCAGGCGAAACGGCGCGCCCGGCAGGGGTGAATCCTGCTGTCCCAACAGGAGGACTGAGCCCAGCAAGAAGAACAGAATTGCAGCTCTTGTGCGTCGCATGAATTATTGGAGGCTGATCAGGCCGGTTGATTCTGCCTGCTCGTGAGCGTGGTATGAAGAACGTACCAGCGGGCCGGATTCCACGTGGCGGAAGCCCATCTTGAGCGCCTCGCGCTTCATGAAGGTGAATTCCTCAGGGGTGTAGTAGCGGGTCATGGGCAGATGATTTCTTGAGGGCCGCAGATACTGGCCCACGGTAAGGATATCGACTTTGCGCGCCGCAAGGTCACGAAAAACTTCAAGCAGTTCGTCCATGGTTTCGCCGATGCCGACCATCACGCCGGTCTTGGAAACCATCTCCGGAGCAAAGCGCTTGACGTTGCTGAGCAGGTCCAGCGTGCGCTGGTAGCGGGCGCCGGAGCGCACCGCGCGATACAAGCGCGGAACCGTTTCGGTGTTGTGGTTGAGCACCTCGGGTTTGGCTTCGATTACGACCTGCAGACAGTCCTCGTGACCCTGGAAATCCGGGATCAGGACTTCCACCTGACAGCCGGGCGCCTGACGGCGAATTTCGCGGATGGTCTCGGCAAAAATTTTTGCCCCACCCATGTTGTCATCGTCGCGATTCACGCTCGTGACTACGGCATGCTTCAGTCCCAGGGCGGCCACGGCTTCTCCGACGCGCCGCGGCTCGTCCCAATCCAGCGGCTCCGGCTTTCCCTTGGGGACAGCGCAGAACCCGCAGCGCCGGGTGCAGAGATTGCCCAGAAGCATGAACGTGGCGGTCTTGTGGTTCCAGCATTCGCCGATATTGGGGCACTGCGCCGACTCACAAACCGTATGCAGACTGAGCCCGCGCGCCAACTTCTTGAGCTCGTGATAGTTGTCGCCCATGGGGGCGCGGGCCTTGAGCCACTCCGGCTTGGACTGCGGGCGCCGCGGCGCAAGGTCGATTTGGACAAGTTCAACTGGGCTGGCCATCTCTTTATCTTATTGTACGATGCTTGTCTACACCGCACCGAGGTAACGTTTTCGCCGCCGCTCGATTCCGCTACACTGGCGTTCGATCATGACTCTGGGCGATTACCTGCGCCGACTGGTCCGCTGGCTGGCATCACTCCATGCGCCGCTGGGGCGATGGTCGCCGCTGGCGGCAACCGGACTGTTTCTGCTGGCCGGCCTCTCACACCTGCGAGGTGTGTACTACCTGGCGTATTTCGGCGCCTGCGTGCTCCTGCTGTTGTTTGCAGCGGACCTGGCCAAGACCTTCATTGACGAGGGCTCTTTTCCGCTTCGCCCGGCAACCAAAATGACCTGGCCGATGCTCGCCTTTCGCCTGCTGCTTACTGGAGTTCTGGGTAGCGGCTACAGTTTCTTTGTCTGGGTGGGAGTCGGACCGTGGTGGCCGCCGATTGTATGGCCGGTGATCCTCTTCATCTGCTTCTTCATCGCCTGGCGCAATCTGCAGCTCTGGTACGAGCAGGGGGCTGAATTCGAGCAGGAGCTGGCTGAAGACGCCCAGCACCATGCCGCGCGACTCCCCGCCTCCACCAATCCGCAAATGCGTTGAACTGTTCGCGTCAGAGCGTATGCATGTACGCGACAAGGTCGGCAAGCATCTGCCGGTCAAGACTATCACCCAGGGCGGGCATCATGCCGCGACCGTGAATGATGCTCTGCTCCACGTGCTCGTCAGTAGACGTGAGGCCGCTGGGAAGATAGTCCTTCTTGTACATGCCTTTCAGCCCGGGACCTTTTGTGCCATGAGTGGAGTAAGCGGGATGGCAGTTGAGACAATAAATGTTGTAAACCTTGCGCCCGCGTGCCTGCTGCGCGTTGAGCCCCAGTTCAGCGTCCGTCATGGTGGCAGGGTCCTTACCGCAGCCGGACAGCAGGCTGGCAAAAGCCATCATCAGAAGAATGGACGTTAGCAGTCGCAAGTGACTATTATGTCTGGTAGCGCAGCTTTTGAAAACCCCTCCCGCCATGCCGGTTGAGATCAAACGCGCTTATGACAAACCCTCGCTCGCAGACGGCCAGCGTGTGCTGGTTGACCGGCTGTGGCCGCGCGGCATCAAGAAAGAGAAAGCGCGCATCGACCACTGGCTCAGAGACCTGGCTCCCTCTGACACGCTGCGCAAGTGGTACCACTCCAGCGACAACTGGACGCTTTTCAAGAAGCGCTATTTCAAGGAGCTGAGCACACCGGAGGCATCCGAGGAGTTGCAGAAGCTTTACAGCCTCATGGATCAGCATGCTCGAGTGACCCTGGTTTATGCCTCAAGAAACCTGGAGCGCAACAATGCGGTGGCGCTCAAGGAGCTGCTCGAAGGCATGAAGAAGCCGCCCTCCAGCAGCGGCCCGGCCAAAGCCATGGCCGTCCCCCGCCGTATCGCCAAACGCCGCCCCAGCTGAGATTCCATGATCCTGCGCCCACTGGAGCCACCGGCCGCAAATCATCAGGGATTCCTGCCCGCATGGAGCATTGTGGAGCGCCTGCAGCGTCAAGGTGCCGAGGGTTGCTGGATGATTACCCAGCCTTCGCACGCCGCCCTGGCCGGCGAGTTCGCCGCCAAAATGGCGGCAGGCCGGGGACCCAGAATCGACGCAGATCTGGTTCGGGCCATCGCTTTGCACGATGCCGGCTGGGGAATTCCCGACGCGCAGGCCATCATGCAGAGCCGCTCGGTCAGGCAGAGCTGCCCTAAGTCGTTTGTCGAATGCAGTGTGAGCGAGTTTCTGGAGGCGTGGGAAAAATCGATCGACGTGGCGGCCAGCACCGGCCCCGCGGGCGGCTACATAGTCAGCCGGCACTTTTGTCGTCTGGCCGGGCATCGCGTGAACCATGGCGTGGACAAGAACTCCGAAGGCGACCAACTGGCCTGCTTCATGACCAGCGAGTCTCATCGCCAGAAACAACTTGCCGGCAGACAGGCGCGCAGCACGGCGGAACTGGAGAGTCTTACAGACGTTTTACAGTTTTGCGACCTGCTGTCTCTTTATGTCTGCTCCGGCGCTACCGACGATGCAGAATTTCCGGAATATTTCGGGACCAAGGCGCGGTTGACCGTCGCGAACGACACATACAAACTGGATCCGGCGATCATCGAGCCCGGTTCCAGGTTTGCCGTCGCGGCGCTGAGGCACCCCGCAACAAAAGGAACGTCCGGGCGCGCCCTGGCTGTTTGTTTCGAATAAATGTGGAACTGCGGAATCAGTTACTTCATCTCATGATGATCGTGAGGCCCTGCAGCAGCGGACTTGTCGAGCTGGCGCTCCACTGACCAGATATCGTCCGGCGTCTTCTCCCAGGGGTAAACATGCACCATCCAGCCAAAGACATGCGGCATAAAAGTACCGCCAGCGGCTTCGCATTGCGCACGCGTTGAGATGGAGCCGTTCAGGCCGAATTTGGGCTTTTTGCCGAGCATTTCTATTTCCCGTCCGCTGGGTGGGCGGCACATATTCACGTGCAGGTGCCACTGGGCCACGCTGAGCGGAATTCGTTCATTCAACTGCTCCTCATGGAACCGGAAAGGCGCGGTGTACATGGCGCCGATCAGCTTGTATTCGCTGCCGTGCTTTTCATAAAGCAGCGAGGTCGGCTTGCTGGCGTCAAAGCGGAAGGCCTCGCCAATGGCATATTCGTACTTGGTGAAGTGATACATCTTCTGGGGAACGTTGGGCAGGAAGATCTTGTAACCCTCGTCCAGCGCCACCCGATAATCGCGATAGTGCTCCAGCGCTTCACGCGCCTCGCCGGCCACGGCCTGCGCCTTGGCTGCGTCGCCGGCCTGAGGTTTGCGCAACGCGGTCATGCGCATATGCGCGCCGGCGTGATGGTGCCCGTCATGATGATGGCCGCGGCTCATGGCTTCGGTTGCGGCATTCAACTCGCTTTGTCCGCCCGCGGCTTGCTGGGAACGGTCTTCTCCGCCCTGGGCAAGACAGACTGTGCCGCAGAGCGCGAACACCAATATCCTGAACAGCTTCTGCATGGGTTTCCTCAGTATGGAAGACCAACCTAGCAAACCCAAAATTAACGCAAAAGTTACCTTCGGAACAGGGGAAAAACAACTTCCAAAAGAAGCCAGGGTTCGTATGGCCGAAGGGGAGGAAAGACGTGAAACGACAGCTTTATCACATTTGTTTCGTGACACTTGCAGCGCTCTGGCTCTTGCCCGTGGCCTCATCCGGGCAGCAGGATGACAAGAGTTCGGCCGGCCAGCCGAAGACTGACAATCAGAGCCAGGACGGGCAGCGCCGCGGGCGCCGCGGAGCCATGCAGCGGCAACGCCGGCATATGGCGATGATCGCCGAAAAGCTGGGCCTGAGCGCCCAGCAAAAAGAACAGTTCCAGAAAATAGGCCAGGAGACGCGGAAGCAGGCGATGGCGATCCGCCAGGACAGCTCACTGAGCGATGACCAGAAAAAAGAAAAGATCCAGGCGCTGCGCAAGCAGCAGCACCAGCAGATGTTCAGCGTGCTGACCGACGATCAGAAGCAGAAGCTCAAAGAGATGCGCGAGCAGCACATGAAAGACCAGAACAAGGACAAAGGAACCGGCGACCAGGCTTCTGCGAAGAGGCCTGGCGCTGCAGCCGCAGACGATGACGATCCTTTCGCGGGAATGACCAGCGACGATGACGATGGGCCGGGCAGTAGCGGCGGAATTTTCTAAACACTAGGGCGCGTGGACTGGCTCTTTGGTTTCAAAGAGCGGCTTCCAGGATTCATCGAGCGAAACCCACTGGTCGAATTCCTGCCAGCTGGATTTCATCTCGGGAACGTGGAGCATGCCGTGGCCATCAGAACAGACCAGCTCGGTCCCCCACCAACCCAGGAACAAATAGCCGGGCATGCCGACGGAGGCCTCATTGCCGAGGCGCTTCAGGCACAAGCGGCAGCGCCGCGACTGGTCATGCAGCGACCATGAGAGGGCTATCATCGCCGTTACCAGGAAGAGCCAGGTCGAAAACGGACCCACCAGTGGATGCACCGATCCGGTCATCATGATGGAGACGCGGCCGGTGATCTCCAGCGCGCCGACAAAGCAGATGGCCAGCAGCAACAGCGTCTTGCCCAGGAAGAATCCCCACCACCGCGCAGTATGGCTGAAACTCAATTTGATCTTCCTGGTCTTGGCTCCGCCCAGGCGGCTGCTGCCCAGCGCGATGCCTCCGAAGAGTGACAGCACGCTGAAAAACAAATAGAGCTTGGCGCCCTGGTGCGCGCGTGAGTTGAACGACTCCAGCTGCGTCCGGTCGTAGCCCTCTTTACGGGCAAAGCCGCGGAACTCATCATTGGTCTGGGCCATGGAGACGTGCGGCTTCATCCGCAGCACAGCACCGGTGCGCCACGCCAGATTGTGCGTGGTGAAGCCCCAGTGCGGCAGCTCCCAGACCGAGACCTCTGGATAGATGAAAACGAAATTTTCCGGCAGAACGCCGATCACCGTCTTGGGATGGTCATCGAGCGTGATGGTCTTGCCCACAATGCTGTGGTCTGATCTGAATTCGTCGCTCCACAATTCGTGCGAGATCACCACGCAATGCGGGCAGGCGGCGGTGTCACCTGCTGTAAACAGCCTTCCCCTGGCCGCCTTGTTTCCGAGCAGCGCAAACATATTAGGTGAGACGCGCGCGCTGTTGCGGCGGACCACGCCATCAGGGGTAACCAGCGCTGCCGGACGCCACGAGTAGGCCGCGGCCGACTCCGCGCTTTTGCTGCTCTGGCCCCACTCGCCGACGTTGCGGAAGAGATACTCTTCATCGTACTGCGCAAAATTGCTCTGGAACGAGAGATAGGCGAGCCGATCCGGCTGCTGGAACGGCAGGGAGCGGAAGCCCGCACGGATGGTCGGCGCCAGTCCAGTGATCAATACCAGGAATACGAACGCGAAACCAATCACGCCCAGGCAGAAGCGGGCGCTGCGCGGAACTTCCTCAAAGGCCCGGACCGTCTTTTTCTGGTCGAAGCGGTGCCACGCGGCATCAGGAAAAGCGCCCCAGCAATGGCGCAGCAGGTCGAGAACCGAGTGCGTGTTCAGCCGGTCTGATTCCGCCAGGAAATGCAGCCAGTGCCAGGTTTCTCCATACCATTCTTTGTACCATCTGGCTCGCTCGGGTTTGGGGACCAGGAGGCTTGCCGTCCGCAACAGCACCGTGCATTGCCACATCAGCCCACGGATTTTTGGATTGGCCTGCACAATGTTCCCCTTATCGGCGCGCCACCTTCTCCAACGGAGCCAGGCGGATGAGCAGCGGATAGCGTTCCATGGCCCCGGCCAGCGCGTCCTTGCCCTGGCGGGTCAGTTTGTAATAGCGGCGCGGCGGGCGGTCCTGGCGGATGGCCGCTTTGCGGTCTTCCCAGTCGCCGCGAACGAATGAATCTTTTTCCAGGCGGCGCAGCGCGGGATAGATGGTCCCGCTCGGCAGGCCGGTGGCATCCATGATGTCAAATCCGTAAACGTAGCCCGAGCTGATGGTCTGCAGAATGAGCGCCGAAGTGTGGGAGATCCTGACTACCGGTTCCATGGCCCGCTCTCTCTGCCCATTCACGCACCAAGAACGTGCGCGAACGGGGCCTGTTGAGACCCTATGTAGAATGCTTAATTGGGTCTCTCAAGGCTGATTCTAACGGAATTCGCAAGCGCTGCAGCAGAAATATATTTTTTGCGGGAGAGGGAACCCGGGCAACGCAGGCGGTGTCCTTCTACTCGCCCGACCTGGCCAGTTCTACGGCGCGCACCAGGGCCTGGGTCTTGTTGAGGCACTCCTGGTATTCACTTTCCGGAACCGAGTCAGCCACGATCCCGGCGCCCGCCTGGACGTAAGCCTTCTTTCCTTTCATCAGCATGGTGCGAATGGCGATGCAGGAGTCGAGATTGCCGGCAAAGTCGGCATAGAGAACTGAGCCGCCATAGATGCCGCGGCGCACCGGTTCGACTTCTTCAATGATCTCCATGGCCCGGACCTTCGGCGCTCCGGTGAGGGTGCCGGCGGGGAAGCAGGCGGCAAACGCGTCAACCGGGCTCAGCTCCCGGCGCAGCGTGCCTTCGACCGACGAAACCAGATGCATCACGTGCGAGTAACGCTCCACGAACATGAGATCGCCTACGCGTACGGACCCGTAATCACTCACCCGGCCCACGTCATTACGGCCCAGATCCACCAGCATCACGTGCTCGGCACGCTCTTTCTCGTCGTGGCGAAGTTCGTGCTCCAGCTTCTGGTCTTCAGCTTCGTCCTTGCCGCGCCTGCGCGTGCCTGCAATCGGGCGGTACTCAAGCTTGCGCCCGGTCACGCGCACCAGCATTTCAGGCGACGATCCGAGGATGGTGAGATCATCCATGCGGAGGTAATACATGTAGGGCGAGGGATTCACGCGGCGCAGCGCACGGTAGATATTGAACGGCGCGACGCCAGGCGAGAGTTCCAGCCGCAGCGACGGCACGGCCTGGAAGACGTCACCGGCCATGATGTATTCCTTGATCTTCTCCACCGTGGCCAGGAAATGTTTCTTGCTAACGGAGATTCGCGGCTTCAAGTGGCCGCGCAGCGGCTTTGTGGGTTGCAGATACTTTCCCGGCAGCGGCGCCGTCAGCTGCTTTTCAATGCGCGCGATGTCGCGCACCGCGTCGTCATAGGCTTTGCGCGGCGATTGCCGCCGCACGTCGGCCGCGGCGACGATGAAGATCTCGTGCCGGACGTGGTCAAAGGCTAGCAGCCGGTCAAAGAACATCAGCGTGCAGTCGGGGATATTCAGGTCGTCTTTTGCCTGCTCCGGCAATTTCTCCAGTTGGCGCACGGCATCGTGAGAAAAGAACCCGACCGCGCCGGCGGTAAACGGCGGCAACCCGGGAACGTGGGCAGGAATATGCTCGCGGAGAAGACCGTCGAGCACCTGGAACGCACTGCCTTCGATCTGCTGCTTCCTGCCATTACGCTCCAGCGTGATTTGCCGGCCGCGCGCTCGGAGCACCATATACGGCCGCGCGCCCAGGAAGGTGTAGCGGCCGATCTTCTCCCCGCCTTCGACCGACTCCAGCAGGAAAGCGTTGGGTTCTTTCGCGGCCACGCTCAGGAAGGCTGAAACCGGGGTGCGCAGATCGGCGGCAACGGTCTTGGCTACCGGCACTAACGTGGCATGCTGCGCGAGACGGGAAAACTCCCGATAATCTGGGAATTGCATGGATATTTATCTTAATAGATTCTTATGTTCAAGACGCTGCCCACCAATCGAAGGTACACGTCCCTACGTTTGCGCGAAAGTACACATTTGATTTCCCGTGAAGCGCCGAACCCGTAGCTGGGAAGAGGCGAGTTGGACTATACTTTTCTGCAAAACATAGAACGGCAAGTAGTTCCCGGCAAGTGGCAACAACCTCCTTGAACTTGCGGAAGAGTAGAGAAGCGTCTCTGACGTACAGGTAAATGCGATGCTAGTCAGATTCTGGGGAGTGCGCGGCTCCACGCCAACACCTCAATCCGAAAACCTGCGCTATGGCGGCAACACGTCGTGTGTGGAGGTGCGCGTCAACGGCGATCTTTATGTCTTTGACTGCGGCACGGGGTTTCGCAATCTGGGCAAGCAACTGGCGCAGCAGCACAACGGCAGCCCGGTGAACGCGCACATCTTTCTCTCGCATTTTCACTGGGACCACATTCAGGGCATTCCCTTCTTTACGCCGCTGTACGGGAATAGCCAAAGTTCCTTTGTGTTTCACTCGTCAAGCCGCACGCGCGGGCTGCAGCGCGCCATTGAAGCGCAGATGTCGGCGCCGTATTTTCCCGTGAACATGAATGAAATGGCGGCGCACCGGCATTTTTCCAATATCGACCAGGGCCGCCTCGAACTCGACCACGTTACCATCGACTCCATGTGGCTCAACCATCCCCAGGGCTGCCTGGGGTTCCGTCTGGAAGCGAAAGGCAAGGTCCTGGTCTACGCCACGGACAACGAGCCCGGCGATACGGTATTCGACAAAAACGTGCGCAAGCTGGCTGAGGGCGCTGACGTGTTGATCTACGACGCGCAATACCTGCCCGAAGAGTACGCAGCGCGCAAGCAGGGCTGGGGGCACAGCCACTGGCGCGAAGCCGTGAACGTTGTGATGGAGAGCGGAGCCAAAGAGCTGGTGCTTTTCCATCACGATCCTGACCACAGCGATGCATGCATTGACGCGGTAGTGCGCCAGGCGCGCGAATACTATCCCAGGGTGCGCGCAGCCTCGGAAGGCATGGAAATCACGGTCTAAATCTGGCGGTATATACTTGCGTGGGAATTTTCCCCTTCAGGTGCGGCGATGACCCAGCCCATGCAGCCAGACCAGGCCACCTTCTTATTACAAACAATTTTTCTCCCGGCGCTCGAACGCGAGCACCCGGTCACGCGCAAGGTGATCGAAGCCATTCCACTCGATAAAGGCGATTATCGCCCCGACGCAGTTTCCAAGACGGCGCTGGAGCTGGCGTGGCATATCGCTGCGTCAGAGAAGCGTTTTCTGGAAGGCATTGCCAACGGCGGCTTTGACTTTACCGCGATTCCCCGGCCTGAGCCGGTGCGGAACTCGGCTGACATCGCCCGCTGGTATGACGAGATGTATCAGGGAGTGCTGCCGCGTTTAAAGCGGCTTTCGCCGGAACAGCTTATGAGGATGGTGGATTTCCGCGGGATGATGCAGCTTCCGGCGGTGGCATTCTTCCAGTTGGCGGTAAACCACATGATCCATCATCGCGGGCAGCTCTCGACCTATCTGCGGCCAATGGGCGGCAAAGTGCCGGTGATCTACGGTGAGAGCTACGACTCGGCGCAGGCGAAGAAGGCTGCGGAGGCCAAGAGTGCCTAGCTTGCATGCGCCCAGCCTTCAAGTTCGACAGCCTCGCGGAGCTCTTCGCCAAGGCCAATGAAGAGAAGTCGGGCGACCAGCTGGCCGGGATCGCGGCGCGGTCAGAGCAGGAGCGCGTTGCGGCCAAGCACGCGCTGGCCGCTCTTACTTTGCGGGAAATCGTCGATCAGCCGCTGATTGCGCCGGAAGAAGACGACGTCACGCGGCTGATTCTTGAGACCCACGATCGCGCGGAGTTCCAGAAAATCAAGGGTCTTACGGTCGGCGAGCTGCGCGAGTTCATCCTGGGCGATGAGACTACAGAAACTGATTTGAAGAGGCTGCACTGGGCCATCACGCCGGAAATTGCGGCCGCTGTGGCCAAGCTGATGAGCAACAAAGACCTGGTGCTGGCCGCTGCGAAGATCCGCGTGGTTACGCGCTGCCGTAACACCATGGGTGAGCGAGGTGTACTCGGCATCCGGCTGCAACCAAACCATCCCGCCGATGATATTGCCGGAATTCTGCTGGCTGCGTTCGACGGCTTGCTCTATGGCTGCGGTGACGCAGTGATCGGCGTGAATCCGGCAACCGATTCGGTTGAAACTGTCAGCGCGATCCTCCACGCGCTGGACCGGCTGATTGACGCATACAAAATCCCGACGCAGGCCTGTTGCCTGGCCCATATCTCCACGCAACTCGCGGCCCTGGATCGAGGGGCGCCCGTGGACCTGCTGTTTCAGTCGGTGGCCGGTACGCAGAAAGCCAACCAGAGCTTCGGCATCACGCTGGAGATGCTGCGGGAAGGACAGGAACGCGTAAGCGAACACCACAAACAGAGAGGTACGGCGGTTGCGAATTGCATGTACTTTGAAACCGGCCAGGGCAGCGCGCTCTCTGCGGACGCGCATCATGGTGTTGACCAGCTCACGCTGGAAGCCCGCGCTTATGGCGTGGCGCGCGTCTTCGAGCCTTTTCTGGTGAACAGCGTGGTCGGATTTATTGGGCCGGAGTATCTCTACGACGAGCGGCAGATCATCCGCGCCGGCCTGGAAGATCATTTTATGGGCAAGCTGCTGGGGCTGCCGATGGGGTGCGACGTCTGTTACACCAACCACGCCGCCGCCGACCAGAATTCAGCCGATAACCTGCTCATGCTGCTCACGGCCGCCGGCTGCAATTACTTTATGGGAGTGCCCTGCGCGGACGACGTGATGCTCAATTATCAATCTACGAGCTTTCACGATGCGCTGGCCATGCGACGGCTGTTCGGGCTGAAACCGGCGCCCGAGTTCCTGGCGTGGCTGGAGCAGATGGGAATCTTCAAGGCGGGCGAGCCGGCGCAAATCGAATCTGGAGCCAGGAAGCAGCTGGCGGCAGGATTGGCAGCGGTGATCAGGTAGCGCTGCGACTCCGATTTCGAGTTTGATTTACAATTTCTTGCCATGTCTCCCATCAATCATCAGTTTCGCCTGGCTGCGCGTCCCGTGGGCTTGCCCAAGCGCAGCGACTGGAAATACACCGAAGAGCCTGCGCGCGATCCCCGGCCGGGTGAAGTGCTGGTCAAGATTTCCTACATCTCGCTTGATCCGGCGATGCGCGGATGGATGAACGAAGGCCGCTCCTACATCGAGCCGGTCAAAATTGGCGACGTGATGCGCGCCGGCGCCGTGGGGCGAGTGGTGGCCTCGCAAAACCTGAACTTCAAGGCGGGAGATCATGTGTTTGGAGTCCTGGGAGTGCAGGAGTATGCCACGGCAGATGGCAAAGGGCTGACCAGGATTGATCCGAATATCGCGCCGCTGCCGGTTTATCTGGGCGCGCTGGGAATTACCGGTCTCACGGCGTACTTCGGGCTGCTGGACGTAGGAAAACCGGCGGCGGGCGAGACGGTGGTGGTATCGGGAGCTGCAGGCGCCACAGGGATGGTGGTGGGGCAGATTGCGAAGATCAAGGGCTGCCGGGCAATCGGGATTGCGGGCGGCAAGGACAAATGCGATTACTGCGTGCGCGAACTGGGGTTCGACGCATGTATCGATTACAAAGCGGAGAACGTGCTGGAGTCGTTGCGCCGTCATTGCCCGCAGGGAATCAATGTCTATTTTGACAACGTGGGCGGACAGATCCTTGATGCAGCGCTGGCCCTGCTGGCCAGGCAGGCGCGAGTGGTGATCTGCGGCGCGATCTCGCAGTACAACGCGACCACGCCGATTCAGGGTCCGGCAAATTACCTTTCATTGCTGATCAACAGCGCGAGGATGGAAGGCTTCATTGTTTTCAACTATGCGTCGCGCTACGCCGAGGGGATCCGTGAGCTGGCTACGTGGCGCGCCATGGGAAAGCTGAAGACGCGCGAGGACATCGTGGAAGGCTTCCAGACTTTTCCTGAGACGCTGCTCAAGCTCTTCAGCGGAGAAAACTTCGGCAAGCTGATGATCAAGGTGGCAGAGTAGCCAAAACGGAATCAGGTCCGCGCTTTGAAAAGCAGATTCCTCACTGCGATCGGAATGACAAACCCGTTGATTAGGCTTTTCCGCCATTGAGGATGGCGCGAATCTGCTTGGCGAACTCCGCGCTCTCGCGATCGCCGGTGACCAGCTCAATCTGCCTGGGGCCGCTCACGCCGATCTTCAACTGCACGGCGCGGGCGATCTGCTCCACAGCTGACCTCCAAGATCGACGATCAGACCTTTTCATTGGATACCCATGATGGGCGCGAATGCAATACCGGGATGAAGCGTCTCAGGCGTTGCCGCGGGACGCGGCCATGTCGCGGACGATGGTTCTTGATCCAACCCACAGAACCACGGCAAGCAGAGCGGAGAGGCCGGGAAGCACCAGCAAGGCCTGTTGCAGGCCGAGGGCTTTGAAAGGCTCATAGATCGCGGCCGTCTTGAACACTGCGGCGGAAGGTATGGGAACATTCGCAAGCTGGGCGGCGCGGTGGGCCAGGCGGTCACTCAGGCCGCCGATCACCAGGCTTCCCCAGGAGGCGCCGAGCAGGTACATGACAAGAAAATAGAGAGCCATGCTGGTGCCGCGAAGGGCGGGAGCAACGATATCCTGGATGGCCGCATAGACCAGGCCGTAATACATGTTGAGCAGACCGTAGGCTGCGGTGAGCAGAGGCATGGCAATCGCAAGCGCGCCGTAGCCCTGGTGAATGCCGATGTAGGAGAGCGGAACGGAAATCAGGGTTGCGATAGCGGCGATCTTCATGCGGCCGCTGCGGCTGCGGTGGGCAATGCGGTCGCCGGCCCAGCCGGAGATCGAGCCGCCGCAGACGCCGCCGATGGCGTAGATGATCCCGGTCATCACGCCGGCGCGGGCCAGGTTCATGTGATGAATGCGCGCGAAGAAGGCCGGGAAGAAGACGCCGATGGCGTAGAGATTGAAGTTTACAAGCGCGCCGGAGACGGCGATCCACCAGAAGGTCGGGATGCGGAGCACCTGCCACATGGAGCCCGCAGCATCCTTCGCGGCGGCGACGGGCCGGCTTTCGGCGGCGCCGCGCTCGGGTTCGTGGAGCATGAGCAGAAGCGGCACCAGCAGCAGGGCGGGCAGCGCGGCGACGACCATCCCCGCGCGCCAGCCGTATCTCTGGGCGATAGGGCCGGTAAAGAAAAAGCTGAGCGCTCCGCCGACGGGAACGCCGAGCATGAAGAGCGCCAGCGGCTTGGAGCGCGACTCGGCGGGGTAAAGGTCGCCGATCCAGCTGGTGGCGGTGGGCGCGGCCGTGGCTTCACCCACGCCGACACCGAGCCGGGTGAAGACGAGAAACGAGTAGCTGTTGATCCAGCGCGCGCTGGCCGTGAGCGCGGCCCAGACGGTCACGCCGATGGCGAGCAGCCGCTTGCGGCTGGTGCGGTCGGCCAGGCGGCCCAGAGGGAGGCTGACTACGCCGTAAAGCAGGGTGAAGGCGGTGTTGAGCCAGCCAATTTGCGTGTCGGAGAGGCCGAACTCCTTGCGCACGGGCTCGACGACGGCGCCGGCGACCTGGCGATCGTAAAAGTTGAGAACGTTGATGGCGACCAGCACGGCGAGCGGCCACCATCGCGCCACCCGGGCGGGAGTGCTTACCTGCTGCTCTTTTACGACCATGGGCGGCAATGGTAACACCTTTGTGTCGCTGCGCTCCAAACCGCCGGCGAGCTTTTGACCGCTTTTACATTTTCTTGCTCCTGGTACACCGCACTTCCCACCCCAACACGCGCAAAAGCGGCGCGCGCTGGGGACCCCGGCTTCGGCGCGTGGTCGGCCTCAGCGCGGAGCGCGGGGGAGACCCGGCGAAGTCCAGCGAGCATAAGAAAGAGCCTTGCCCGGCGGCACACCGGCGCGCAACAGCGTAGGATCAAGGCAGGGCCCTTGGAAGGAGTCCTCATTATGGCGCCAAAACTCAATGCCCGCGAAAACACCCGGAACCGGTCACAGGCCAAAAAGCGGGCGCGCAACCGCCTTCTCCGGGCCCCACTCCAGCCTGCGGCCAAGTCAGCGGGGAAGAACAAGCCGGCGGCGGCAAAGTAAGACTCAAGCAGCGTCGTACACGGCCTACTTGATTCCCACCATTGGCAAAGAACGCGAAGGATGGGGCGCCCGGCGGCTGGCCTAATTCAAGCGGCGTCTCTTTTCCGCCCGGATTTTTCTGATCTCGTCTGCGATCAAGCGCTTCCTGATCTCCGGATTCTCGCTCTGGCCCCACGCCCTAACCAGGCGCTCCAGTCCCTTCTTGACCTCCTCCGGGTCCTGTGAAAGCTTTTCCGATTTCTCGTCCTGCCTGCTCATTAATGTCCTTTGCCCAATCTGCAAGTGTATCGAATAGCTCTACGGGGCTCTACATTGTTTGATATTGGCGCCCAGGGCGTACCCACCCAGATTGCGCCGCCCAAATCAGGCGCAAGCCGAGGCGCAGGTATGCAGTTGGGCCAGACTTGTATCGCCCTTCGGGCTACCGATCCGCCCGGCGATAGCCCCACAGGCGCAACCTGTAGATCAGGTTGTCGACGCGCGAGCCCAGTTTCCACCATCCGGTGGGCGGGCCGTAGTCGGGACGCGAGCGCCGGTTTTCAAGCACGATGCGACGCGCCTGTTTGAGCGTCAGGCCGGTCTTTGCCAGATACTGCGCCGCCAGGCTCGCGGGCTCCTTCAGGATCCCCAGCAGGAGGTGCTCCGTGTCAATCCAGTAGTCGCCCAGGATGTTGGCCTCCGCGAGTGCCGCACGCAGGACCTGCTTTGTGTCTTCCTCCAGGAACGTCGTAACCTCAGGGACGTCTTTGCTGGCGGCAAATTTTGAGGGGCAGGTGTGGTGCAAGGGAAAATGCTCGCGCAGATGGAACAGCGTGGAGGCCCGCGAGTTCTCTTCCCACATCAGCGCCCGCAGCAGGTGTACAGGATCAATGTGTACGGTCTCAGCCAGCCGCGCATGCCATGTGGCAAAGAATATGGCCCTGCGCATCGACTCGGTGCATCGTTCGAACATGGCCGTCTATTGTGGCACAGTCCGACTCCCAACCTTCGCAAAGAACGCGAAGGCGGCAAGTTCGGCCTCGCGCCAACCGGCTTACATATTTCTGATTGTTACAGAAAATTGCTCAGTTCAGGCTGTCCCCTTTTTCCGCAAAATAGCCATTGGCGAACGGCGGTTAGTTTTCTTTGACCGATGCCGGTTTTTGAACCGTCCTGCCGCTGCGAACGTCTAAATCTAACGTGGTACTTCGGTCATCCGGCTGCGTTGCTTTTTATTAAAAAGGCCAACCTTTCTGGCGATAATGAAGGTCTAAGTTATTGAAAAGGCACCCCGAGACTATTGACCGATGGCCGGGTTGACACCATAGGATAGAATTGTGGGCCAAACAGCAAGAAAGGACGACTACATGACCACGGCAGCGCAGCTTGCATTCAACACCCAAGCTCTTGCTGACCTGGTCGGTAAGCTTCCCCACGTCGTAAAAATCTTCGTGGCACAAGACGCTCACACCATCCACGTCTGGACCGTTGTAAAGTCGTTCGAGCGCGAGGTGCGAGACAGGATTTATTCCGCTGAACGCAGCGTCTTTTCGTATTTCCCCGGATACAAATTCGATTTCAACGTCATCGAAGGGGACGAAAATACGACCATCTCCGAAGCCAAGCTGGTTTTTTCCGCACTGTAAGGCATCCTGGTTTGCTCGACTCCAAAGGACATACTCAGCAAGCAAAGCACAACGAAGCGCTGGCGGAGTTTCTTGAGGGAACGTCCTATCCTGACTGGAGATGCACCGCTCTTTTTTACGCCTCCCTTCATTACGTCCAGGCGTATTTCATGAGCCTCACTCCGCCAAAGGTCTACAAAAGGCATTCTGACCGGGATACCGCTATTGAGAGCGACACACATATTGGCGGCATCTGGAACGATTATCGCAGCCTGAAAGACTGGAGCGAGAAGGCGCGGTATGGCGGCGCAAAACCAGCAGCCAAGGACATCAAAGACGACATCCTCAAGAGCCTGGCAACCATCAAGAAAGAGATCCACCGCTACATACCAATCACATAATTGACTGCGGCAGGCGTTCTTTATCGAGATGAAGCCCGGCTCGGATCCAGGCATCCATTTTCCCCACCCAATTGATGTTCGTCTAGTCTTCGCCTATAATAGCCCGATGAACCTGGAACTGTTGAGCAGGATAGCGGCGCAGCCGTTTGAAGCGTGCGAGGCGGAGTGGAAGGAAGTTCTCGGCGGGCTGCGGCTGGGGTTGATCTATGTCCCGGCGATCCAGACGGTGCTGAAAGAGGGCCGCTGGAAGGAGGCCCCGAATCCGGCGGCGTACGTGCGCAAGGCGGCGCGGCGGGCGGCGGTGCGGCTGGGGCTGGTGGATAGACGTCCGCAGCGGGACCGGGAGGTGCTGGCCTGCGAGCTCAAATATGAAGACGAACAGGGCCAGGCGCTGGGCCATGATGACCGGCTGGGGACGGCGCTGCATCGGCACAAAGAAAAGTACGGGCGAGTGTACGCCGGCGATGCGCACTGGGCCGAAAACCGGGTGCACATGGGCGTTTACACGGAAGAGCCGGAGATCGACTGGGAGCGGGTGGGCGACCTGGCCGGGCTGGATGCGGCGGAGCGGCTGGTGATGGAGCTGCAACTGGCTGGTTTTGGACGGGATACAGCCCTGGGGGCGTGCCTAACGGACCGCGACCGGAGATATCTGCAGGCAGCATGGAAGCGGTATGAGCGTGACAGACAGCGGTTGAGCCGGGCGCTCCAGACGGGGAAGCCGCGCAGGGCCAGGAAAACGCAAACGCAATGGCCGGAGCTGGAGCTGATCTTTGTGGTAACCGATGAGGGCGAGCTGAAAATTTCTTTCAAAAAAGTTGTCCCGGAAGGGCGGTTTTGAGTGCATATAGTAATAGGGGGCTTAGCCGGCTGGCCATCACGAATCCTTGTAAAGAATCACTGCCTCTTATAGACTTAGCCCCCGTTCACGGAGGCTGCTATGACGACCCGCCGAACCTTTCTTGGAAAATCAGCTCAACTGGCTGCCGGCGCACTCGCCGCCGGAGCCGTTACCGCATCCGCCAGCGAGGCACAGACTCAGCCACCTGCGGCAGAGAAGAAGAAACTGCACATTTTGATGAGGAGTTCCTGGGGAACCGATGAGCCGACCCGCGCATCCTTTGTGTTTTCCCATGGGGTGGCGCTGGCCGAGGCCGGCCATGAAGTGCAGATATTTCTCACCCATGAGGCTACCTATCTGATGCGCAAGGCGACCGTCGATATGGTCAAGCCCATTGGATGGCCTCCGCTGAGCGAGACGATGGCGAAGGTCGTGGACAAACGCATCCCGGTGTTTTCCTGAGGAGCCTGCTCCCGGGCCCGTGGGGTCACGGACGCAGACTTGAGCAACTGGAACGCCAAGTGGGGTACGGTTCCGATCTATGTTTCCCTGGTGGAGTGGGCCGACCACGTCATCAGCGAATAAAGCAAACAGCAATTAGCAAATAGCAACTGGCAAAGAACAGGCCACCCGATGAGGGTGGCTTTTTTTTGCCGCAAATCCATTCGAGATCAGCCGCCGGAGACGGTGGCTTTTGTTTTTGCAGCCCAAAAAATCAGAAGCGAGAAGAAGCCATGAAGAGAAAAGACATCGGTAAGAAAGAGGTTGTGAATGCGATCCAGAAGTGCGCGAAGGACCTGCGGCGGAATCCGAAGGCCCGCGATCTGCAAACGTTGGCAGGGATTTCCAGGGACATCGTGGCGGCGCGCTGGGGCAGCCTGGCGCAGGCGCTCCGGGCGGCCGGACTGAAGCCGGTGGGGATGGGCCTCAGGCAGACCGATTCCAGCCTGCTGCTGGATTGGGCCAGGACGGCGCGGCGGTTGAAGAAGCTGCCGAGTATCAACGAATACACGCGCCAGGGACGGTTCACGCTGCAGCCGTTTGCCACGCGCTACAAAGGGTGGCGCGGGGTGCCAAAGGCGTTTGCGGGGTTCGCGCGGGCGCAAAGGATCGAGGCGGAGTGGAAAGACGTTCTGGCGCTCAAGGAACCGGACCCGCGCGGCCGGAAGTGGCGGGCACCGCGGAGCGGCGCGATTTTGCGAAACGCTCCTCTCTATGGAGCGCCGATTGGGCTGCCGGAGATGGCCTTTGCCCCGACGAACGAAGGCGGCGTGATGTTTGCCTTTGGGGCGCTGGCGCGGCGGCTGGGGTTCAAGATCCTGCGCTCGCAGTATGCCTTTCCCGACGTCGAGGCCATGCGCGAGGTGGCGCCGGGGGTGTGGCAGCGGGTGCGGATCGAGCTGGAATTCGAGAGCCGGAATTTCAAGATGCACCGGCATAGAAAGGAGGGGTGCGACCTGATCGTGTGCTGGGTGAACAACTGGCCGGAGTGTCCGGTGGAGGTGATCGAGCTGAGCAAGGTGGTGGAGGAGATGTATGGGAAGGAGGAAGGGAAATAGGGGAACGGTGGTTGTGCGGGCGTTTGATTCACCCGTTAGGAATTCTTGAGTTTGCGGAGTGGCGGCGCAAGTATGGGCTGCCCCGTGATGCCAGCCAAAAACGGTCCC
>DASTJB010000031.1:0-48986 GCA_035717005.1 Candidatus Angelobacter sp.
CCGGCGCTGGCGCGTGGAGTGGGACAGGTACTTGTGGCTCCCGTTAACAGTTCGCGAGAATCGATGCATTGAAATGGAACACCTGAAGAGCAGCGGAGCCGATTCCTCGGCCTCACGGACAGCATTAGAAGAACAAGGGCAGCAAAGAACGGTTCGTCCTCGGAATGGCGGGGCGGAGTTATTCGTTTTGAAGAGGCGACCGCGAGGCCGTTGGGCGAAGAAATGACATATTTTGTCGTTGACACAAAGCGAAGAAAAGTAGTACAGTTGATTATTTTCCTCCCAGCGAGGAAAGGCACGTGCGGGACGATCTTTGACAACATAGCAGTCAGCAGTCAGCAGTCAGCAGTCAGCGATCAGCGATCAGCGGTCAGCTTTAAGCCAGACCTGGCCCCCTTAAACCTACGCCAAAATGGGATAAGGTGGGATGATCTGGGATACCTAGGGAGGGGTAGCCCTACCCGGCGATCCGGAGATCTGGTGATCAGGTGATCGGAAGAGCTAAAAATTGTCAAACCCACGCCAATCTGGGATGCGGTGGGATACCCCGGGGGGGAGGGTGGTCCTAATACAAAGGCGGCTCGCCTTCGGGCCGGGTCTTCCAGCGCCGGTGGACCCAGAGCCACTGGTCAGGATACTGGCGGGCGTACTGTTCGATGACCTGGTTGAAGAGTGCGGTGTTGGCCAGGGCGTCGGCCTCGACGTCGCCTGTCGACGCAAGTTGCAGGGCGGGATCGAAGCGGATGCGGTACTTGCCCAGCTCGCGGTCCCAGATGGTGAAGGCCGGCAGGACGGCCGCGCCGGTGTGCAGGGCCACGCGCGCCATGCCGGTGGCGGTGCAGGCGGGAATGCCGAAGAATGGGACGAAGGCGCCCTGCGGCGGCGTCATGTTGGTGTCCATGAGGATGCCGGTGACCTCGCCGCGCTTCATGGCCGAAAGCAGGCCGCGGGCGAAGTCCTGCTTGCCGAAGGTGCGGTTGCCGTGCAGCGTGCGGTAGCGGTCGACCATGGCGTTGACGTAAGGGTTATCGAGCGGGCGCACCACGATGTTCATAGGGTTGCCGTTGATCGAGTGCACGAACGACCCGATCTCCCATCCGCCGAAGTGCCCGGTGAGAAAGAGTACGCCCTTGCCGCGCTCACGCGCTTCGGCGAAGTTCTGGAAGCCCTGGTAGACGGCCACGCGCGAGGCGTTGTCTTTTGTATAGCGCGGGAAGAGCGTGAATTCGGCGAGCTGGCGGCCCAGGCCGATGAACAGCCGGCGCAGGATGCGCAGCTTCTCTTTGCGGCTTTTTTCCGGGAACGCGAGCGCGAGGTTGCGCAGGCCGACGCGGCGCAGGCGCCGATGGGCGAAGTACATCAGCAAGCCGACTCCCTGGCACACGCCGCGCGCTGCGGGGCGCGGCATCACGCCGATAAGGCGCGCCATGAGCCATACCGGAGCGTATTCAAGCTTATGCCGGAAGGTGGACAAATTGGGACGGTAACATCGCGGGAAAAATATTTCAAATTTCGCGGTAACCGTTATTTTTGTCGCTCCGCTCCAAACCGCCAGCGAGCAACTCTTCGCGTCGAACCTTCTGCGCCTCCTTGCAGCGGGCTCCCACCCCAACCCGCGCAAAACCAGCGCGGTTTGGGGACCCCGGGCTCGGCGCGTGAATCGGCCTCGCCCCTAACCTCGACTGCGCGGCATCGCTCAGTTTAAGATCAGTGCCTTGCCCGTCGGGAGCAACTCGGGAGGACCGGCGTTAATCCTTATCATTGATGGGCAGCAAGGAGAACAACGAATGAGGCTTCCCCAAACTGTAGCGGCTTTCATGGCGATTCTGGCGCTCGGCGGCTGCAAAGCCGGGACTCCAAACAAGGTAGAGAACGCCGTGGCCAATGAGGTCAAGCATGAGGTGACCATCGGCGGCAAAGACGTGAAGAACCCGATCGCCTACACCGCCGACGCGGCGAAAGAAGGCGGCGAGCACTTCCAGCATCATTGCCAGATCTGCCACGGGCTCGACGGCCAGAACACCGGCGTGCCCTTTGCCGGCAAGATGCAGCCGCCGGTCGCGGACCTTTCGTCAAAGGACGTGCAGGACTACGCCGACGGGCAGTTGAAGTGGATCATCGAGAACGGAATCAATCCTTCAGGCATGCCGGGATGGAAGGGGATTTTGGACGACAACGAGATGTGGAACATCGTGCATTACATCCGCCATCTGCCGGCCCGGGGAAGCCTGGGCGCGCCGCCGATCTATAAGGAAGAAGAAGAAGAGCATGAGCACATGCACAACGCCGCCGGACATACGCACCATGACGCTACGCCGCACACGCATAAGCACTAGTGAGGCGCCGATGAGTCGCCGCTGTGCCCCGGGTCCCCGGACCGCGCCGGTTTTGCGCGGGCTGGGGTGGGAGCCCGGCTTGCGCGGCGAACTCCGTGTCACAGGAGCGGGAATAATTTAACTTCGCTTGAGGCCCACAAGGCGGTTTGGAGCGAAGCGACAGGAAAAGAAGTAAAACGGGAGTCTGGTGGCTCCCGTCCTTGTTACTGATAGATAGCCGAACTCGGCTGGCGGCGTTTCAGAGGCCGCCGCGGTCAACTGATGCCGGCGATCTCTTGCTGGTCGTTTTTCGCAGTGACATCAGCGCCTGGCCGGGGAGTTGGGGTCGGCGTTGCAGCGGGTGCAGGTTCGGTGGCAGGCGAAGGCTCAGCCACCGGAGTCGCTGCTGGAGTGGCTGTCGGCGGAGGATTCACCGGCGCCGCAGGCCGTGTTGACGTTGGGCCACTGGGCGCGCTTGGCGGCGCGGTATCGCTGCCAACGGCCTTGCGCACCGCGGAGACAAACGGCTCAGCCGCCTGCGGAGTCGGAACAGCGCCGGTCAGGATGCTCTTGAAGTCGACCATGCGGCCGAAGAGCTCGCGGGTGGCGTCTTCATCCTGTTTGATGACGGCGCCGTTGAAGGTGATCCCGGCAAAGAGGCCGCGGGCGCGCGAATAGGTCAGCACTTCGGCGCGCATCTTCCAGTCGGTGGAGCCCTCAGCGTGGCGGCCGACGGGCCCTGCGGCGACCGAGGCATCGGCGCCGAGCTTGAATTTGCTGGAAAGGAGCGCGGTCATGCCGCGATCATTCATGATGACCATGACCAAATCCACGGCCTGGCCGCCGATCTGCAATCCGAAGCTGCCGCCGGTGGTGGTGAGCGGCGCTGGCGCGCTCCACCCGTTGGGCGTGCGGCAGGTGGCCATGCCGCGTCCGTGCATGGCGCCGAACACGAATCCGCCTTTGAGCAGTGAAGGCACTACCGCCACGCACTTGGCCGAGCCCAGAATTTCCGAAGGAATGCCCTTGTCGGGCGTGGCCATGATTTCGTTGAGCACGGTTGCGGCCGACTCAGCCCGGTTCGCCGCGGTTTCCGCCAGTGCCGCGCCGGACACCAGCAATGCAAACAGCACAACGCGAATCAATGATTTCATAAGTTCCTCGAAATGATTTTAGCCGTGAGAGCAGGTGAGTAGATGCCCAAAAATAATAAAGGGTTGGATACGGTGACCCTCGTGACCGTGTCCAACCCCGTCTCCCAGGTTCTGTGGTAGGTGAGGAGAGTATGTATCGCCACGATTTTCGCGGCAAGTAACCGGGGTTCGTCTTCCCCGGCGGATCAGGACATGTACTCCGAGGGATACCTTTTTAGTTAACAGCGCTTCTTTTTCGGCGCGCAAAAAACCCGGCTCTCACCAAGCCGGGCTTCTCAGGACTTGAGCGATGATTCTACTTCGAAGACGTCACCAAGGAATGCGTGATCGCATGCACGGAAAGCGCGATGCGGTTCTGCACGCCGACCTTCCTCATCAATTTGGCGACGTGCGCTTTCACCGTGCGCTCTTCAATCCCCAGCACCGAGCCGATCTCTTTGTTCGAGCGGCCCACCACCAGCAGCTCCAGCACTTCCTTTTCACGATCGGTGAAAGTGACGCGGCCTGCCGGGAAGATCCTTCCCGGAGACGAGGTCACGCGCTCGATAAAGATCGAGAGCACGCGCCGCGGCGCCCACACCGAACCGGCGTGGACAATCCGCATGGCCTGGATGAACTCCGCCGGCGACGCGGCTTCGTCAACGTAGCCTTTTGCGCCTGCCGCCAGTGCTTTCAGAATCGTTTCATCGTCGGCGCCGCTGCCGGTCACGATGATGCGCAGGTCGGGGCGCGCGGCCTTCAGTCCCGCCATCACGTCAAAAAGGTTCTGGCCGGCGCGCGTACCCAGCAACACCAGGTCGATGTCCTTGCGCGGGCCCAGCTCTGCCAGACTGCAGGAAACCAGTTCCAGGTCCGTTTCCGTATCGAACAAAGATTTCAATCCAATGAAGCGCAGCGGGTCACTCTCCACCACCGCGATTCGAATCGTTCTCTTCGATGCGCCTGCTTTCATCAAAACTCCTTCCAAGACCGTGGCGTCATATGTGCATTGTAAGCAAGAAATGGTTCACACGACCTGAAAGTATCATGAACCTCAGCCCAAGCCCATTATTAAGCAGAGTACATGTACCCTTGTCGCGGCGCAAGGTTGAGAGGTTTGTCCTAGGGGTTACTTGCTGGCTTCCAGCCGCGAGCCTTCAGGACGAAGAACAAAGCCATCCGCGTGGCCTAAAGCAAAGCCGCGGCGGTAGCCTTCGCAATAGCTGCCTTCCGCCGCCACGTTGCGCTGGTGCGCAGGATGGAACTGGCCGCAATCGACCACGCGGAAATCAATCTGGGCCGCGCGCGAATCGTCCGACCCGCCGCGCTGGAACCCGCTGTCATAGCCGGCGGCAAAACCGTCATCGAAGTACACATGCTTGGGATCGCCGGCGGGAACCGAATCATCGAGCGCGGCAGCCAGCGCGCGCAGCGTATCCACGGCGCGGAAGTTATGTCCGAGATAGCCATCGCTGTATCCGGCCCTTATTCCCGCATGAAATCCGGCTTCAAAGACCTTCCTGGGACCAAGCTGCGCCTGGTATCCGGTCTTCAGATCGCGCAAATCTGAAAGCTTGCTGCGGGGTGAGCGGCCCATGTTTATGTCGGTATTTCCGGCGTGGTAGCCCTCTTCGTAGCCGTGGCGATATCCGTGCGCAAAGGTGGAATGGGCCAGCACGATCGCTGATCCGGTTTCCTGCAGATGCCTGTCCTGGCCCAGCGCCTGTGGTGCTGCCAATAAAGCTAAAACGGCCACGGAAAGCAAGAAACGTGCCATAGCGGTGAGACCACCCCTTTGCTGCTCCATTCAGATGAACCTAAGTAACCCCTGGGATGTGCGTCTTTACGCGCCAGCTAAGGTCTATTTACCTCGGGCTCTAGGTCTTTCGATGAATGGGCCTAAATTGTGAGTACCAGGATACTTATCTCACCTTAACCCAATCGCTTAGAGCGTTAATGACCTCTCCAGCGCCGGCAGATTAAAAACCTGGGGGAAACGGAGCAGGCGAGGCGGACAGCTCAAAGCGATTTGCGATTTTCCCCGGGCGGGGAACTCACCGCCTGGGGCATTCGTATTCCCTCCCCCGAGGTTAAGCGATGGCGAGCGCTGGATCGCGCGAGCTATCGCGAGGGCGAAGCAGCTTGCTGCGGAACCCTTGAAACCCTAAGGTTAAGCGCTTCCGCTAAAAACTCGAGAAGCCGCGAGCCCGACCCGGCCGCGAGCGGCTCGCGTCAAGGCTGAAGAGCGCCACCAGGGGCAAGCTCTTCAAGCGGTTTGGAGCGAAGCGACAGAAATAAATAAAGCTATGCGCAACCCGCTGCAACACATGCCGCTGGTTTGTCTGCTTGCGCTCTGCCCGGCGCTCCATGCCCAATCTCGCAATCCTTACGATCTTGAGTTCAATCGCCTGCAGGCCCGCTGGATCGCCTCCGGCAAGCTGGAAAAACTCACCCTTCTCGACCGCATTCAGCGTCTCGGTGACTACGTGGACGATCGCAGCCGCGTGCAGCAGTTTCTCGATGGCGTGCGTCAATCCGCGGCAGAAGCGCCTGTAGTCAAGACTGAAGCCGCTGCGTCGTTTGACGATCTGCGCCCCTTCATCCTGCCCACGCAACCGCGTGCACAGCATTGGTATGCGATTGAGGCGGCACGCAAGCAGATTTTGGCTGAGGCCGGTCAGGCTGCCGGCTCCGGCTCGGCCGCCGATCTTGAAACCGTCGCAGAGCTTGAGCATCTTGCCGGAGTCAGTGAGGCCGCCGATCATCTGCTCCAATCCGCGCGCCTTGAGCCGGCCGCCGCGCGCTGGCTGCACGTTGCTGAATGGACTGACGAGCCTCTGCGCAAGTTTGCCGCTCTCGAATCCGGTCTCGCCGTCGAACCAGGAAATCCGCAGATCAAATTGCAGTTGGCCGCGTATTACGTCGGCCGGCAACAACTGGAAAAGGCCCGCGATGTGCTCAACTCCGCCGCGGCGGCCGCGCCCGATGATTTTGTGGTCGCCGAGCGCCGCGCTGCGCTGTACTTGAACCTTGGGCTGCGCTCCGCCGCACTGGCGGACCTTCGCGCATTGCAAAAGCAATGGCCGGCGCCTCTTTGGTTGCGGGGACGGCTGGCCCTTGACTACGAACAGATCGGCCTTCTCGATGACTCGGCCCGCCTCGCCGCCTCCGTACTCGAGCAGAAGAGTGACGATCGCGAGCAGATTGAGCTGCTGGCGCGCTTCCACGAACGCCGCCATATGAAGTATGACCTCCAGTCCGACTATCTTGCTCTCGCGCGCCTCCAGCCTGGCCAGCCTGACATCTGGTCGCGGCTGGCCCAGGTGCAGCTCGACTGCGGCGACGCCGCGGGTGCGAAAAATTCCCTGCTTCGCCTGGTCGCGCTCGATCCCGGCAATACGGAAGCGCATCGCCGGCTGGCCCAGGTTTATGAACAGTTGCATCTCGCGCGCGAAGCGCAGCAGGAGCTGGCGGCGGCTGCAGCGGCGGCGCGCCCCAACGCCATCAAGACTGACGCGGAGTACCTGGTCAATCCGCAAACTGTGATTGACGCCGCCTTCTCGCACCCGCCCCAACCCGCCGATCTGGCATTGGCCGATATTCGCATCCAGGAGCTTCTTTCCAGCGGCCTGGACCGCGTCCACGTGCAACAGATTTTTTATCTTGGCTCTGAAGCCGCTCTCGATGCACGCCGCCTCAGTTCCATTCGCTACTCGCCCGCGACAGAAGAGCTGAAGATCGTGCGCGCACGCACCTGGAAAAAAGATGGTTCGGTCCTCGATGCTCAGGACCTCGGCGATCATGAGCTCGCCGAATATTCAATGTATTACGACATGCGCTCGCGCCAGCTTCGCTTTCCCGCGCTGGAAAAGGGCGACGCCGTCGAGCTCGAATACGCGGTCATGCCCAAATTGCGTTCCGCGCCTTACAGCGGTTATTTCGGCGAACTGGTGCTCTTTGCGGGCCGCGCTCCAGCGCAGCTGAAGAGATATGTGCTGATCGCTCCCGCGGCGCAAGAACTCTTCGTTCATGCGGAGAAGGTTCCGCCGGCAACGGTCGCCGCCCGGAATGGCTCGCAGGTCTTCAGCTGGGAATCGCGCTCCGTCGCGGCTCTGCCGCGCGAGCCGCGCAGCCCCGGCGCAACGGAAGTCTCGCCTTACGTGCATGTCTCGACTGTCGGAGACTGGAAGCAGCTCGGCGCCTGGTATGCCGGCCTGATCCGGCCGCAATTCGCGCTCGACTCCTCGCTCGAAAGCGAGCTGCAGCGCGTGCTTCAGAATGCGCGCGGCGATCGCGAGAGAATTGCCGCCATTCAGGAATTCGTTCTCCGCAGCACGCACTACGTCGCGCTTGAGTTCGGCATCTACAGCTACAAGCCGTATCCGGTCAGCCAGATTTATGCCCGCCGCTTCGGCGACTGCAAAGACAAGGCCAGCCTGATGATCTCGCTGCTGCGCGCCGCGGGCATCGACGCTGAAATTGCTCTCGTGCGCACGCGTTCGCTGGGCAACGTTGCCGGTGATCCGGCATCGGTGGCCGTATTCAATCACGCGATTGTTTACCTCCCCAAATATGACCTCTGGCTCGACGGCACCGCCGAGTACGCCGGCCGCGAGCTGCCGGTCGAAGACCAGGGAGCCATGGCTTTGACGGTCAGTCTGGACGGCATGGCGCAGCTTCGTCGCGTTCCCATGAGCAAGGCCGCCGACAATGTCACCCGGCACACCATCCGCGCCACGCTCTCCGCCCAGGGTGCAATCCAATTCAGCGGCTCGACCGTCACCCGCGGTGAAGATGCGCCCGGTTTGCGCCATGACCTCGCCGTGCGCGAGCAGCAGTTGGATACCTTCCGTCGCGAACTGGCTGAGGTCTTTCCCAGCGTGCAGGTCGATCATGTCGCGGTCCGCGGCGCGGAAGAGCTTTCTTCGGCCGTCAGCGTCGATTTCCAGGGCGCGCTGAACTCCTTCGAACAGAAACGCATCGTCGCTCTCAGCTCATCCTGGATGCCGCGCTCTTACGTTGCCGCGCTGGCCGCCTCCGGCACCCGCACTCAGGATCTGGTGCTGCCCTCGCCCTGGACAACCGAGGAAGAGATCCACATCGCGCTTCCCCCTGGTGCGGAAGTAACGCTCTTGCCGCGCGACCAGAACCTTTCCGGCAGCTTCGGTTCGGTGCGCGTGCATTACAAAAAGTCAGCCGGCGAGATCGTGGTGCAAAGCCGGGTTGAGTTTGAGAAGGCCCGCATCAGCGCCCAGGACTATCCCGCCTTCCGCCAGTTCTGCTCGCAGGTTGAGCGCAGCTTCCGCAACGAAATCACCGTGAGCCTCCCGCAATGAGACGCCATCTCCCCCTCGTCCGATTTGTGTGCTGTGCGATTCTCGTTTTGCCGGCGTTGGGTCCTTCTTCCTTCGGCGCGCAGAGTGCCGGGCAGAACCACGACAACTTGGGTGCCCGATCCCTTCCGACCCAAACGACTGCCGGTACCCACGGCTCTCGACCGGTCGCAAAGGGTGGGCAATCATTGCTGGAAAAATTCCTCATCGATTTTGATCTGCCCGTCGCCGCCGCTACCTCTGATGCTCGCCTGAAACAGCACCCACGTGATACCACCGCTCTTTTTGTCCGCATGGAAACCGCGGAACTCGAGGAGCGTCCCGATCTCGTGCTCGACTCCGCCCTGCGTCTCTGCTCGCTGCCGGCGGATCGCGGTATTCACGAACTCGCCTCCAACCGCATTCTGCAACACGCCGGCAACACAAAGGCCTTCAATGCAATCTTGCGCCGCCTCAAAGCCGCGGCCGCGCTCAACCGCGATTGCACATTCAATCTGCGCCTGGCCCTCGTCGCCGCCGCCATGGACGGCCAGCCGAATCTTGAAATCGACCAGGCCGCGCACTCTGCCGGTCTCATTACGCGCTGGCGCATCGCCGGGCCGTTCGGCAATTTCAGCAACGTCGATTTTGAGCGCCGCTGGCCCCCGGAAATCGATCAGTTGACGCGCCCGCAGTACGCGATCGCGGAGAGCGGCGGGAAGAGAGCGTCAACCATCAGCACCGAACGCTTCTGGTTCCGCGACGGCATGCTGTCACTCCCTGACTATTTTTCCTCCAGCCGCATTTACTACGCCGCAAGTGACATCGATCTGGCCGCGGCGCAGCCATCGGAACTGGAGGTGTTAAGCGCCGGCGCTTATCAGGTGTTCATCGATGGCAAACCTGCTCTGCTCCACGATTCGAGATTCACCGCTGCGCCCAGTCGCAACTCGGTGGTGTTGCGGCTGCGTCCCGGACATCATCGCGTGTTGGTGAAATTTACCGCTGATGCAGCCCCTTTGAGTCTCGCCATGCACCCGCAGTTTGCTTTTGCCGGCAGGAAGTCTGACCTTCCGCCGCTCCTGGCGCAATACGTGACCCAACTCTCTGCCTGGTTCCGCGGCGACTTCGTCACCATGGACCGTCTTTTGCAGGCCGGGCCGCGCGAAAACTCGGCGCTCGATCAATATCTGCGCGCGCTGCTCTACTCGGCCGCGGAAGATCACTCGCCCCGTGCCGATGCCGCCTGGAAGGCGCTGGCCGCCATGCAGCCCTCGGCTTTGCTCGCACGGCTCAAATCTGCGGAGAGTGCACTCGCGCGCGGCCAGGGCGATGACGCTCGGCCGGACATCATGAGTATCCTCGCCGAACGTCCGGAGTCGGAGCTGGCTCTGCAAATGGCCTTTACTCTCTCTCGCGCGCAAACGGAAGCGCCTGCGCTGCTCGCCCGGCTGCTGGAGCTGCATCCTTCCTGCGCGCGTCTGACCGACGCCGTCAAATTCCACAGCGCAACCGCCGAGCAGGACAAAGCTCGCGAGCTGGAGCAGCGTTTGCCGGCCTGCGCGCCGGAGTCGCTCGAATACGCAAGAGCGCTCGCCGGATCGGGCCGCCACAGCGACGCTGCAGCATATTTGCAGGAGCTTGTGGTCAAGGACCCTCTCCATCGCGCGGCGCGCCGCATGATGATTGAAGAGCTGGTCCTTTCCAACCAGCCGGGCGCGGCCCTCTTGCAGGCCAGGCAGCTTCACGCCGTGGCGCCGGGCTCCCGCAGCTATGCCCGGCTCGCAGAAAATCCGGCTTCCGCGCAGGATGGCCGTACTCCGCGTGCAGCCGGCTTTACTCAGGCGCGTGAATTCTACATTCCCTACCGCCGCGACAGCCTGGAACTCGTCCGCAACGCCGCGCAACGCACCTTCTCCGGCGGTTCCGTCGTGGTTCTGCTCTCGGATAAAGTGGTCGACCTGGAGCCGCACGGCGGAGTATCGGTCTATGTTCATCGCATCACTCGTCCACTGAACAAGGACGGCATCACTCATTACGGAGAGGTTGCGCTTCCCCGCTCCGCTGACCTGCTGGAGCTGCGGACCATCAAGCCGTCAGGCCAGGTCATTGAGCCGGAACCCGCGCAGCAGAAGTCAACCGTCTCCATGCCGGCTCTGGAACCCGGGGACGCGATTGAAGAAGAATACGTGATGCATTATCCCGGGCTCGGCCAGGCTCCCGGAAGCGCCGTTTCTCTGGTTTTCGGCTCCTTTGACGCGCCCATACTTTATTCGCGTCTGGTGCTGCTCAGCCCGCCTGAAGCAAAGCTCGAACTTGGCGAACGCGCCGGAGCGCCGCAGCCCCTGGTTGGCGGAACCGGTGAAACAGTGGTCCGCATCTGGGAGCGTAACGACATCTCACAGACCATCGCTGAGCCATATCTGCCTTCCGCCAGCCTGCTTCCTACCGTAACCATCGCTGCCGCGGAAAACGGCCGCGATCGACTCCGTGACGAGCTGATAGAAGCCACGCGACCCGGCCTCCACGTCCATGAGGCCGTGGCGTCTCTCGCTTTCAGCCAGGCTGTGAGCGATCTCGAAAAGGCGAAGCGGCTCTACCGTTTCGTCACGACCAGGCTGGACTCCACCGGCCCCGACTGGGCTGCCAGCCCGGCGGAAGATGCGCTGCAAAATGGCCAGGGCAGCCGCACCTCAGCGCTGCTCTCGCTGGCGCGCGCCGCTGGACTGAAAGCCGGGCTCCTTCTGGCGCGCAAAGTAGACCAGAAATGCGCTCGCGAGCGCGATTCTGACTGCTACACCGAGCCCCTGGTGCGGTTCTGGCTCCCACGTGGAGAAATCATCGATGTGGACGCCGAGGCAGACGACCTGCCCTTCGGCGCGGTCTCGCCCGCACTCGAAATCCACGAAGCGCTCTTCGTTCCTTTGACTGCAGACGATGAGAAGAAGTCTGAAACCGTCGCGCTGCACGTGAGTTTTGCCGAAGAAAAAAGTGTCGCGGAGGGTGAGCTTTCATTGCAGAGCGATGATCTGGTCGCCGAGCTCGATATCCGGCTGGGCCCCGCGCGCGCTCAGGAAATCCGCAGCCTGCTGCGCAGCGCCACTCCGCGCGAGCGCCAGGCATTTTTTGAGCAGCTTGCCATCCGCATCTTCCCCGGCGCCTCGGCCGTTACCGGCTCGGCCGCCCATGAGGACGATCCGGAACAGCCGCTCCAGTTGCTGCTCCACTGCACCATGCCGCAGTTCGTCAACCGGCAGAAAGGCACGGCTGAAATCGACCAGCTTGTTCCCGCCCTTGGGCTGAACGCGCTTTATGCCCGGCTGCCCTCGCGCAAGTTCCCGCTGTATATCGATTCGCTGTTTTATGAAAGCGCCGTGTTCCACCTGCACCTGCCGCCGGAAGTTCAGGTGCGGTCGGCTCCAGCCGATCTTGTTGAGAAGAGTGAATTTGGGGAGTATTCCGTGCGCTTTGTTCAGTCAGCGCAACAGATTGAGATCCGGCGGGAGTTCCACATTCCTGCGCAGGTGGTGGCGCCGGAAAAATATCCCGCCTTTGCCCGCTTCGCGCGCCATATTGACGAAGCTGAGCACCAGCGTATTTCGCTGCAAATAGGAAAGAACCTTAGCTCGCTGCGCTAAAAGCAGTCCCGGAATTGTTGGCGCGGAACCATGCCGTTGCCGGGTCCCCGCCACGCGTGCTTTTTGCGCGTGGTGGGGTGGTCTAATAACGCGTGCCGCCCGCAACCGGCATATTGCGATAACCGCCGGAGCGCTGCTCGCCCATCCGCTCCAGGAAATTCGAAGCCATGTCCACGAACTTGCTGCCCTTCTCAAGGTATTCAGGCATGCGCCGCCACAGCTCCTGCAGTTTTTCCGGATTCTCAGCCGCCAGCGTCGCCACGCCGATTCCGGCAAGCACCAGCCCCGCGGGCCGGCGTCCGGTTAGAAACAGGATCGCACCAGCAGCAAACGACCCGTAGACGAGCGTCTTCTTCCAGTCCATGTCGTCTCTCCTCCTGAAAAGCAATAACCGCTACTTATTTTATAGTCGCCGGTCACAGTCTGCGACAAGCGCCACCGCTTCGGGTTATTAGAACCTCACCTGCTTCAGTCTGTTGCCCTGGCGATCGTCGCACTTCACCTGATC
Organism: Candidatus Angelobacter sp.; assembly: GCA_035717005.1. Taxonomy (GTDB): domain Bacteria; phylum Acidobacteriota; class Terriglobia; order Terriglobales; family Acidobacteriaceae; genus Angelobacter. The sequence continues at coordinate 12,907 of DASTJB010000031.1, forward strand.
TGAAACTCACCGTCACTGCAGACAGGCGCAATGGAAGAAATCGATTGTAGAATTTGTCACGCTTGCGACAAACATCGCAGCGCTCACAGTCTTCGCAGAGGAGAAAAAGAAAGTGGGCGCCGGTATAGGGGCGACGCCCACGTGGGGGTACTGCGTATGTTGTTACTAGGATAGACGTAAGTTTTCCCAAAAAGTTTCAGTTCGCGCGCAAATTAACATAAATAAACACTCCCGAAGTTAATATGCACGCATTTGTAAATTCCAAGAAAAAACCCCCTCGTTTTCGAAGGGGTTGGAGAGTAAGGAGAGAGGAGATAAACCACTACGACATCTGAGATACCAATTCCCGGATCAGAACTCGGGCCTGGTGAAGTCCATACTGCGATTCCTGTTCTTCGATCCCGAGCAGGCGCGCAATCCGCTGATGATCGTAGCCTTCAACGTCATGCATCAGGAAAATCAGCTTTTCCGTAGCCGGAAGCTGGACCACCGCGCGCTCCAGATGGACGCGTTTCACGTTTCTGTGCATGCTGGGTGTCGTGGTTGCAGCGCAATGCAGGGTCAGCGCGCCCAGGGTGACGGTCTCGCGGACCTCAGCCAGGAACGCATCGTCAATCTGTTCCGCCGTAGGCCTGGCGCTGCCGGCGAAGGCGCGCAGGAAAACATTGGCCGAAAGCCCTTCAGCCGTAAGCTCGTTGTCGGTCATCCAGAAAGCCAGAGAATAAATCCGGTGGCGATTTTCTTCGTAGATTCGGTTGTATTCGGTGGTGCGGCTTTCAACTGCGGGAACCAGGATTCCCAAATTGCTCATCACACCAAGATTGCTGGACATTTGAACCTACCTCTTTTTCGCACCCGATTGCAGGGTCCGTGGGGATATGTCTTGCAATGCGAACCACGTAGATAGAGCAATCCGTGTGCCCAAAGAACGTAGGCGCCTATGAAGTTTTGCAAATGAAATTTAAATCGTTGCGAATCAAGAATATGCGATGGCGAGGAGATCTATCTCTCTGGTGCAGAAGTACTAAGGTTCACTGACGCCCGGGAGGAGAGTCCATTTTGTGGGTATTTTGGTACCACTTCTGGCGATGGATCTGCCTACCCAGTTTGAACTCGTGGGTAAAAATTACCACGACTAGGCAATCTGGTCCGCTTATCGAACCATCAGCACTTCTCGGATGTTGTCGCGGCCCAGGAAGAACTTTCGCGAAGCGAATTCACTGAAAAGATTTTCAATGTGCCGATTATTGAAGATACGCAGCAGCCGAAAACCCTCAATCGGCTCCAGCTCCAGAGTGTCTTCCCGCACAATGTGATGGCGCGAGTACCGCGATTCAGGTCCGGCATCCTTCATATGAAAAAATGCCAGCAGGTGGCCTTTGGGCTTCAGCAGGCTTTGCAGGCGCTCCACCAGCGGCTTGACCAGTGGCTCAGGAAGGTAATCCGCCACGTCCCAGCAGAGGATGGCATCAAACTGCCCCGCAGGATAGTTCAGGTTCTCGGCGAAAAACTTCCCGGGATCGATCTGGCTTGATCCGTCTTCCTGTTTTGCCTGGTACTCGGGATCCTGAGATTCACGCAGAATGTCCTGGTTGTAAACCCTTGCGCCCAGCTCTGTGATGTAAGCGATGTTGACCGGTGTGGTGGGGCCGAGATCGAGGACTGAGAGCTTGGTCTCGCCTGCGCTTTTCAGGTTGCGCATGAACTCGCCCAGGCCGATACAACGGCGGCTGGTCCGTGGCGCAGCTTTACCGCTCTCGGCCTGCTTGGCCTGAGAGTCCGCTCCACGGAACCATCGCCTCAAATTGTGACCAGAGGAGCCCAAGCTCCCCTACTGTACCTTATTTGTTGTCTAAAAAGGAACCCTGCGACCCGGGCGCCGCACTGTAACTGGCCGCGCTGGAGCTGCTGCCTGAACTCATGCTTGAGCCTGCGGCTGCCGCAGCTGCCACCGGTTTGCGCGCTTCCTGCTTGGCGCTCTCCTTGATGTCGATCGCGCCTTTAAAGAACGCGCCGTCTTCAATCACAATGCGCTGCGTGCTGACGTCGCCGATCAGCGTGCACGATTTCCGCAGCTCTACCCGGCCCGTCGCCGTGATGTTACCTTCGATCCTGCCATGGACCACCAGGTCGCGCGCGCTGATGCTGGCCTTGATCTTTCCATTAGGTCCGATGATCAGGCTGTGGTCGCGCAGATCGATCGTTCCTTCGATCTCACCGTCGAGATAAAGATCTTCGCTGCCGGTAAGCTCACCTTTGATCTGCACTGACTTTCCGATGTGACCGACATCTCCCCGATGCGGCTCCGGCGCTCTGGGAGTCTCTTTGGGCGGGGCGACTGTCGGGGTTGGCGTTGCCGCCAGCGGCGCAACGGATTGTGTGGATGGATTCGGATTTGTGGTGGTGGGCTTGTTGTCTTCAGGGCGTGGTTTCCACATGGTCAAGACACCTTTCCTTGGCTCTCCTCTGCGGAGAATGAAATCTTTGGCGTGCGATCTGGACCGCCGCTCTCCCGAAATCTGTCAGGATTCAGGTAGTGTACTGCTGTCGCGAGAAATCAAGTAGTTACTGTAGGTGTGCATCGGAAAGGCAATCCGGTGCTTATTGGCGGCATTGCAATTCCCAATTTTGTGTATTTATATACTAGTAAACATTAACCAAAAGAGTACTGCATGGCGACCTCCAATAAGATCCTTATTTACCAATTACTTGCTGCACCCTGAAAACCAGAGTTCCCGGCCAGTTTGGCCGTCTATTTGCTTAAAAGTAAAGCGTCGACCGGAACGGAATGTCGCGGCGGCGAATGGGACCGAAAACCAGGGGAACAGCGGTTCTGGTCGCAGTCGTGCTATCGAGCCAATGGGACTGCCTTTCCGAAGAGGGTCGATTCCAAGAAAGAGGCGGCTGAAAAGCCGCCTCTTTCGTTTTTCCTCCCGCCATTGGCCCGTGTCCTGCGTCCGAAGAAAACATCCGTTGTTTTTCGTCGTGAAGCAAGCGCCAGCCGGCTGGAGCAGGATGTAAAATGCAACTAGCTGCTGGATTTCAGCGTCTAATAAGGTATCTATCTCTGGTCATCTATGAGTTTCCGCAGGTTCCTGTGGCGCATGGTGGTGTTTGTTTGTTCAGCGAATCTGATTTTCGCTTTGCAGCAGAGCCGGACCATGGGCCCGGACCCGCTTCCGCCCCTGCCTTCAGACGCCACCCAGTACATGCGTGAAGTCGTCAAGCATGAGATTGCAGCCGACGAAACCGACCACTCGCACTGGCGCTACAAAATTCATCGCGAAGATGACAAGGGCAGTCAGGACCGCGATGTTATCGAGACCAAAGACGGGCAGCTTGCCCGTACCCTCCTCATTAATGGCCGGCCGCTCACGCCGGAGCAGCGGACCGCTGACGAAGCTCGCATGAAGAAGTTGGTCGACGATCCGGCCGAGCGCGCCAAGCGCGAAAAGCGCGCCAAGGATGATTCTGACAAGCTGACCATGATGTTCAAGGCCATCCCTGACGCCTTCATTTTCAAGTATGAAGGCGAGGAAAACGGGCAGGTGCGGCTTTCCTTCTTGCCCAATCCTCGTTATGATCCGCCCAACCGCGAGCTCCAGGTGTTTCGCGCCCTCAGCGGCAAGATGTGGGTGGACCGTGTTGCCGGCCGCCTCACTCGCATGGATGGCTCGTTGTTTGCAGACGTGCTGTTTGGCTGGGGGCTCCTGGGCAGGCTCAATAAGGGCGGCACTTTCTCCGTGGTCCAAAACCACGTCGGCGAAAACCATTGGGAGATCGTCGCGCTCGACGTAAGAATGACGGGCCACGCGGTGATTTTCAAGAACATCAACGTCAAGCAGATGCAGCGGCTCACGGAGTTCCGTCGCGTAAGCGATGCACTGACTATCGCGCAGGCCTACCAGCTGCTGCAAAAGGGCGGGGTTGCGGTCTCTGCGGAGAGCCAGGCCGGCGCCGTCAAGACGCCAAGATAACTCTTGTTGCGCCGCCTCCCTTCTTACTTTAAACCCTTTGTCAGCACTCCCAGGTCGGTCAGGATTTTCGGGTTCTTCTCGTCCGACGCCAGGATGTTGTGGCACGCGCTGCAATCCTGGGTGATGGTTTTGCCGTCTTTCGCGGCGTGTTGCTCATCATGGCAGCGGAAGCAGCCATCAAAATCCGTATGGCCGAGATTGTTGGGATAGGTGCCCCAACTCACCTTCATCTCAGGAAAGACATTGTGCTGGAACACGCCCAGCACAGCCTTGGCTGAGCGGCCGATTTCATTTCGCCGTTGCGCATAGATCTGGGGATAATGGGTGCGATAAAAATCCTCAAATGCAGTTGGGATCTTCGTCGCCGCCTCATCGTCCGTCGCATAATTCTGTTTCAGGATCGCGACTGCCTGTTTCTTCGCGAAAGGAAGGTCGCGAGCGATCTCGCCTGAGAGTATTGCCTGATCAACGCCACGGTTCGGCAGCTCATAAATGTGCGTGGGGCGGTTATGGCAATCGATGCAATCCATCTCCCGCAGCTGTGCCGGGTCTGGCTTCACGTTCCCGGAGACATAAGCCGTCGTGGCGCCTCCGTAGGTGTATTCCACATACGGAATCTTCTGCCGCTTGTCGTCGGCGGCATAGTAGCGGACGGTGGTCCCCTCGCCCAGGTGCCGTCCATGGATGCCCACGCGCGTCGGTCCTCCGCCCAGATGCAGCATCAGCACGGTATGGCTCTCAGTGTTTTGCTCGTCTTCAGCAAAGCTGGCGATGTCGCGCAGGCGGTCCTCATCGAACTTCTGCGGCCAGTGGCAGGTCTCGCACGTTTCACGCGCCGGACGCAGATTGCGCACCGGCACCGGGATCGGCCGCGGATAATTGTTCAACATGACCGCGATCACCTGCCCCGCTCCCGATAACTTGCTGCGCACAAACCAGGACGCTCCGGGACCGATGTGGCAGTTCACGCACTCCACCCGCGAGTGCGGCGAGCGCTGGTGCGCCGTGAATTCAGGCTTCATCACCGTATGGCAGGTCTGGCCGCAGAAGGCCACAGTGTCCATATAGCGCACGGCGCTGTAGGAAAACTGGCTGGCGATGATGATATTGAGGAAGGTCGTGACCAGAACGAAAAGAGCCAGCTTGCGGAGTTCAGGATTGCGCGGGTCGAGCGGCGGCAGGTCGACCGGCATCTGTCCCTTCGCCTTTTTTCGCCGCCGGTTCCACCAGATTCCAATCGGAATCAGCAGCAGACCGGCGATGAAAATTCCCGGCAGCAGGAGATATACCACCAGTCCGAAATATGGGTGCATGGTCCCGCCGCGGATGGTAATCGGCAGATACACCAGCCACGTGACCGTGGCTGCGGTGACCACAATCACGCCGATCAGGCTGATCCAGTTATTCGACAGATAAACGATGGGCGAGAGCCACTCGCGAAACGTTTTTCTCATCTGCGCAAAATCTCCTCTGCTGCGGAACGCGACATATTATGCCTGCCCGAAGCACAAATTGAGTGACAAAAATCACACTGCTGCCGGACAAAGTTGCGATAGCACGCTTGTCTTTCAGCGATACGCGAAGATCATGGCGTAAATGATCCACACCACAATGCTGAATCCCGCCGCCAGGGCGCACCACGCGAAGACTCGAATGGTCTTGATCACGACCGCCGGATGCGGCTCAGCCAGGTTTTCCTGCAATCGGCCGCTGGCCGCCAGTTCGTCATATTCCGCGGGCTTATCGCGCTTGAGCTCCGCCACTGACATGTGGCCGGTGAACACCGTGGTATCCATGGGAAACTTTTCCGGTCGCAAATGCGTGTTGAAGAAATGGATGGTAAAGATGAAGCCGGTGGCCAGCAGCGCTTCGTCGCTGTGGATGATGGTGGCCACGTTAATGAACCAGCCCGGCAGGAACCGGGTGAAAGAGATTGGGAACCATAAGATGAGACCGGTGGCGCCGATCACCGCGATTCCCCAGAAAACCGCGAAGTAGTCGAACTTCTCCCAGTAGGTCCAGCGTCCGTAACGCGGGCGCGGGCCGGCGCCCACAAACCACTTCATGGTCGCGACGAACTCCTTCAGGTCGCGCAGAGTAAACAACATGGTGTCCGGCCCAAACAGCAGTTTCTTCCATGAGTGGTAGTGCGTTCGTTTGAGCCTTATGAGGTCCCCAATGTGGACAGCGAACGCAGTAAACATCAGAAAGGCTGCGCTGCGGTGGATGAATCCCGCGGTCTGAAAACCGCCCAGCAGGTGTGAGAGCCTTACCGCCCAGCCCGTATAAGAGAACTTGAGCGACATCCCGGTGAGCGCCAGCGTGATAAAGCTGACCACCATGCAAATATGGAGTGCGCGATGCAGCGGCCGGAAGCGCACATATTCAAGCTCCGGGACGGGCTTGGCGGCCGCCGCGGCCACAAGCGGCTGCTGCTCGACTTCCGGCTCTTTGATCGATGCGGGCATTTATTTCTGCTCCCCCTCAGACGGAAGTTTCAACTGCTCAGCCGCCTCTGCGGCCTTCAATTCACGCCGCATCTGCAGCGCGCGCGGCAGCCAGAGCAGAGTGTGCACGCCGCCAAAGACGAATGTCCCCACCAGCAGCGCCGTCATGCCCCAGAAAGTCCAGAACAGGAACGGATATTTCCGGGGATCGTGGTGCGTGGCATGAGTCAGGTATCCGGCAAAGCGGCGGGTTGCGCCTGCGTGGCAGCGCGCGCACGTTTGCACCACGTTGGCGCGGCTCAGGCGTGACTGCGGATCGTTCACGTTGCGGATGTCGTGGGCGCCGTGGCAGTCGTAGCATTTCGCTGTGTTGGTGTATCCCAGGCGCGACACCTTGCCGTGATAGGTATCAAAATACGTCTTGGCAATTTCCTCATGGCAACGTCCGCATTTGTTCATGATCTCGAGCTTGAACTGGTCTTTGTCCGCCCGCTCAATCGTGTGCGCAGTGTGGCAATCGCTGCAGACGGGCAGCGGCTTGCCCGTATGTGTAACGGAAGCCGAGTGCACGCTCATCACGAATTGCTCCTGGATTCCGTGATGGCACACGCCGCAGGTGTTCGGCACGTTTTTGGGATTCACGGTCGATTCCGGATCGGAGGCGGGAAGCTCCCGATGTGCCGTGTGGCAGCTGGTGCAGGTGGCAGTCACCGTCAGGCCGCTCTTCAGCAGCCCCTTGCCGTGAATGCTCTCTGAGTAATGCTTGATGATCTCGTGCTGCTGCCCTTTATAACGGACTGCGGCTTTTTCTCCTTCACGATGGCAACGCGCGCACAGCTCCGGGATATTGGTCGGGAAGGTGGGCGACTCCGTATTCTGCTTTCCCAGTACGTGGTGCGTGCCATGGCAGTCCTTGCAGGTGGGCGCGTTGGCGTCTCCTTTCGCGAAAAGCTGTCCATGCACGCTGCGCTGGTATTGCTGTCCCATCTCCGCGTGGCACGAGGTGCAGTCCACCTTCTTGGTGATCGTCTCACACGGCCGCACGTGCGAAGCGTTGACCTCTGAGTGGCACTGGCTGCACGCGATCTTGGCATGGCGCGAGCCGGCCAGCTCCGTAGTATGGACTGCAAGCACTCGTCCATCGCGCGACTTCAGCCCTTGGTCATTGTGGCAGCGCAGGCAGTCCGCATCGGCCATTCCCTGGGCGTAGAACACCTTGCGGATCTTGTGCGGCTGGTGGCAATCCACGCATGCGGGCAGCACGTTGGCTTCTTTTTCCCACAGTTCGCCGCGGATCGTCTTCCGGTGCACCGCTTCAATCTGCGAATGGCACCTGGTGCACGTGGAAGCGATCTTGTTTCGTGAGATTGACGAATTCGGGTCAGTGTGGGGAAGAATGCTGTGCGCCGTGTGGCAGGAGGCGCAGTTCGGCGCCACGGTGAGCCCTTTTCTCAGCAGTCCCTCGCCATGGATGCTCTCGGAATAATTCGTGAGAATGTCGTGCTCGGGAATGTTCCGGCCTTTTTGTACAGGCGTGCCTTCCTGGTGGCATTTGCCGCAGGTGAAAGGCACTTTCATCGGCGCAACCGGCGAACGTGCGTCTTTGGCCGGCAGGATATCGTGATTGCCGTGGCAACTCACGCAACTCGGCGCCAGCGGGTCGCCGCGCGCCAGTGCTTTGCCGTGCAGCGATTTGGTGTGTTGCTTGGCTTCCTCCGCGTGGCAGTTGCCGCAATCCACCTTGGCCGGCGCGCCGTGGGGAATATTGTTGGCGTCTAGATCGGAATGGCACCCCGTACAGGTCAGAGAAGCATGCACCGAGACGGCGAAGCGCTTGCCATCCACGAACAGTGACACGGTCTTCTGCCCGTGTTTTGTCGTCATGGTCCTATCGTTGTGGCAAGCCAGACACGTCTCGGTGGTATCGTCGGCTTTGGCCTTCGCCGGCGCTTTTTCTGCTGCCTTCTCTTGCACCTTTTCCGTCGCCTGCTCTTGTGGCCGCGCAGTGCCAGTGCTGAGCAGCGCTGCGCATGCAAACAACAGCGAAATGCATGGCCGGCAGGCACTCGCAAACCGCCACCGCCTGGGCCCAGCGGTGATCATGAATGCGCCTCGTCTGCCGGTTCTTTGCGCGGCGACTTCCCCGTCAGCCACGCCGTGTCCATGGGATAGACGTCCGGATCGAACAGCACAAAATAGAAATGCCAGACCAGGATCGCCAGAGACGCCAGCACCGCTTCATAGAAATGGACTGAGGTGGCCAGGTCCAGGATCCATTTGGGCATCCACTGCAATGACAGATTGTTGCCCCAGAGCAGCACGCCGGTCACGATCATGATCACCGAGCCCCACACCAGGGCCCAGTACTCCGCTTTCTCCACGTAGCTGTGCGATGAGCGCCCCGGCTTTACGCGCCTGAGGCCGAGGTTGTACGCGAAGTTGGCTCCGGCTTCGCGCAAGTCCTTGAGGTTCGGCCACAGCGAGCGCCAATGATCGCGCAGTCGCCGGCTGGCGACCAGCGAGAGGACATGTGCCAGAGCGGCAGACATGAAAACCACTGATGCAATGCGGTGCACCAGCCCCCGCATGGAATGCGGGCCTTCCAGCAGAAGCATCGGCCGCGCCCACGAGTGGTCGGGATATTTGAGGGCAAACCCCGTCCACACCAGCACGATGAACGAGAGCGCCAGCGCCGCGTGCTGTATCCGTTCGAACGGCAAAGTGCGCAGCACCGGCACGCCGGCCGCGGGCTCAGTCGATTTCGCGCGGTCAAAGCGCAGGCCAATCAGCTTGCGGAGCCAGTCGCCAAAATTGTGCAGGAACATGAAACCTATGGTTAGCGGGATTACCAGCAGATAGAACCAGCGCACCCAGCGCACCGCTGCGGCCTCGGTATGGCCCTGCGCGGTATGGATGGGGCCAAGCGCAAAGCGCTGGCCGGCTCCCACGTGGCACTGCCCGCACGTCTTGGCCAGGTTCGCCGGATGAATCGTCGACTTGGGATCTCTCGAGGCGCGAATGTCGTGAACGCTGTGGCAGCTTGCGCAGTTCGCCACCGTCTGCGCTCCCGACTTCGAGGCCAGCCCGTGGTAGGAAGCGTCAAAGCTGATGATGCGGTCTGAGGGCAGGCCGAAGCGCCGCGTCAGCCGGACATCGTTATGGCAACCGCCGCACGTGTCGCGTATGTGATTGGGGTTGACGCTGGAAGCGGCATTTTGCGCCGGCAGAATCGAGTGCTCACCGTGGCAGTCCGTGCATACCGGGGCCTGGACCAGACCGCGGTTGATCGCCTGCCCGTGAACGCTGCCCTGATACTGCTCCGCGACATCAGAATGACAGCTGCCGCACAGTTCCGGCACCGCCTTGCGAAATTCCACCGTTTTTGCCGCTTCTAACTCGTGCGCTTTCCCATGGCAGGTGGCGCAGTCCGGCGCGGCCCCGTTGCCTTTGCTCGTGGCCTGGCCGTGCACGCTGTGGCTGTAGTCTTTCGCGATTCCGCTGTGGCAACCGGCGCAGGCCGGCTTGGCAATGCCTTCAGGATGAGGGTATTCCTCATGTTTCACATGGCAGGTCTGGCACGCTACTCCGGCATGAGCATGAGTTTTGATTTTGTCACCGGTCTCCTGGTGACAAGACATGCAGAGTTGATTGTCAGGTGCAGCGGCCGCGGGCGAGCCCGGCGCTGCCTTTCCGCCGCCTTGTGCGGCAGTCGAGACAGCCATCAGAAGCACCAGCGAGATCCAGCAGAGCTTCATCGCGAACACACTTTCTCTCCAGCACCCGGTTCAAGCGCCCTCAGCCGGTGCTCCCCCATTCCTATACTGCCTATAACTTCGAACTATTTACCTTTCGCCAGGCCGCGCATGTATTTGACCAGCGACTTGATCTGGTCCTCGGTGAGCTTGCCGTCATAGGCGGGCATCTTGCCCTGGCCTTTCTTGGTGATATCGACCCATTCGGCGTCAGTGTGTTTTGCAACCTTGGGATCGCTCAACGGTTTCACACCCAGCTTGGTGCCCACCGGAGTATTGCCGCTGCCGTCCGCGGCATGGCAGGAAACGCATTTTGCTTTGTACAGAGCAGCAGCATCATCCTGTGCTCTAAGAGGAGAGGTTACAGTGGCCACAACCGCCAGCACCAGGCCGGCGCTCAGAAGTTTATGCATAAGCGATTTCATGAGTCCATCCCCCTTGGATCATCGCAGCTGCCGTCACACAGATCATCTCTGTCGCCGTTCAGCCCGCGTGACTTTTACCGCAACTTCCCATGCTGCGCTGGCCGGAGAAAAGCTTCTGTGACACTCGTCACATGTTGGCGCAAGATTTCTTGCCGCGATCCGCGGCGCGCAATGGGCCGAAAGAACAGCCTGTGACGCTGGTCACATCTCAACTGGGAGGCGCATCTTAGGATGGGTTTTTGCGTGGAAGATTACGGACTTCCTGAAGAATTGGGGTGGCGCGATGAATACCGGCCTTGACCTGAACCAAAAACCGCTGATCGTCATCTGGGAAGTTACGCAATCCTGCGATCTGGCGTGCTATCACTGCCGTGCCAGCGCGCAACCCAGGCGTCATCCGCTGGAACTCAGCACGCTCGAGGGAGAAAAGCTCCTGCGTGACGTTGCTGAGCTGCGCCCGCCCATTTTCATTCTCACCGGCGGAGATCCGCTAAAGCGTCCTGACATCTTTTATCTGGTGCGCCGCGCAGTCGCTTATGATCTGAAACCGGCCATGACGCCCAGCGCTACGCCGCTCCTGACGCGCGAAGCGATCGCTGACCTGAAGCGCGCCGGCCTCTCGCGGCTCGCCGTGAGTCTCGACGGCTCGACACCAGAGTTGCACGATACCTTCCGCGGGGTTCCCGGCTCGTTTGCGCGGACGCTCGAAGCCATCTATTGGGCCAACCAATTCGGCCTGCCGGTCCAGGTCAACACCAGCGTTTCCCGCCGCAACGTGCACGACCTGGAGAGTCTGGCCAACCTGCTGCGGCATTTCCGTCTGGTGCTCTGGAGCGCCTTTTTCCTGGTACCCATGGGCCGCGCAAGCATAGACGACCTGCTCTCCGCGGAAGAAGTAGAAGATAGTTTTGCCAGGCTCTACCGGCTCGCGAAAGAAATGCCCTTCAAGATCAAAACCACTGAGGCGCAGCACTATCGCCGCTTCGTGATCCAGCAGCGAGTCAAAGCCAGGGGGCGCGGTACGGTTGAGATTGGCAGCGCCGACTGGGAGAAGGCCATTCCCGGGCTTCTGCCGATCAATGACGGCAAGGGGTTCATTTTCGTCTCGCACACCGGTGAAGTTTGCCCCAGCGGTTTTCTGCCGGTCGCGGCGGGCAACGTGCGCAAGCAGAGCCTGGCGGAGATCTACCGTGATTCTCCCCTCCTCAAATCCTTGCGCGACGCTTCGCTGCTTCAGGGGAAATGCGGTGACTGTGAATTCAAGGCGATCTGCGGCGGCTCCCGCGCACGGGCTTACGCGGTTACCGGGAACCTGTTCGCGCCCGACCCGTGCTGCAGCTACATTCCGCGACGCCGCGCCGAACAACCTGCGCCCCAGCTCCAGCTTGAAGCCGTGTAAGCCGGGCAGACCGGCGAATCTTAGTCCTTACGAATTAGGTGCTGCCGAAACCCAGCCGGCTCTTCCACTCTGCAAGCATCTCTCTTCTGGGCAACTCAATTCTGCAGCTCTGCTTTCTGCGCTTTGGCGCATCCATTCAAGGCAAACCTGCGCGGCAGTTGCCTATCTAAGTCGATAGCGCTGCTTCCAACTACTCTCAATGGCCGCACCTGATGCAGGCCGGAAGTATTAGGAGGACACAAATGAAAAAGCTGTACCTGATCACAGCAATTCTGCTGCTATCGGCGGTCTGGGTGGCTGCACAGAGCACACCGGCTTCGCCCAGCTCACAGTCGACAACACCGAGCACCACACAGTCGCCTTCAACCTCGCCCAGCCAATCAACCACGCCTGATACCAGCTCGACAACGACTCAAACCACGACGACCTCAACCACCAGTACCAGTGACAATTCGTCTGCGACGATTGAAGGGTGCCTGAACGGGTCGGCGGGCAGCTTCACGCTCACAGACAATACCGGGAAAAGCTGGCAGCTCGCCGGCGATACTTCGAAATTGAGCGACCATGTCGGCCATCAGGTGCGGATCAGCGGGTCCGATGCCAGCAGCTCATCCAGTCCGGGCGGCGCGGCATCCGGCAACGCGACCGGCAGCGTCAGTGGCGGGGCCGCCGCAGGAGCAACCAGCTCGACGTCAGCTGGCGCGGGCAGCTCGTCCGGAACGTTCAACGTAAACAAGGTAAAAATGATCTCGAGCAGCTGCTCCACCATCAGCAAATAAGAGCGCGTCTGCTTTCAGAACCCCCGCACCCGGCGGGGGTTTACTTTTGTGGATTCGCCAAACTAAGGATTCACGTGCAACCGTCCGTCGCGCAGGACGGTGCACTTGCGGTCTCGCCACACGATCGTGTCGCCTGCAAAGCCGCTGATCCAGACCAGGACAGCCAGTATGTCCTGCACCGGCAGCAGCCACCACTGCCGTTGAGTTAATGGATCATGGACTACATACCGGGCTGTTGCTGCGGCGGCCGCGCAGCGCAGCGCGACCGTGAGTGGGACCACTGGCCAGGCCATCGGATATGCCGCCCAGAGCAGCAGCGCCCACGGCAATGGGTAGGTGAAGATCTGCCCCCAGTATCCTGCGGGACGCGAACGGCGCGTGCTGCGCGCCCACCGCAGGCGATGACCAAGATTGGTCGCGAATCCCTGGCTGCCGATGCGGTGCTCAATGATGCAGGATGACAGCAGCACGCCATGGCCCAGCTCTGCGGCGCGCTGGCCGATCACGAAATCTTCGGCGAGAAATTCCTGCAGATAAGCAAAGCCGCCCATGTGGTCAAGCACGCTGCGGCGCACCGCGACGGTACAGCCCAGAGCAAAGCGCATGCCTTCCATCATGCGGGCCACCAGCACGCCCCCTAAAAGCTCGGTGTTCATCCCAACCGCCTCCAGCCTCGACCACAGGCTTTGTCCGGCCACTGCACGGTAAGGACATGTAAGCAGGCCGATCGATGTGTCCGCAAATTCCGAAGCGAGACTTGAGAGCAGTGAGGTTTGCACGCGCACGTCGCTGTCACTCATCACCAGCAGGTCGTACCTGGCTTCGCGTACCAGGCGGTTCAAACTGAAGGCCTTGGCGTTGGGAATCGGAGATTCTCCGGTGATCACCAGGCGCGCTTCCACTTTGCCGCTGTATTCGCCAATAATTTTGCGCGCCAGCTCGGCTGAAGGATCGTCTTCCCGGTGCACCCCCAGCAATATCTCATACGTCGGGTAATTCTGGACAAAGAAGCTGCGCAGATTTTCTTCCAGCCCTTCGTCGTTCCCGCACAACGGTTTTAAAACGCTGATGGCCGGGGCGGCAGCGGGCGCAGGACGGGCCGCGCGGAGATAGCGCCGTGTGGCGATTACAACCAGCACACAGTACACCAGTGAACCGGCCAGCAATAAAGACAATGCAGCAATGAGGATTACCATAAAGCCGGTTTGTTCTCCCTGTTGATGGAAGTTACCACCAGCGGCCCGGAATCTCCGTTGGTAAAAAGATACTTGCCACCGCTCTCGGCGAGCTCGTGCAGAGCGCCTGCGCCGAGCAGCCCGCGCAGCCGCGCCAGTTGCGTGCCGTCAGTGACCAGATAGCAGCGCGTGGCGCTGGCCCACAAGCTTGCGAACCGCGGATCGTCAATAAAAACCGGCGCCGCTCCCGGCGCGTAAGAACCGTATTCCAGATTGTTGACGCGGCCGTTCAGCAGGAGCGCATCGCGATTGGCGTAGAAGAAAATCGACGAGAATGAGTAATAAGCTCCGTCAATCACCAGCTGCCCCCGGGGCGCGCGCACCAGCGCCTCCGCCAGGGGCCGTGACGAGAGATATGGATCAAAAGTCTTCAAGGCCAGCCTGCTGGCATGAAAGAACAGCACCATCATCATAGCCAGTGCGATTATGGCTCGCTTGCCGCGCAGCAACCATGCTCCTGCTGCCCCGATCAGGAATGCTGCCCCGGCAATCACCAGCGGCAGGCGCAGGTAGGCGAGCGATTGCAGTGTCAGGTCGCCCAGATGGCCAAGCGAAAGGGTGTAAGCTTCCGGGTGTTGCTGCAGCGCGCCGGAAATGTCACCGGGTGTCGGCGTGTGGCGCACAGCGAAAAGGATCGCCGCAATCGCCACTGCGCCGAGAGCTGCCACGGCTCCAACGCATTTTGTGGCGACGCGCACCCAGCTGTCCTCGCGGCTCATCGCACAGCCCAGCAGTAGCGCCAGCGCCGGGTAGATCGGCATGGAGTAGTACTCCTGCGTCGTCGAGAAGGTGAAGAACAGCAGCAGGAATCCGGCCCAGCACAGCGCCAACAGGCGGGTGCGGCCGGAGCGGTCCCAGGGCCGATAGCTGAATCGCGCCGCGGCCGGCAGATAGGCGCTCCAGGGGAAGAGCCACAGCAGATTCAGGAGCCAGAATGCCGCGCGCGGCACGGTATTGTAGTCGCGGGGGTAACGCAGGTTCAGGAAGCGCAACACATGTTCGTTGATGAAGTAAAACCAGAAAAACCCGTGATACTGGCCCGGTCCGCTGTGCATGCTGAAATCCAGATACGGCGGCATGCGCAGGGTAGCCGCAATATGCCACGGCGCCGCAATGGCAATGAAGATCAGGAGACCGCTCAGCAGATGAAGACGCCGCCAGGTTTCGCGGACGAAAAGCTGGCGGGTGAGTGCCAGATACATCAGCGCCCCGCCGATCGGCGCCACCAGCGCGATCAATCCCTTCAGCAATACACCCAGGGCAAGCGATACGGCCAGAACCACCGCCCATCCGCGCGGGTGACGTTCGTCGCCGTCTTCATTGAGCGCCCGCTGAAAAGCCAGGAAGCAAACCGCCACAGTGAGAGTGAGCAGCACGTCAGGAATCAGGATCCGCGTGAACAGAAAAAGCCCGACGCAGGTGGCCAGCGCCAGTCCGGCGTAGAAGCCCGCCCGCCGGCCGAAAGCCCAGGCACCATAACGAAAAGTGGTCCAGCACAGCAGCATGGCTGCCAGAGCTATGGGAAGGCGCGCCACCCAATCGTGGACTCCGAAAATGAGATAACAGCCTGCGATCATCCAGTACAGCAGCGGCGCTTTCTCCATGTAAGGAACGCCGTCGAGGTGGAAAATCACCCAATCATGTGACTGGACCATGTTGCGCGAAATCTGTGCGTGAACCGCATCCACATCGTCCATGAGCGCGGGCGGCGAGACGACGCAGAGCAGAAAGACGAGCGCAGCGATAGCCCATAACGCCAGCGAGTAGCGCCGCTTCATCGGGGGAAGCAACACCGGACGCTCAACGCCGGCGCTTTCCACCTGTTCCAGGACTTCATTCACAGCAGCAATAAGAGCAACCCTTCCAATGCTAAAGTTTGCTGATGGTTCGGAAGGCCCGCTGGCTTGAAAATGCGGGCTGTGGCGCAAGTTGGCAGGTGCTTTTCTGATGCAGCTCGGCCCAGAAAATTCCGCCTCTCTGCAGTTGTAAACGATTCGCGCGGCGCAGGAAACACGTGATTTGTAAAAAACTGTAAGCCCGGAGGTTCGAAATATTAATTAAGGTTAAGACCGTAATCAGGATGCAAACCGTCCTCTCTTGCCGGCAACTTTGATTCTGGTAGAGTGTTCTTCAATAGACCGATGTATCGTGGGCACGTGTTGGGAGATGGGCCATGGGTCTTACCAAGTTGCGACTTCCGGCCATAGTCGGCTTGATCTGCGTAGCTGCTTTCGTAAATTTTCTCGAAGTCAAAGCCAACCAAGAAACAGACGATGTGGTCAGTGCCGCCGCGGTGTGGAACCCGGATGAGGACGACCTTGCCGACCTGGGCGACGCTTGCCGGAACGAAGCCGACTACGGCAGGTGTTTCATCGATGAGATGGGCAATTTCGCTCCCTCTGAGGCGGTTGCGTTCAGCCATGCCCTGCTTCAGCAGAACCCTTCCCGCGCGGGTTATTTGAAAGAACTGCGCGAAGCCGGACCGGTCGATCTCGCAATTGTTGCGTATCCAGCAGCTTCAGGATTGACGCAGGGCTGGGTCCTGGTCAACGGCACGCCGGCGCTCGTCAACGTCGATGATCTTAACCAGCTTCCCCAGTCGGCGATGGTGAAAGACGCGCAGTTTCAGGTTTTAAAAGTTAAATATCCGCGTATGCGCCTCGTGGTTGAAGAAGCTGACCGCAAGACCGATGTTACCCCGGCGATCCTGGCGCTCAGCGCAGGAAGCCAGCGTTTCCTGATCGATTACGCTCTCAAGGAACCCTGCCAGACCTGCCCCGTTGTCGCTCATGCCGGCTTTGGCTTTGATTTTGATGTCACGGGAAAATTTCTCGGCGTAAAGTTCATAAAAATCGCGCCTCTGGACCGCTGAAAACCGCTGCTTCGCCCAAATGCTTCCATGCCGCCGGGCGGGTCTCACCTGGTTTGTGACCGCCGTCACATTCTTTTCTAATGAAGCAGCGCACACTCAGGTGTGATCTTGGCCACTGGTTCCATCGCCTTCATTTTTCCGATAGTCAAGGGCAACACAAGGCATGTATGCAAGTTTTGCGCGAGAGTTCCGCGGTCTCATTCAAAAGCATCCTCTTCCTAACGGACTTCAGCGGTGCATCCACCCGCGCGTTATCGTACGCACTGGCATTTGCGCGGCATTTTCAGGCGCGGCTGTATCCCGCACACGTGCTGGATGAGGTCCTCCCAACTTCTGGTCTCGCCGGAGCCGAACCCTCCGTCCAGGGGCTGGAGGAGCGGGCACGGCAACAACTCTTGCGGCAGGTGGAGTACAACGGAATTCAGTTTCAACCCCTGCTCACCCGCTGTGAGCTTGAGGTGGCGGTGCCGCATTGGGTGGCAGAACATGGGATTGACCTCATCATCATGGGGACGCACGGAAGGCGCGGCCTGAACAAATTCCTGCTGGGCTCAACCAGCGATTGGGTGGTGCGCAACGCCTTGTGCCCGATTCTGACCGTGGGTCCGCAATTGAAGGTACCGCGCCAATTCAATCTGGCCATTGATAGCGTCTTCTATCCCGCCGAGCTGACAGGCAATCCGGGCGCGTCACTGAAATACGCGCTTTCACTTGCGGAAGAAAGAAGCGCGCGGCTGCTGCTTTTGCATATGTTGCCTGAGGAAGCGCGCAATTATCGCGACCGCAACCGAATGCTTCGGTTCGCGCTCGACCAGTTGCAGAAACTTCTTCCTCCCGATGCCAATGATCGCTGCCGGCCGGAACTGGCGGTCGATGAAGGGGCGACCGCCGAGCGCATTCTGGCTCATGCACGAAATGAACGGCCGGATTTGATTGTTATGGGTCTCCGGCAGCAGGACGCAGGCGGCCTCAATCTGGAAAGCGGAGTTGTGTATCAGGTGATCGCCTCGGCGCCGTGCCCGGTCCTGACAGTTCCGGCGGGCCCCGGGGAATAGTTCAAGTGTCCCGCAACCGCGGCCGCCCTGTGCCTGGGAGCCGCGGAGGTGAGCCTGTAATACACCGCGGGTAGAAAGCAGCGCCGAGGGGCGCTGCTTTTTAATTGTTCGCCAGCCGGATTTCTCTTGAGTGATCCTCATCACAGCCAGTGAAGATATCCAATCGCACACTAGGAGGGAAGCACACGTACGAGGTGACGTGATGGCGGGACACAGCCAGACTGGCCGCAAACAACTGCTGCAGGCGGTCAAAAGAGAGCTGGGGTTCTTCGATGCAAAAGGGTATGGCCGGAGTTTCCGGAGCCAATGGCGCCCCACGCTGCTTCTGCGCGACTCTCCGGTATGTGTCAATTACAGCTCCACCGGCCGGCAGCATGCGTGCAGCGAGTGTCCGCTGTTCATGCTGGTGCCTCAGGAAAAACAAAGCCGCCCGGTGCCGTGCCATCACATCCCGCTGGACGCCAGCGGCGTCACCGTATCCGAGCTCTATTGTAAGGGGACACAAAGTTTACTCGACCAGCGCTACCGCGACTGGCTTTCGAATTTAATCCGCGATTTTGAACGGCCTTGAGGAGGATCTTATGCAAGCCCTGCAAACTGTAAACAGCATTACTTTCAAGAATATTCTATTTCTCACCGATTTCAGTGAAACTTCAGAAACCGCACTGGCATTTGCAACTGGAGTTGCCCGCCATTTCGGCGCGCAGGTGTATCCCGCGCACGCTTGTGACCCGGTGATCCTCACTGAGACGGCGGCGCCCAACGTTCTGGACGAAGTGGAAGAAAACAGCCGGCAGCGGCTGAATCAGCTGGCCAAGAAGTACACTCTCACCGCCACGCCGCTGTTCGCGCGCGGCAGCGTGGAAGATGCGGTACCCACGTGGATCGATGAACATGGAATCGACCTCATCGTCATGGGGACGCATGGCCGGCGCGGATTGAAACACTTCCTCATGGGCTCGGTGGCGGAGGCCATTTTCCGCTCGGCCACATGCCCGGTGCTGACCGTGGGACCCCACGTGACGGTGCGTCCCTTCCGCGACTTCAAAGCGGAGAAGATCCTGTTCCCGACCGACCTCGGTCCGCATGCGGACTTCGCAACGCAATACGCGCTTTCCGTCGCCCAGGAGAACAAAGGACAGATCACTTTCATGCACGTGGTCCCGCTCAGCGACGCACTCCAGCATGATCGCGCCGACGTGGTGAACAACGCCGTGAACAAGCTGGAAAAGCTGATCCCCCCGGAAATCAAAGAGACTTGCATGCCGGAGATCAAGGTCGAAGTGGGCGATCCCGTGAAAGAACTGCTGGCCTTTGCGGAAACTGAGCGCCCTGATCTGATCGTTCTGGGCCTTCCGGCAGGAAAGAAATTCAATGGGGCCTTCCGCTCTGGAGTGACCTACAACGTGGTCGCTGCAGCGCCATGCCCGGTTCTCACGGTCCGCGACATCACAACGGACTAACGGGCTTTGCCTGCTCCTTTTTGCAGGCGCGACTCTGGGTAATTGCTCCTTTATGGATGTGAGTTTACTCACATCCATTTTTTTGCCGCCTTGGTAGGCTGGGATTTCAGGAGAACCCGCAGTAAATGAGTAGTATTCTGGTATCCCCCATGCCGTCCCGAGTTGAAAATACTTCAGCGAACAGCGGGCGCGAAGCCCAGCCGCAGTTTTGGCCGCCGAGCCCCCTGGCACCGATCTTCCATCCCCGCACCGTGGCCGTGATCGGCGCCACCGAGAAGCCGGCCAGCGTGGGACGGACAGTTCTGCGCAATCTGCTTGATCAGCCTTTTGGCGCCACCATCTTTCCCATCAATCCGAATCGCGCCAACGTGCTGGGAATCCGCTGCTATCCCAATATCGCTTCCATCGGCGAACCCGTGGACCTGGCGATCGTGATCACGCCAGCGGCCACGGTCCCTGATGTCCTGCATGAATGCGTCGATGCCGGCGTTCGCGGCGCGGTCGTGATCTCCGCCGGTTTTGCGGAAACGGGAGCGGAGGGCAAGGAACTCGAAAACAAGATTCACCAGGTGCTGTCCTCAGGCCAGTTGCGCCTGATCGGGCCGAATTGTGTGGGTGTCATGAACCCGCGCACCGGCCTGAATGCCACATTCGCGCAAGCCAACGCTCTTCCGGGCAACATCGCCTTTCTGAGCCAGAGCGGCGCGTTGTGCACAGCCGTGCTGGACTGGAGCCGGCGTGAAAACGTGGGCTTCAGCGGCGTGGTTTCCGTAGGCTCCATGCTCGACGTAAGCTGGGGCGACCTGATTTATCACTACGGCGATGACGCGTATACCTCCAGCATCCTGATCTACATGGAATCGATCGGGGATGCGCGCAGCTTCCTCTCCGCGGCGCGCGAAGTCTCGCTGCGCAAGCCGATCATCGTGATCAAGCCGGGCCGCACCGAAGCCGCGCGCAAAGCGGCGGCGTCACATACCGGCTCGATTACGGGTTCCGACGAAGTTTTTGAAGCGGCCTTCCGGCGCTGCGGTATTCTGCGCGTAGCCAGCATCAGCGAATTGTTTGACATGGCTGAGGTGCTGAGCAAACAGCCTCGTCCTCGCGGCCCCAGGCTGGCTGTGGTCACCAATGCGGGAGGAGCAGGTGTGCTGGCGACCGACGCGCTGCTGGCCAACGCCGCGCAACTGGCGCCGCTCTCGGCGGAAACGCACGCAGCTCTGGACAAAGTGCTTCCCGCGGCGTGGAGCCATGCCAATCCTGTGGACACGCTCGGCGATTCCACGCCGGAAACCTACGTGCAAGCACTCAAGATTGTCGCCGCCGATCCCAACTGTGACGCCGTGCTGTCGATCCTTGCGCCACAGGGCATGACCGAACCCGAAACCGCCGCGGGATTGCTGCGCAACGCCGCTGAGGGAATTCAAAAACCGCTGCTGGCAAGCTGGATGGGCGGAAGCCGCATGCAACTCGCAGCCAATGTGTTGAACGAAGCGCGTATCCCGACCTTTGAATATCCTGACGCAGCCGCGCGCAGCTTCGCCTACATGTGGCGTTACAGTTCGAATCTGCAGGCGCTCTATGAAACGCCGATGTTCGCCGGCACGCTGCCGGAAGATGGGCCAAGGCGCGTGGCGGAGATCATTGCCGCTGCCACCGCCAAGAACCGCACGGTGCTTACCGAACATGAGTCCAAGCAGGTGCTGGCGGCTTACGAACTGCCGGTAACGAGTTCCAGGATTGCGACCACTGCCAGCCAGGCGGTCGCGGCGGCGGAGGAAGCCGGCTTCCCTGTCGTACTGAAGCTGCATTCGGAAACCGTCACGCACAAATCGGATCGCGGCGGCGTTTTTCTCAACCTTAAGGATGCCGGAGAAGTTCGCGCCGCTTTTGTCGCGATTGAGAAAGCCTTTGCGGGCGATGGCAGCTTCCAGGGTGTAACCGTGCAGCCGATGATCGGCAAGTCCGGCTACGAACTGATCCTGGGCAGCTCGACCGACCCCCAGTTCGGGCCGGTGCTGGTCTTTGGGCTGGGCGGACAGCTGGTCGAGGTACTGCGTGATAACGCGCATGCGCTTCCGCCGCTGACCACAACTCTGGCGCGGCGGCTGATGGAGAATACGCGGATCTCGCAGGCGCTGAAAGGCACTCGCGGACGCAAGCCGGTCGATATGGAAAAGCTGGAGGAGCTCCTGGTGCGATTCAGCGAGCTGGTGATCGAGAATCCTCGCATTGCTGACATCGAGATCAATCCCCTCCTTGCCGGCGAAGATGGTTTTATCGCGCTGGACGCCCGCGTCATCCTGCACCCGGCCGCCATAGCTGACACCGACCTGCCGCGCCCCGCAATCCGTCCGTACCCCGGCCAGTACATCTCCAATTGGCAGAGTCATGACGGCACCAGCTTCACCCTGCGGCCCATCCGGCCCGATGATGAGCCGCTGATGGTGGACTTCCATCACCATCTTTCGGAAGCCAGCGTGTATATGCGTTTCTTCCTGCCGCTGAAGCTCGACTTCCGCGTCTCGCATGAGCGGCTGTTCACCAAGTGCTTCATCGATTATGACCGCGAGATCGGGCTGGTGGCGGAATATAACGATGACCACGGAGTCCGGCACATTGCCGGGATCGCGCGCCTGATCCGCAAACACTCTGACAACAGCGCGGAAGTAGCGTTCCTGGTGGCCGATAAGTTCCAGAATCGCGGCCTGGGCACGCACCTGCTGGCGCGGATCATCGAGATCGCGCGCAAAGAGGGCATCTCCTGCCTGGAAGGCGCGACACTGCAGGAGAACTTCAACATGAAGGACATGTTCGTCAAAGCCGGCTTCCGCTTTGCGCCGCCCGAAGACGGAGTAGCGACGGCGGTTCTCCACTTGTAGTCAAAGGGAGGTGAGCGGCGTCACATCAAAGAATGGCCGTCCGTCTCACACTTAAAGTGACAGATTGCGAGTCCAGCTCGTTCTTCAGGAGGGACTCACCATGATCCGGCTTCTGATTCAGAACTGGTGGCTGCTGCTGGTGCGCGGCGTCTTTGCGATTGCGTTCGCCGTCTTCATCTTCGTATTTCTTCCTTTTGTGCCCGCGCCGCTGTTGCGGCAACTGGCGTTTGCAGGTTTGGCGACCATTTTCTCGGTTTTTGCCGTGGCCACCGGGCTGATCACGATTGTGGCCGCAGTGCGCGGCGCAGGACGCGGCGGCACCGCGTGGCTGCTCCTGGCCGACGGCATAGCCGTAACGGCCGGCGGGCTCATCATTATGCTTGCGCCCGGTCTGACGCTGGCGCACGTTATCCAGGTCATTGCCGGGATGGCGTTGGCGGTTGGAGTTTTCGAATTTGCAGCCGGTCTCCACCTGCGCCGCCACATCGCCGACGAATGGCTCCTGCTGCTTTCCGGATTCATCTCCGCCGCTTTTGCCGTATGCCTGCTGCTCATCCCTGATGCTGACCGGCGCACCGTACTCACCTGGATTGCCTTATATGCCGCCGCCGGCGGGCTGGCCATAGTGGGACTCTCACTGCGGCTGCGCAATCTGCGGGAGTCGATCCACGCGCTCGCAACACCCAACCTCGCGGCCAAAACCAAAGCGCCAGCAAGCTGATCGAGTCCCTCAACGCAGCTGATCCCTGATCAAAATGAAAAAGGCGCATGCATTGCTGCATGCGCCCGGCTTTTCCGAGCTCTATCTCAGTCCAAACTGGAAGGTGATGTTTGAGCCATCAGCCAGTCCGATCTGGAAGATGTAAGTCGAACCCGCGGAAAGTCCCGAGGTGTTCAGGTTGAAGATCCATTGCTGCGCTATTGGATCGAAGCGGAACGAGGTATCGCCGTTGGTGGAGCTAGGCGGCAGGTCGACCGGCGTGGAGACAGTGCCGGTGATCACGCCGATGATAAGGAAGCTGGTCACTACTCCCGGCGTGCCGATGGAATTGCCGTTGACATCACCCACGCGGAACTTTATGGGAACCGTGCGTCCAGCTTTGAACACGCTGGAGCCGTCTGCCGCTACCGGGGAAAGCACCACGTGGCTGGGTTCGCCATCGACCAGCCCGCCTGGGGCAAAGATGATATGCAGTGTGCCAGGCAGATAAGTGATCGAGTAGTTGGTGGAGCTCTGTCCTGAGCAGGTGATGGGATAGCTGCCCACCGGGCTGTTGGTCAGGGCCGTGGTTGTGCAGCTCAGCACGCCGCTGAGGACGGCCGGCGTCTCGCCCAGCACAAAGCCCTTGTAGCTGGCGGTGAAGGACGGATTGGGCGCGTTCAGGATCTTGGTGGCGTCGTTGGCCAGAATGGTCAGGGGCGCCGGGTTGATCGTGAGTACGCCGTTGGTGCTGGTTACAGTGTAGTTACCCAACTTTGAGTCGGGATCCACCAGCGTGGGTACGATGGCGTAGGTTCCCACCGGGCTGGCCTGGGTAGCCGCCGTGGCATAAGTAGCGGTGATGTTGTCACCGTTCTTGATGCCCACAATGCTGCCGGTGAAGGGCGGATTCGGCGCGCCGTAGAGCCGGCTCGCATTGTCCGCCGTCACGCTCAGCGCGGCCGGGGTGACGGTGATGGTGATTGGGGCTGACGGACTGACGTCAAAAATATTGTCACCGCCGAAGCTCGCTTTAATGTTATGCGTCCCCGCGGAGAGCAGTGTGGTGCTGAAGGTCGCCGTGAACGGGCCGCTGCCGGTCAGGCTGGTGGTGCCCAGCGTCAGCGATCCATCCGAGAACGTCACCACGCCGGAGGGGTTGGAGAGCACGCCGTTCGGAGACACGGTGGCCGTAAAGGTCACGTTGTCGCCGTAAGTTGGAGAGTTGTTGGACGCGAGCACGGTCACCAGCGCCTGTGCCTTGGCGGCGGGAATTTCCCACGCACCACGGCCATGCGTGGCGATGCGTACAAGCCGATTCGGCCCCTGGAAGGCCATGTCAAACACTGCGACGCGAGGCAAGCCTGTGCCGAACGGGTTCCAGGTGGTGCCGCCGTTGGAGGAGACGAACACGCCGATGTCACTGCCCGCGTACAGCATGTTGGAGTTCAGAGGATCGATGACAAAGGAGTTGAACGGCACGTCCGGGAGCCCGGCAGCCGCAATTGTCCACGTGGGAGGAGTGGCATTCAGGTTCGTTGTCTTCCAGATTTGCTGGCCGGCAATGCCGAAGCCGGAGAACGCCACGTAAGCCGTGTTGGAGTTGTTGGGATCGATGACCGCCCGGGAAACATATTTCGCCGGCATCGATGCGCTGCGGACATTGGTGAGCGGGTTCGCTCCGGTGGTGGTAGCGAATAGGTTCCCGTTTCTCAGGCCGACGATGCGCACGCTGTCATTTTGCGATGAGATTCCGATGGCGCTCACTGCCACGCCAGCCTGGAACGGCGCCTGGCTCACGATCGTCATGGTGGAGCCGCGGTTTACCGAGCGATACAGCCGGTCCGTGCCGAAGTAGAACGTGTTCGGCGTACCCGGCCCCAGCGTCATAGGGGCGTAGAACAGCGTCGTGTTGCTGCAGATGATGCCGTTGTTATTTGCCGCGCCCTGGCAGCCCAGGAAGGCCCAGCCGTTATCGTGCGCATTGGCCGTGGTAAGCACGCGGCCAAAGCCGATCAGGTTGTTGGTCTGGTTGAAGTAGGTGTGGTACATCGTCACGTTGGTGGTGTCCGTGGCGCTCTGGTCAATCAGGGCAAATCCGCCGTCGCCAAAATCAGCGCGGGTCCACGTCCCGTCAGGGTGGAAGAAGGGGGTGCCATTATCCTGCGTGCCGCCAATGGAGAAGTTGCGGTCGATCGGGTGCACGGCGATGCTCTGAAACTGTGTGGCATTGAAGCCGGCCGTGTTGATGCTGGACCAGCTGGTTCCCTGGTTGCTGGAACGCCAAACGCCGCCGTCGCTGCCGAAGTAAACCACGCTGGGGTTCGATGGGGCCACGGCCACCGCATGGGTATCGGCGTGCAGGCCGGTATCGATGCGGGTGAAGTTCGTGCCGTCAAGCGAGCGCGTGAGCACGTTGCTGCGGCAGGTGTTGCGCGGAGGATTCGTGTCCGCGTTGGCCGAGCCACCAAGATAAATGATG
Source organism: Candidatus Angelobacter sp. (assembly GCA_035717005.1). Taxonomy (GTDB): domain Bacteria; phylum Acidobacteriota; class Terriglobia; order Terriglobales; family Acidobacteriaceae; genus Angelobacter. Next base: position 38,375 of record DASTJB010000031.1, read on the forward strand.
CTGGAATTCGTTGGATCCATGGCCGGCGCCATGTCATAGAAGCACTGCGTGTTGCAGAAGCCGCTGGTCTGGATGAGTCCCAGGCCAAAGGTCACGCCGCCGTCGGTGGAACGCCGCACCCAGCCCGGCGCGCCGCAATTGGAGCCGTTTCCCGGCGCCGCGGGCGTGGTGGCCGGATTCTCCCCGGTTGCGGCCAGGACCGTGGTAACTCCGTTCACAGTGTTGGAAGCCAGCTTGATTTGGATGGTCGCAGTCGCCGTGCCAACCACTTGCTGATTCGTGAATGTGGGCGTCGGATCCAGCGCGTTGGTGGTGCGCCAGATGCCGCCGTCGTTCCCGCCCGTGCTGAAGCCGTTCACTCCGGCCAGAAGAATGTTGGGTGTTGCTCCGAACACTATGTCAGTGATGCCGCGGTTCCCGCCGTTCGCCGGCTGCACCGTAATCTTGGTGAAGGTCGGAGTCCCCGACATAAAGTTGGTGGAACGATAGAGTCCGCGGGACGGCAGGTTGGCCACCAGCACCGAGGGGATCGAGTCTGCGCCAATGCCGCCGATACCGGAAGTGGTGGCAACAAAGACGATGTTGTCGTCCGTCGGACTAACCAGAACTCTGGTGATGGCGCGGCCGGTGAAGACGTCATTGTTGGCGCCGTCTTTATTAAACGGCCCCAGAAGCTGGGGCGTGGTGTCAGCATTCTTGATCAGGTACACGCCCACGCCGAAAAAGCTGTCCGCGGAAAGATTACCCTCGCCAGTGCCCACCACCAGTGTGGTTGGATCGAGCGGATCGATGGCGATTGAGCCAATGGCCAGCGAGAGCGCGTTGTCCGTGAGCGCTGTCCACGTGGCCCCGCCGTTCAGCGAGCGGTAAAGCCCGCCCTGCGCTGTACCGACGTAAACAATATTCTCATTCGTCGGATGCACCGCAAGCGCGGTCACGCGGCCGCTCACCGCCTGGGAAACGGTCGTGGTCTGTCCGTTTGGAATCGGCGCCGGGCCCAGTGCGGTCCAGGGTCCCAGCAGGCTGGCCGGAACGGTCGGAGCCTGCGCCGTTGGCCCGGTGGGACCAACGAACCCGGGGTCACTGGTTCCGGTCGAGGCCGCCACCTGCATCTGCTGCTCCCGCTGCTGGGTCGTCTCGATGGCATGGTTCCGGCGCCAGGGCTGGAAAAGCGGATCCATCAAGCCGCGCAGCCGCCGGATATGGGAGTTCCTCAGCCGCAAATAATCTTCGGTATCGATCAGCCCTCTGAAGAAATCGGGTACATCCGCCGACTCGGTGTCGGCGACCATATCGATCCGGTCCTGCTGCGCCGGATCGGAGATCGTGGGGTCTTCGGATGCGGTGGTTGGATCGGAAACAGGGCTTGCCGCCGGGGTCGGCGTCGGCGTCGCGCTTGCGTCTGGTGTCTGACCAAAGCTGGAAGAGGCAAACAGTATGAGAGCAAACAACAGGACAACAAAATACACCGCTCGGGGAAACATGTGGCGCATGAAGATCTCCAATTAGCAATTTTTGGGATGACGGGGGTCTCTGTCTTTTGCAGTTTCACCCGTAAAGACAGAAGGCAGGCCGCAGGTGCTCTGAAACTGCGCGCAAGAGTATTACTGAAGGTAGCAGGAAAAGCAAATGGAATCGGACGGCGACAGGAAGTTCGCGATTAGCTGCGGCAGTACGCAACTCTTTGCACACAGTCATAATCAGAACACGTTCAGACGCCAAAAAGATTCGGCTGCACCTTCTGATAATCGTGTTCCTGTGCCCACATGTTCAGCGAGAGCGTCGCCAGCTCGTCCACCACCGGCACCGCTCTGCCGTTCCTGCTGAGATCGATGGATTTCAAGTAGGTATGGCAAGTGTCGCAGGCGTCGACGCGAACATAATCGAATTCAGCTGCGGTAAAGACCGGCAGCCGGTCCTTGTTCTCCTCGGAGCAATTGGGGCACAGCAGCCGCCGGAAAAACCATTCTGTACCACAAAGCGAGCACAGCAGGAAGCGCTTGGCGCCGTCGCCTTCCGGACGCAGCACCGCCAATTGCGGTTTGGAACCGCAAAACGGGCAGAGCGGCGGCGACGACTCAGTCGCAGAACTTGTCCGTCCGGCGAGATACTCGGCGTACGGCTGGAGTAAGGCGTGGGCAAAGAACCCGTATTCCACGGGTAGCTGGCGGAGATCGACCTCATGCTGCCAGAAAGCGGTCAGCAGCTCAAGCCTCTGTTCCTCAGACGCCTGTTCCAGCGCCAGGGCTGATTCTTTCAGCGCAGGCGATCCCTCTTCCCGAATCAGGCTCAGGAGGCCGGGAAAATGAGGAGGCAGAATGCTGATGTCGTGCGCGGGCGAGGATGCTACTGCTTCATAGACGCTTTTTTGAAAGCGGGCGAGGCGCTGGTAAAACTCAAGCAGTTCAGAAACCGCCGGATTATTCTTGGCCAGCTCGCTCGCCCGCGCAATACGCAGGTCCCAGGAAGACGTCAATCATCGGCTCCCTGTTTGAAAGAAGTGGAGGAGATGCGGGAACGGTCTTCGCGCTGCATCTGTTCATACCAGAGGCGATGATGCGCCTTGGCCCAGCTCACCGGCACTCTTCCCCACAGGATGCCGTGCAAGCCTCCGGAGACGAAGAAGAGCCCCATGTAGATGTGAATCATGAACGCGGCGATGGTCACCAGCGCTGCGGTGCAGTGCAGGAAAACCATGATCGGCATCAGCCAGTGCGCACGCGAAGCCACCAGTTCAGGGAACCACATCAGCACGCCGGTAATCAGCAGGACCAGCGTGCCCCAGAACATGGCCCAGTAAAACTGCTTCTGGCCGTAGTTGAAGTGGCCGGCGGGAGGAAGCAGATCGTCACGATTGGTAACGTAGTTTTTGACGGATTTGCTCCACTGCCGGTCTTCCGGCGTGATCTTCATATCGCGCTTCCAGAGGGAGTGCATCCACAGGACGCCGAAAAAGAAGATCAGGCCGACCCAGGGATGCCAGAAGCGGATGGTGCCGCCGCCGCCGAGGATGTAGGCGATCCAGTAAAGATAAGGAGTAAACAGCGCCAGCCCTGTAGCCAGCAGGTACAGATAACTGATACCGGCGATCCAGTGGCACATACGCTCTTTCAGCGTATAGCGCACCATCTCGTCTTCACGCAGATCGGTGCCGTGGCGAACCACAATATTGCTGCTCATTGTTTTGCCCTCCCTTGCGTGGTCGCTTCATCCACCGGTTTCGGGCCGTAGCGCACGTAATGGCCGAACAGCGCCGCCGCGCCCAGGAACATGCCCAGGCCGCCCAGCCACTTCAGCGGACCTTTCCAGAGCTTCACAAAGAAAGGCACGCTCGGGTCCGCGGGCAGGCTGTATTGCTCCGGCTTGTCCTTGTCATGGAGCACGTAAATGACGTGCGTCCCGCCGATGCTTCCGGGGCTGCTCATCCCAGGCGTGGGGTTCGGATCACCGGGGTTGTAAATACCGGCATTCTTATGCGACGTTTCCCGCTTGAGCTGGGCAACGCGTTTATCGGCGAGCACCAGCATGTCTTCCTTGCTGCCGAAGTGCAGGCAGCCCGTGGGACATGACTTGATGCAGGCCGGCTCCAGCCCCGCGCCTACGCGGTCAGAGCAGAGCGTGCATTTGTAGACTTTTTTGGTTGCGGTGTTGAACTTCGGGATATTGAAGGGGCAGCCGGTGACGCAATATTGGCAGCCGATGCAGTTGGCCTGATTGAAGTCGACGATGCCGTTGGTGTACTGCACGATGGCGCCGTCGGCGGGGCAGGCGATGAGACAACCCGGCTCCTCGCAGTGCATGCACTGGTCTTTGCGCATGAGCCACTGCAGGTTTCCGTCGTTGTCCTCGACTTCATTGAATTTGATCAGGTTCCAGAAGTTCCATTCCGTGGACGGCATGGTCTGGTAAGTATTGTCAAAGGTGGTGTCGCGGAACTCATAACCGTTCCACTCCAGGCAGGCAACCTCGCAGGCCTTGCAGCCGATACAAGTCGTGGTATCGACCAACTTGCAAACATCGTAGTCGCGGGAAACGCCCTTGCCCGGCGTACCGCCGCGATGGCCGGAGATCGCTTTAATTTCAAGTGTTCCGTTGCTCATGGCGTATCTCCTTTAGGCCTTCTCGATTTTCACCAGAAAACCCTTGAACTCTGGTGTGTAAGCGTTTGGATCAACCACCGTGGGCGAAAGCAGGTTGGCCGGCGTGCGTTCGTTCTCCGGCCGCTTGTCACCCAGTCCGCGATAGCCCCAGTGAATGGGGATACCGACTTGATCGTAAGGTTCGTCCCTGCCGGCCAGTTTCATGGGCTTCAGGCGCTTGGTGACCATCGCTTTGCAGTAGTAAGTGCTGCGCGCGCTGGAAACCTTGACCTTGTCGCCACCGGCGATCCCCAGCTTTTTCGCCAGGTCCTCTGACATCTCCACAAAAGGCTCAGGAACAAGCTGGATGTTCATGGGATTGTTCTTGGTCCAGTAGTGGTAGTGCTCGGTCAGGCGATAGGTGGTGCAGACCACGTTGAATCCCTGCTCGGGGGTGCCGTATTTGTCCATGTCCGACTTGAACTTCTTTACCACCGGGCTGTTGGACTGGTTGGGATGAAGCGGGTTCTTGATCGGGCTCTCGATCGGCTCGTAATGTTCAGGGAACGGGCCGTCCGCCATCGGGGCGAGCGGGACGAAGAACCGTGCGACGCCTTCAGGATTCATGATGAAGGGTCCCATGTGGTCCTTGGGATTGGAGTCAGGCTTGAAGTCGGGGACATCATTGCCCGCCCACTTGCCCGTGGCTTCGTTGAACCACACCTGCTTGCGGCTGGGGTCCCAGGGTTTGCCTTCCAGGTTGCAGGAGGCGCGGTTGTACATGACGCGCCGGTTCATGGGCCATGACCATCCCCACGTCGGATGGATGCCGAGGTTGGAGGGATCATCAGGATTGCGCCGCTGCGTGTTGGAGCCCGCATCGGGCCATGATCCGCAATACAGCCAGTTGCCGCTGGTGGTGGTACCGTCATCGCGCAGCCAGGCGAAGCCCGGCAACTGCTGGCCGGCCTTCCACTCATTAGGAGGCGGCAGCTTGTCGTCCTTGAGATCCGCCAGCGCCTTGCCGTTGATCTCCTTGGCCACTTCCGTCAATGACGGGCTGCTGGGATTGGTGTACGCCCAGCTTACGTTCAGGATCGGATCGGGGAACTTGGTTTCCGGCTTATCTTTGTCCTTGGTGTACAGCTCGCGTACCTTCAGGAAGATCTGGGCCAGGATGGCGTGATCGAGCCGGGCGTCTCCCGGAGTCGGTAACGCAGCCCACTTCCACTGCAGCCAGCGCGCTGAGTTGACGAAGGTCCCATCTTTCTCGGCAAAGCCGGCGCCGGGCAGACGATAGACCTCAGTCTTGATCTTGGCCTGTTCGTCGGCGGTGATTCCCGGCGATTGCCAGAATTCAGCGGTTTCTTCCGGATAGATTTCGCAGACCACCAGCCACTCTGCCTTTTTCAAGGCATTAATGTTCTTCTGCGAGTTCGGCCCGATGGCAACGCCATTCATGCCAAAGGCAATAAGCCCCTTCAGTTTGCCCTGATACATGGCGTCCCACTGGTCAGTCCAGGAGAAGCGTTTGTCGCCGATGCGCGGCAGCCAGTTGAAGCACCAGTCGTTCTCCTTTTTGGCGGCATCGCCGTACATCGCCTTCAGGAAGGAGACGGCAAACTTGGGAGTGTTGGACCAGTAATTGAACGAATCCCACTCCTTGGGCTTCGAAGAGGTGGGGGTGATGCGCTTCAGATAAGCGGCGAAATCGGCATCAGCCGGAATGGGCACCTTGAGATAGCCCGGCAGAATGTCAAACACGCCCGCCATATCGGTTGCGCCCTGAATGTTGGAATGGCCGCGCAGAGCATTCACGCCTCCGCCGGCGCGCCCCACGTTGCCCATCAGCAACTGGTACATGGCGGCAGTGCGAATCATCTGCGAGCCATTGCTATGCTGCGTCCAGCCCACCGAATAGATAATGGTGCCAACCTTCTTTGTGTCTCCGTCTTTGCGGATCGAGGTCAGCAGCTCATAAGCATCAGTGAGCTTTTTAGCGGGAATGCCCGTAATGCTCGAGACCATTTCCGGTGTGTAGCGCGAGAACTGCTTCTTCATCAACTGGAAGACGCAGCGGGGATGTTCCAGAGAGAGGTCATAAGCCGTGTTGGGCGGCAACGCCGGTGGCGCCGGTGCAGCGCCCGGTGTTGCCTTGGCGCCAGCCGGCCCGCCGGCCGTATGTCCCTGGCCGACAGCCATGGCTACGGGTTGTGCTGCCGGGTGAGAAGCGTCACTGGTAGCCGGACCATCGCCTGCCGCGATCGCCGCCGCGGCTGTGCCGGTCACGTTTCCGCCTTCTTCGTAGTTCCAGGAGGAAACGTCATACTTCATGGCGGCCGGATCGTAGCCGGAGAACAGGCCGTCTTCCGGCAGCTTAAAGCCTTTCTTCACGATAAACGCGGCGTTGGTGTAGTTGGTTACGTATTCCTTGGCAAAGCGGTTGTTCTGGATGGCAAAGTTGAGCAATCCGCCGAGGAAGGCCACGTCTGTGCCCGCGCGAATCTGACAGAACTGGTCCGCCTGCGACGCCGTGCGCTGGAAGCGCGGATCCACCACCACGAGCTTGGCGTTGCGATTGCGTCTGGCTTCAACCACCCACTTGAACCCGCAGGGATGGTTCTCCGCCGGGTTACCGCCCATGATCAGCATCATGTCGGTATTCTTGATATCCACCCAGCCATTGGTCATCGCGCCCCGTCCGAACGTTGGTCCCAAACTTGAGACCGTGGGGCCGTGTCAAACCCTGGCCTGGTTTTCCATATAGACGATGCCCATACTTCGCATCGTCTTGACTACCAGATAATTGAATTCGTTCGTGTCAGTGCAGCCGCCGTTAAATGCGATGCCCTCGCAGCGATTCAGCGTCTTGCCGTCGGCATTCTTCTCCACGAACGTTTCATCGCGGGTCTTCTTAATATGGTGGGCGATCTCGTCGATCGCCTTGTCCCAGGAGATGTCTTCCCACTGGGTTGATCCGGGGCGGCGTACCTGTGGCTTCATGAGCCGGCGCTCGTTCAGGATCTCCTGATAGAGCGAAGCGCCCTTGGGGCACAACGTTCCGCGATTGATGGGGTGGTCGGGATCGCCTTCCACGTGCACCACCTGCGGGGTCACGTTCTTGGCCTTGTCGCCAAGCGTGTGGATGATCACGCCGCAGCTCACTGAACAATAAGGACACGTGGAACGTGTCTCAGTGGTGCGGGCAATCTTGAGTTCTTTTGCTTGAGCCAGAACCGGGCGGGCGTCAAACCCAAGAAGAAGCGCTGCGGCGCTTCCGGTTCCAACTTTGAAGAATTCACGTCTCGATAAGCCCATAGAGGTGGCCTCCTGGTAAGGCAAATCACGCGCTGTTTTGAAAAATGCATGCTGCCGGCCCGGAACGCCGGCTCAAGCCTACGAATTTGCCCAACATGCTAGAACCTGTGCGAGCAAATGTCCAATGTTTTTTATGCAATAGGACCGGTCCATGTGATTCGACTCCGGGGCTCATGGTATGTGCTCCGGCGCGAGAGAAAAAATATAGGTCGAGCACATTTTCTGCGCGCCTGGTCCACAGGCCGGCGCACACGGAGGGCGCATTCCTGCTCGACGCTGCCAATCACCCGCGATCGCCCGATCGCGAGAGCTCCCACGCCTTGGCGTATTTCCAGCTCACATATGCCGCGTGCGTCATCAGCACCAGCAGGCCTTCGCGCCCATCCAGAAAGCCGCCACGGAAGAGGTAGCTCCATACAAATCTCACCATCGGCCGCAGCACGATATTGATGAAACTGAACCCGACCTTGCGCTCGCGCACCACCATGCCTGCGCCCAGCGAAGAATAACGGTTGGCATGCTCAATGAAGCTGTCGAGCGTCGGGTAGGCATGATGAATGAGATCGCCGCGCAAATGACCCAGAGGACCCTGCATCTTCATGTCTTCATGGACGTCGCGCAGCTCAAACTCCGCCGCTCCGCGTTTCACCAGGCGCAACTTGGGATCAGGATAGTAACCGCTGTGCCGGATCCAGCGTCCGAAATAAAGATTGCGGCGGTTCATCGTAAATCCGGCGGGTTGCGGCGGTGGCCCCGAAGTGAGCAGCGACCGGATGCTGGCGGCCAGCTCGGAGCTGACTTCTTCGTCGGCATCGAGCGAGAGGATCCATTCGCAACTGGCCTTCTCCAATGCTGAGTTCTTCTGCCGCGCAAAGCCCTTCCAGGATTCAACGAAGACCTTGGCCCCGAGTGACTGGGCTATGCTCGCGGTGGCATCTGTGCTCCCGGAGTCGACCACAATGATCTCGTCGGCAATTGCCTTCACGCTCTGGAGCGTGCGGCCGATGTTCCGCTCTTCATTGAGAGTGATGATGCAAACCGAAAGGCTCATGCGCGGAAGCATAGCAGATGCCCCCCGCTGCCACTTTTGATGCTCCTGTAAAATGGCCGAAGTCCGCACGGCCATGAATTACCACGATCAGGAAAAATTTCTTCAGGGCAGCAGGATCTGGGGCGCCGTAGTGTGTTTTGCCTTTCTGGGCGCGGCGGCTGCGGTCGAAACGGTTATGCGCGGGCGCTGGAGCCTCGGCGCAAGGATTTTCTTTCCCCTGATCGCTTTGGCGGCGGCTGTCCTTATTTATTACACGCCTGATTACCTCTATCTCAGCGTTACTCCGGAAAAGAAGCGGCGCTGGGAGATCAAGCTGCGTTGGCGGATCGTTGCTGCGGTGCTGGTCCTTGGCCTTGCGCTCTCATCCACAACTCATGGACGGCTGCTTACATTGCTGGCTGCCGGCTGGCTCTCCGGGGCGAACTGGCTGGCGCGAAAGAAAGTTTCTGCACAGTTTGTCCCGGCATTGTTCTGGTTCACGGACCTTGCTCTCCTTTTTCTTTCACTCATCGAGTCCGGCGCAGGTACAGCTTCCATCTTGCTCCTGCTGCTCGCCACCTCAGCGCATCTGGCTATCGTCAGACCGGACAAACATCATGCCGGCTGGGGAATCCTGGCCTTTTTCTCCGGTCTTGTTGTGGTGGCCTTTGCCACCAGTCCAGCCGGCAGCGGAAGTTTGGTTGCGGGAACGCTGTTGCTCCTGGTTGCGATTGCAGGAAGCTGTTGGCTGGTCCGGCGGGCAAAGATTCAGAATGCCAGCAATGCCGCCGATGCCATCGAGGATTTGATCGAATTTACCGGGTACACCGCTCTTCGCGTGCACGAGCTCTGGGCAACCAGCAACCAGCAGTTGGCAGCCAATTGGGAGACGGCAAAGCCCACGGAAGACAATCCCGAGCAGATGGCGGAGTGGTACCGGCAGAATTCCGAGCTCTATCTGTTTGCGATTTCCGCCTACAACCTGGAGTACAAGCGCATTCGGTCCAACTTGAAAGTCCTGCGGCTGGCCCGTGGCGCGACCCTCGACTACGGCGCCGGCAACGGCGAAATCCTGCTCGAACTGGCAAGGCGCGGTCATCGCGCGGCTTATTACGATGTGGACGGCGTGACTATGCGCTTCGCGCGCCATCGCGCTGAGCGGCAGGGACTGGCAATCGACTTCTTCACCACCAAAGAGGCCCTGGCCGCTTCAACCCGGGAGCATGGATTTGATACCGTCTTCTCCTTCGACGTTCTCGAGCACCTGCCCGACCTGCCCGGGGAACTCACATTCCTCTCTTCCCTGCTCGCGCCCGGCGGTGTTTTTGTCTTCGACGTTCCCGCCGGATCCACAAAAGCCCACCCCATGCATCTCAACCACAATCTGAATGTGCTGAGCTACATGGGCGCGAAGGGGCTAAGAGACGAGCGCGGCCTCACGCTGCGGCTGCCGTTCAGAAAAGAAGAGAAATTTGTTTTTCGAAAACCAAGCTGATTCACCGCAGAGTGCGCGGAGATCGCAGAGAAAACCGGAATTATGGCATTGTTCTGTGTCCAATGGAAATCCTCTGCGCTCTCCGCGGTGAAGGTTTTACCGCTGCTTCACCAGCTCATCGGAGAGAACGCGCGCCTTCACGGCCAGATTGTGCGCGCGGGACGGATCGTTTTCCGTGATCGCCTTCCGGCTCTGGCTGATGAACTCCCGGATCTGGGCGCGCATTGCTTCTTCATCCTTATTGAGCTGGCGCTTGATGCCGCTCAGGTTTGACTCCGCCGTTTGCAAAAGCTGGTCGGTTGACGCCAGGTCATGCGCCGGGTCCGCGGGAGTGGGTCCGGGCGAGATCGGGCCGGGAGGCGTCGGTTCCGCTTTTTCCGCCGGAATGATCTTCCTGCCCGGTCCATTATTCCGGGCAACTTCGTTAGCTGACTTGTCGCCGCCGGCCGGTTTGCGCGGCGAGGGCTTGCGAACGTGTTTCGCCGATTCCTTCTGCTGGGGCTGGGCTGCCTCGGTTTTCGGCTGCTCCGGAGCGGGCTGCGATTCCTGCTGCGCCGGCTGGGCCGGCGTGGCTTCTGGAGTGGGCGAAGGCGTGGCTTCAGCCGTGGGCGGCGCCTGCTGCGGCACGATGAGCGGATGTTTCTTGTGCTCGCAGCCGGAAAGAACCACGGCAAGTGCGAGTGCAGGAAT
>DASTJB010000032.1:0-47220 GCA_035717005.1 Candidatus Angelobacter sp.
CGTACATAACTCTCTCCATTTCCGTTCCAGGTGCTTGCCCGGAAAGGACTTATATGACTTGTAAGATTGCTCTCTCTTGAACCCTTGCGCAAAAGGCAGGAATTTCCACCAGTGGCAAACCTTGTAATTTTAACGTGATAGGGAGCACGTCGTCAAACCGTTCGGGGCGATCCTGCCCTCTCTATAGTGCTCAGAACCAACTGTTCGAAACTGGGAGCCAGTTCAGCGACCACCTTGATTCGGTTATTGCAGAGAATTTCTTCGTGGTCGATTTTCACAACCCTGTAGTCGCCTTTCTTGCTACGGGATCTTATGTCAAAGCATACCGGATCGTAGTCGACATCAGACCCATGGCCAAATTGAATGAATCCAGAAGGAATCAACGCAGTCCAGAGTCCATTATCACGCTCTATGTTGTGCAGGAATCCACTTAAGTCCGGCCCCGGCGGGTTCGCAAGGAGCCGGTACGAGCCCAGGCGGACCGCTGCCCATCGATAAGAAAGCAGCAGCATTTCATAGAGCGGCGGGAAGCGTGCGGGAAGCTTTTGATAAATCGCCTGCAACGCCTCCAGGCTGGTTTCCATCCGCAACGGCCGCCAAATCTTACGGTCGTATTGATCGATTTCGCCAGTAGTCAACTGCGACTCGGGCGTGGAGACACCGCAGTCGATCAAGACCATCTCGTCCAGCTTCGCAAACGATGCGATGTACCCTTCGAGCAGCTTCCGGTCATACTCTTTGATCTTCATATAACTTGTGCCGAGCGCCTCACATCCTCCCGTGCAGATACACCCGCCAGAAGAAATACGAGGTCATGCTGTAGCCGATCGCGATCACGACGTAACGCACGTGTCTCGGGTCCATCTTCTGCGCGAACCACGCTCCGGCGTAGCCTCCCAGAGCCGCGCCCACCACCATCAGCAGCGCCTGCGGCCAGAACACCGCACGCGCAAAGATAAAGATGATGACCGCCATAGCATTGCCGCAGGTGGCCAGCAGCGTTTTTAGGCCGTTCATGCTGTGAATGTTGTCCATGCCCATCATGGACAGTAGAGCCAGCATAACGATACCCACACCCGCACCAAAGTATCCGATGTAGATGGCAACGCAGAGCTGAAGCAACGTGATCCCCACAACTCGCCCCAGCGAAGGCCCGCCTTCGGTGTGATGACGATTGATCCACGCCGTCATTTTTCCGCCGAAGCTGAACAACACAGTTGCACCCAGAAGCAGCCAGGGCACCATGTGATCGAAGGTGGATTGCCGGGTTTTGAGCAGCAGCGCCGAGCCAAAGATACTGCCCAGAAAGGTGATCACAATCAGCGGCACAATGCGCTTCAGCAGATCGCCGCTCAGCGCTTTGCGGTAAGCGCCGGTTGAGGCCAGCGTTCCTGGCCACAACGCAACGGTATTGGTGGCGTTGGCGTTTATCGATGGCATGCCAGTGAACAGCAAAGCGGGAAAGGCAATGAATCCGCCTCCACCGGCCACTGAATTCACCGCTCCACCCAGCAACGCCGCACCGAACAGCAAAATGATTTCTGACAAGCTCACAATCAGTCTTAACGAATTCCCGCCGGATCCATGTTGTTCGCGGCGCCCCTTTCTGCGTTTCTGTACTTCACCTTCAGCCAGCCGATCGCCAGCAGCAGCGCCAGCGTTACCGTATTCGCCACAATGATCGGCGCAGCCCGGAGCAGGACGCCGTAGGCCAGCCACAAACTCACTCCCAGCGAAAAACTGATCAGCATGCCCCAGGAGAGATCATGGCAGCGTTTGCTGCGCCAGGCTTTGTGCACCTGCGGGACAAAGGAAAGCGTGGTGAATGTTCCGGCCATGAATCCGAGCAGCGCAGTTAAGTGCATAGCCTGCCAACCCTCAAAAGCAAGTTTTCACTCTCTTCTACGATCATATTTCAGTTCTCGCCCGCCCCCTTCAAATAGCTCAAAAAGCAAGAAAGCGAGAGGCTGGCCTGCCCCTCGCTCCCGTCTCTTGGTCAAGCTTACGCCGACTTCATCATGAAGAACTGCTCCACGTCCGCTTCCACGGTCGGCAGGTTCGCGGCTTCATTCTTCAACTGCTCAAACAGCAGCGTGCTGAGGTAGCGCTCGCCGAAATCCGGCACCACCACCACAATCAGCTTCCCGGCATTTTCGTCACGATGCGCCAGCTTGATCGCCTGCGCCACCGCCGCGCCGCCGGAAATCCCAATAAAAATGCCTTCTTCCTTCGCCATGCGCCGCGCCGTCTCCAGTGACTCATCCAGCGTCGCCGTCATGACCTCGTTAATCAGGTCGGTGCGCAGCACGTCCGGCACAAATCCTCCGCCGATCCCCTGGATCTTGTGCGGTCCCGGCTTGCCGCCGGAAAGAATCGCGGAATCCACCGGCTCCACCGCCACAATCTTGAAGCCCGGCTTCTTCGGCTTGATGTACTCGCCTACGCCGGTCAGCGTTCCGCCCGTGCCCACGCCGGAAACCAGAATGTCGACCTTGCCGTCCGTGTCGTTCCAGATTTCAGGCCCGGTCGTTTCCCTATGGATCTTCGGGTTCGCCGGATTGGCAAACTGCTGCAGGATCACTCCATTGGGGGTGCTCTTCAGCAGTTCATTGGCCTTGGCGATCGCGCCTTTCATGCCTTTCGGCCCGGGGGTCAAAATAATCTCCGCGCCCAGGGCCAGCAGCACCACGCGGCGCTCCTGGCTCATTGTCTCCGGCATTATCAGGATCAGCTTGTAGCCTTTGGCTGCTGCGGCAAAGGCCAGGCCAATGCCGGTGTTGCCGCTTGTCGGCTCGATCAGGACTGTCTTTCCCGGAGTAATCCGGCCTGATTTCTCCGCCTCGTCGATCATGCTCACGCCAATGCGGTCTTTCACGCTGTGGCAGGGATTGAAGCCTTCCAACTTGGCCACAACCGTACCTTTGGCGCCCCGAGTGAGCTTGTTGAGTTGGACCAGCGGCGTTCGCCCGATCGTTTGCGTAATATCTTTATAAATATTCATCTCTCCACCTTTCGTCGTTGTACAAATTCAGGCGTCCCGCGAGAGGTTATTAAGATTAATCAAAACCGCCAAACGGCGCAAAATCTTCTCCGGCGCAAACGTCATTTTCTTAAACCCATCTCATGTACGGCTGATTGCAACCGTCTGCTTCGCCTGAGCCGCAGTCTCGCCAAAGTCTTTGAGCGGCGCGAAACCACAATCGGCGCAATCTTCGCGCGCTTTCGTGTACTGCGCCCGGCATCTCGGACAATACTGCACGCACCCTCCATCCCGTTCCGGCGCTGCCAGCACCTGCTGCGGTGAGAGCCCTTTTTTCTGCAGCGTGCTCTCCAATGCCGCCTGCAGCTGCCCCGAGTACCAGTTCTTCCCCGCGTGGCTGAACGCCATCGCCCGGAGCTGCTCTCCGGCAAACGCCTCGAACTCCTCCTTCGAACAAATCGCTCCGGCCACTGCTACCGGATGAAAGCCGTCCAGCAGATGATGCGCCAGCGAATCCAGCGCTCGGATCGCATGGATGGGCGAGAGCAACGCGCCAAAAACCGTCTTGAATCGCGCCTCGCCGTCCGCCGGAAAAAACTTCTTGTGCACGCTTCCTGACTTCCACGCGATCACAACTGACGTCGCCAGCACCACGCCCAGCACCGGCCACAGCGCCTTGCTGCCGAAGCGATAAAACGCCAGCGGCGTCATCGCGAACAGCAGAAAGAACTGCAGGTTCGCCGCCAGCTCCAGCCACCCGGTTTGGCCGGTGAACGCCTCCAGCCGCAGCCTGGCAGCTTCCGCGTCGGTCACCTTTTTCAGCCACGCTGCAATCAGCTTCGGGCGGTCTTTGACTTTGGCGCGCTTCACGCTCAGAAGCAGCTCCTCATAACTCCTCAGCGGGTCTGCGCCGCCCTGAAAGATCTTGCTGCCGTTCACCAGCAGCTTGCCGCTCAAGCGCGTAAGCGTCACCTGCTCCCACGGGGCTGGCTCGGCTTCTGCTTGAACGCGCAGCGCCTCGGCCGACAACTCAAATTCCGGCCACTCCGAGACCACTAAAGGCTGCAGCGGAGGCAGCGGGTTGGCCCAGTATCCGCTCAACTTCAAAGCGCTCCACAAAAAGCCGCGCTTTCTACGGGGTCCCCATCGCACGCCGGTGTTGCGCGCGATGGGGTGGCTCCGGCCCGGCCCTTCGGCTTCCAGCACAAAAACCTGTGCCCGCGCCGGCGCCCAGCAAATGCATTGCAGCAGGTACACCAGCACAACAACAACAACTAGTACAACCAGGTCCCTCATTGCCCTTGTGACGCCGCCTGCTGGTTCGGATCTTCAATCCGTTCTTCTTTGCCGAAGATCTTCTGGAAAAGCTTCTTCAGCGCCGCGCCGATCGCCACGATTCCCATCACAATAAACTTCCAGAACTTGGCCAGCAGCCCGGTCTTCAGCGCCACCGCCGCTCCGCCGCCCAGGATCAGCGCCGTCAAGCCGTATTCAGCCACTTTGTCGCCTTTGGTGAATTCGCTGTAGCGATTGCCCTGCGTGTAGTGGAAGCCGGAGATCAGCGCATTGAACTTGCTGGTCAGCCCGGCATACTCGGCGGGTCCGGCCACCAGGTCCACGCGCATGGTGCCGTACCGGCCCAGCACGCGGATCGAATGGTTCACTGACCCCTCCACCTGCGGATTTTCGTCCCGCACCAGCGTGGCCCAGGTCAGGTTGTGCGTTTGCGGATCATAAAACGGCTGCCTCTCCCACCCGGCAATATGAATCGGCTTCCAACCGTGCTTCGCCCGCTCCGCGTTCGACTCTTCCGTACCTTCCTTCAGGTTCTTGAGGATCGCGTCCGCGTCCAGTTTGCTGCCTTCGTCGTCCTTGATATAGCCGGTGTCCTCGAAATCAAAGATCATGAACCAGTCGCTGTCCGCCGCTACAATCGCCCCCAGTTCGCGCCCGTTGGGAATGTTCTGCGTCACCTGCAGCAGCTTCTCCGTCCCCGCCTTGTCGGTAAAACGATACCCTTCCGGGATCGTGATCTCGGCAATGTCGCCCAGTTTCGCCGTCGTCGGGCCATCCTGCCAGTTGATCTTGGGGCCCTGCTGTTGCGACGGCGCCGGCTCCTGCGCCCATCCCGGCGCGGCACTGACCGCTACCAAACCCGCCAACATTGCTCCCGCCATCAGCCAGATGGCAATTCTGCTGTGCAAAACACTCGAAGCTAAGAAGCGAACCCTTTTGTTGCTGCTGCTCATCATTTGTTTCCTTACCTTTCCTTTTTTTAAGGGGGCTCGATTGGGGATCTTGGGCCAGCATTGTTAACCGGAACGCCCGCGATAGCAAACCCTTTCTTCTATCATCCCAAAACCGACGGAGCATCATCGACCCACCCCTCCCCCAGTACCCCAACTAGCATTCCAAAGGACTTACATAGCGTCATCCCAGCCCCATCCCAGCGAGTCCCGCGGATGTAAGGTTTTCCGATGGTCCGATGGTCCGATGACCCGATGACCCGATGATCCGATCCCAAGCCCACCCCCTCCCTGGGTATCCCATATCATCCCAGGTCATCCCAGTTTGGCGCGGACTTGCGAGCATTCTGTTTTCCGATTACGGCGATTACGCGCGATTTCGGCGATCACGGCGATCCCACCCCCTCCCTGGGTATCCCATGCCATCCCACCTGATCGGTAGGGTTGAACGATATCCAGCCAACTTGACCTCCGGTCCGCGCTCTTGGCTAGCAGCTAGTAGCTGGCAAGCTTCTAACGCACAAAAACGCAACGGAAACTTCCTCCGTTGCGTTCCGTTCCTGATCATAACCCGAGGCTGCGCAGCTGTCACTCGCGAAGTAGTTCACCCGCGCAGTACATGTCTTTCACGGCCCTCTGCCTGCGCGTGGTTCATGTACAACCGGCCGATCTGCCTAGGAATCTGCGTTCTCTGCCTGAGCGGCATTTTATGCCGCGAAGCCCTGAGCTTGCCGAAGGGGACCCTCTGCATGCACCGAGTACATGTCCAGATGCCACACATACTGCGCCGCCATCCCGAGACGGAGCACGTGCGCAAATCCCGTCTCTACAACTGCCTGTGGTGCGCAGGCGAGGGATCTGCTCCTGCTGCTGCCGGAGGTAAACCATTTGCATCTGCCCACCGCTCGCGAACTGAGTTCTCTGGCCGGACGTGATCGAGGGCCGCTGCCTATCGATGCATCAGTCCCGCCAGGGACGACCGAGAGTAGCCCGGCACGGTCCCGCAGCGAGCCGCGCAGCGGGAGAGCGAGGGCAAGTGCCGGGTAAGCGGAATAAAAGACTCCTTCCTCGCTGCCGCAGGCCGGCGCGCAGCAGAGCGGAGCGCCCCAAGAATTCATATAATTTCCCGCTAGAGGGTGAGGCCACCATGAATCTTAAGTACCTTGGCGACGCCTTGGATCATTGGAAGGGCGCAATTTTTGAATCTCTCCAAACTGCTCGTTTGCTCATGGATTTTGCAGTCGATCCCATGAGCACGGATTCGGATATGTGGGCGCCAGCAGACTTCTTGATCTATGCGCGGCTGCTTCGGGTTCATAATACGCAGGTTCTCCGACACAAGATGACTTTGCGAAATCGAAAGGATTACTTCACTGAAATTACGCACATGGGAGATTGATTTCTTGATCCGGATACTGGCGTTTCTACCAGCACCCTAAACACCCAATACGTTATGCCCTATGAAATTGGCCAGCAACTTGATCGGAGTGCTGGTCGCCTACTTATCGTCTACCAGCATATTCGGGCGCAGAAGTGTGATGCTCGTATCGACAACGTCGTCTCTGCAATACGCTCTCGCGTAGGTCAATTCTCCTGGTGTTCGTATGAATCGCCGACGGTTGCATTACTTTTTATGTCCCGCAATAATGCCCGGGTTCAACCTTTGGTAAGTTACTTCGAAGACACTTTGGGCAGACATGCTAGAAGCCGGGTTCGCGGTGCCCACCTCAGGGCTTTTGCAAATTCACCATCTGCCTAACGAGACTTTGTATATTAACCCCATGCCCCTGCTCTCTGTTCGCGACCTGGTCAAGATCTACGACGCCGATCAGGGCCTCTTCGGCAAGCCGGCCCGCGAACTTCGCGCCGTAAACGGCGTCTCCCTCTCGATCGCAGAAGGCGAAACGCTCGGCCTGGTCGGAGAATCCGGCTGCGGCAAGACCACGCTTGGCCGGATGATTCTCCGCCTCATCGAGCCCACCTCCGGCAGCATCACCTTCAACGCACAAAACGTACTGACAGCGTCCGGCAGTGAACTCCGCCGCCTCCGCCGTGATATGCAGATCATCTTCCAGGACCCCTTCGCCTCGCTCAACCCGCGCATGCGTATTCAAGAGATCGTCACCGAGCCGCTCCTCATTCATGCGAACGGAAACCGCCCTGCCAAAACCGAGCTTCACCGCAGCGCCGCTGAGGTCATGAACGCCGTCGGCCTCGACGAGTCCGCCCTCCGCCGCTACCCTCACGAATTCTCCGGTGGACAGCGCCAGCGGATCGGCATCGCTCGCGCGCTGATTCTGCGGCCCAAATTCGTTGTCTGCGACGAGCCCGTCTCTGCACTCGACGTCAGCGTCGGCGCGCAGATCGTCAACCTGCTCAAAAAACTTCAGCGCGATTTCGGCCTCACCTACCTCTTCATCTCTCACTCCATGCCGGTCGTGCGCTACCTGTGTGACCGCATCGCCGTCATGCGCGCCGGCCAGATCGTCGAGCTCGGCCCCTCCGAGCAGATCACCTCCAGCCCGCAACACGAGTACACGCGGACGCTGATAGAGGCGACACCTGAACCAGTATTGGGTACTTAGTATTTGGTATTTGGCTAGTATCGCATTCCAAAGTTTCGGTTCAGATCGTAGCTTTTTCCCGATCCGTGGAAGAGCGGCCCTTTAGGGCCGCGTTAGGAGGATAGAGATATTGGGCTTCAGCCCCTGTAAAAAGCTGGAATTGAACAGCAAAGCCGACACAGAATTCAGCGCCGTTCCATAGAAGCAACTTCAGGGGCACCATAAAATCACGATCTTACAGCCAAATACTAAGTACTAAATACTAAGTACTGCTTCTTCACTTTTTCCCCAGAAATCTGATCCGGCCATTGAACGTCCGGTGGTTGGTTCCGAAAAACGTGAGAAACGATGGCGAGTTGACGTTGTTGTCCACCACGTTGGGGTTCGTTCGATCGGTAAGGTCGTCCATGCCCGCGCGCAGCGCCCAGCGATAGCCATGAAAAACAAATTTCCTCTCCACTGCCATGTTCAGAGTGAAGAAGTCCGGGAAACGGAACTGCCCCGGCCCGGAAACGATCTCGCCAAACTGGTCGATGGTCACAAAGCTGAAGCCGGACCGCCAGATCGTGGACGCCTGTAGATCGAACTTCTTGAATTTCCATGGCAGGGGATAGCTTCCCCACGCCGTCAGCTGGTTCGGCGCGTCCCACGGCAGCGCGCCTCCCACCTGCTGCCCCACCAGCAGCGCGTCGATGGCAAAGTCCACCGTCTGGTTCGAGCTGGCGCGCGAGCGCGTATAGGAAATCAACGCCGGATATCCGCGCTTCAGGTCCTTGCGCAGGGTAATCTGCGCGGCGTCATAGCGGTCTCTCTTATGGCTTTGCAATCGGAATTCCGTCGGCGACTGCGGCTCAAACGCCCAGCCATGCTCGCCGTGCCGGCTCAGAAATTCCAGGCGCGCATAGACCCGCCACGGCATGCGCCGCTCCAGCGCCGCGCTCCAGTTCACGTAGCGCGGCATCGCCAGCAGGCGCGGATCCACGGCGAACTCCACCGGCTGCGCGACCATCGCCGGAGAAAAGAACTGGTCCATCCGCTCGCCCTGCGAGGCGTTGCTGGCCAGCGCCAGATTGCTGCGGTCGTAGTAAATCCCGATCCCCGAGCTGAACTTGGTTTCGCTTTCCTGATGGACCAGCACCGTTCCGGCAATGCGCGGCGAAAACAGGTCCCGGCCAAGAAAGCTGTCGCGGTCCCAGCGCGCGCCCGGCTCAATGATCACGCGCTCCACCGGCATCCAGCGGTCCTGTACGTACGCGCTCGTCTCCAGCGTGCTCAGGCTGAATCCCGGTGTATTGGCAAAGCTGAGTTCCCGCAGCAGGCCGCTGTTGCCGTCCACAAACTGCACCGTCCCGCGATTGATGTGCGCGCGGTAGAGCACCCGGTCTTCGCGCCCGCCCACCGTGAACTGGTGCGTGCCCATCCACTTCCACGGCCGCAGGAACAGGTTGGCGTACCCTTGTGTGCGCGTTGAGGCGTTTTCATTGTTGATGAAGTAATTTCCCGAGCGTCCCGTCGGCGCCAGCACATAAGGCAGATTGCCCTGCGGCAGTGACGAGCCCTTATTGCGATGAAACGCCGCCCCAAACTCCAACAGGGTGTCCCTGGCAATCGTGATCTGGTCTTTCAGTCCGAGCAGATAGAGATAGTTGTGACTGTTGGTGGAAACTGAAACCGGGTCAAACGGCGAAATCCCGCCGTTGCGCGAGTCCTGCATGTTGAGCAGCGCATTGGCGGTCACCACGTTGCCCGGAGTCAGGTTCATGCGCACCCGGGCCAGGTCGTCGGTCCTCCATACGCGGTTTGTGTCCGCCCCGTCCGGCAGCTGTTTGATTACGTTGTAGTCCGTTTCCCCCTCGTGGGAGAGATCGAACCAGATCTTGTCGCGCTGAAGCGGGCCGGAAAAATACGCGCGCGGCGTCCAGTTGTTGATCTGCAGTCCTTTCACGTTTTGCACTGTGGGAATGAAGTCGGTCGCATTCACGCGGAAGCGGTTATCGCCGTCCTGTACCTGCAAGTCCACCAGCCCGCCTGACCCCTTCCCGTACAGCGCCGAATAACGGCTGCTGCGCACCTCGATCTTGCGCAGTGAATCCGGATTCACCCGCAGGCTGAGCGCTCCCGTGGCCGGCTGGCTTACTTCAAAGCCATCAAGATAATCCTGGATCTCCTGCGTGCTGGCGCCGGCAATGTGGATCTGACCGCCGCGATCTCCAACTACTCCGGGAATATACGGCAGCACGTTGCGATAATCTCGCGTGGTGGGATAGGGAATGTTGGAAACGTCGGCGGCTGTGATTGCCTCTGCGTTGGAGCTTTCCTCCGGATCAACCGGCGAAGGCTGCGTCGTGACCTCGATCTCTTCTTTGTACTCGCGGACCGCCTCCAGTCGCACCTCCACTGGCGCTGTCTGTCCCGCCACAATCACCAGCTCCGCCACTGAGGCCGTGTAAAAGCCCTGCTTCTCCAGCAGCAGTTTGTATGTTCCCGGCGCCAGTTGACGGAGCGTGGCGGTTCCTGTAGGCGTGGTCCGCTCCTGCGCCACGGTCTTGTCGTTCTGTTGCACAATCACAAACACCAGCCCGAGCGGCTGTCCATTCTGGTCGGTGACCGTCACCTGCAATTGCCCACTTGGGGATGAAGCCGTCTGCCATGGCGCTGCATGCGCGTGGGTACAGGCGAAGACCAGCAATGGGATGGCAAGCCAGCGCAGCTTGGTGCTCGTGAGCATGTAGTAGGACCTCCCCGAAATCAAGCCCTGACCTTGATCTCAAGCAGGTGCTAAGTTGCTTCTTATTGTATGCGAGCAAAACGGGATTGAGTACTCAGTAGTGGTACTTGTCCTTCCGGACGTCGAGCGGCTCGTGAATGATGTAGGGTAATTGCAGACAGTCGAGCGTTGCCACTTTCGTGCTGCATCGTCAGAATGCAGTTTTAACTGGCGCGCGAATGGAAGCCGTTGGATTACGCTTCCGGGTAAAGCTAAATACTAACCACTAACTACTCGCTTTGCGAGTGCCCTGCTGACTCCACAACAATTGGCTGTGCTTTGCGCATCTCCGCCTTGGCGCTTTCTGACTTGGCTTCAATCCGCTCTCCTGGCCGCGCCCGCTCATCGAACTTGCCGAAGATCATCTTTCCCGCCGTGGTTTGCAGCACCGAGGTCACCGCGATATCCACATTTTTCCCGATCAGCTTGCGCGCGTTGTCCACCACCACCATCGTTCCATCATCCAGATAGGCCACGCCCTGGTTGTATTCCTTGCCTTCCTTCAGGATGAAGACGCGCATGGTCTCGCCCGGCAACACAATGGGCTTGAGCGCGTTTGCCAGCTCGTTGATGTTCAGGACCTCCACACCCTGAAGCTGCGCCACTTTGTTCAGGTTGAAGTCGTTGGTAATGATCTTGGCTTCGTACACCTTGGCCAGCTCAATCAGCTTCAGGTCCACCTCGCGGACCGTGGGAAAATCGTCTTCCACAATCTGCACCGTCACATTCACGATTTTCTGGATGCGTTGCAGGATGTCCAGCCCGCGCCGTCCGCGATTGCGCTTGAGCGAATCGGCGGAATCGGCCACCAGTTGCAGTTCGCGCAGTACAAACTGCGGGATCACCACCACGCCGTCCAGGAAGCCGGTGTCGGCAATGTCGGCGATGCGGCCGTCGATGATCACGCTGGTGTCGAGGATTTTGAAGCTTTTCCGTCCCTGCTTCTCCGCGCCAAAAATCCCGCCCAGTGCCGCCAGGTTCAGCAGGTCGCCCTTGTTGGCGCCCACAATCAGCCCCACGTACGACATCAGGAGCATGACCATCAGCATCAGGAAGCGCTGCGATTCCGAGTGTGTGATTGAATTCTTGATGACGACGCTAAAGAGGTAAGCGCCCAGAATTCCCAGAATGCTGCCGATCACCGCGCCGATCAACCGTTTCAGGCTGATCAATCGCAGCCGGTCTTCGAATACCACCACCACCGCGCCGATCCCCAGACCGGTGGCGATCGCAACCCAGGCAGGATATTTGGCCAGCCCAAACGGCTGCAGCGTGTAGCACGTAAGAATAACTACACAAATAAAAATGCCACGTATAATCCACAGGCCCGTCATAGGACCTCCCAACCGGGGCTGCAGCTGGTCAAGGTAAAAAATTATGAATTCTCGAATCCCCCAACGAACAAGCCGCCCCCACAGCCTTCTCCGACGCAGGTCTTACCAATAATAAAAACCTACGACTACCGGCCCCATCGCCGCGCTTCAGGCGCGAATGGGGCGGAATTCAGTTCGGCACAGTATACATCAGCTTTTGCCCGCCTCATGCCACCTTATTTGTTATCGACTAAGTAAATACTTGTCCGGCTTTGTCATTGACCGCCTGTCCCTGCCACAGGCATCTTCTTTATTTGCATTGAATTTTCGCCCGGGACCGGGATGCAGCCGCTTTTCATCTGGCGGAATTGGTCGCCTCCTGTGTTCTGCGAAGCAAGTTGGCCGAAAAGCAGATGAGCGGCCTGTTCTCCCCGCAAGGGAGAACTCTAGAAACCGGCGCCGAAAATCTCGGGGGAGAATAGGCGCCGGTTTTGAGGTGTTTAGAAGGCGTGAGTGATCCCGCGAAAGCGGGAGAGCGGGAGCCTTCTGCCGAAATCCTGAGCGCCGGGGCCCCCGACGCACGCGCGGTTTTTGCGTGTGGCGGGGTGGGAGCGCGTTCTTGGCGCGAAGGATCTGCTTTTCCGATGGTTCCGACTTCAGATCTCCCGATCACCAAATCACCCGATAGGTCTGGTTAACTCTCTGCACAACAGTAATGTTGCCTGAGTTACACTCAATGTGCGACATTATCGGCTCGCCCTGCTTCCTTGAGGGCAACAGCACGTCTGTGCTGGGAATCGAACGGCGTCAGGTGGGGTAATGACAAAGAAAACTGAGAAGCGCACTTATGAAGACGCGGTGACTTGGCTTCGCGACCACGGCTTCGAGATACTGGAAGCTCCCGGTACGCAGAACCGCGTGTTCGTCAAGAAGTACTCGAGTTCCGCCGCGATTGAAAAAGCGCAGGACGGCGGCGTGCACCTCTTCGCCAAGCCGGGCATCCTCATTGGCAGCGAAATATCCCGCCTCATCGACAAGGGCTATCAGAAATTCCTCAAGACCACCAAGACTGAGGTCCCCGCCACGGCCGACCACCTCAAGGATCTTCATCAGTTCAGCGAAGAGCTGCGTGAAGCCAGCGGTGAAACCAGCCTCTATAACCAGTCTCTGGGCTCGGTGAGCGACCGCTACGTCTATGACCGGGTCAAGGATCGCGACCTTCCTGAAGCTCAGCGTCCGCAGCGCGCCTGGGAAGAAAAGACTGACACTGGACGCAAGCACGCCTGATAGCGCCTCAGCCTCGCAGGAAGCTTCCATTGAATCCCGGATTCGCGAAGCCATCCCTTCATGAGCACTGCTCCTAATTCAATATTTTTTGACAATCTGCTTTCAAAACTAATAGAATTCGTCCCGCAAACTTTACGGTAGTAGTCCTATCTCTAGTTTAGAAGGAGATTCTTACGATGATCCGGAAGACCATGTCGTTCCTTGCCGTCCTGCTTGCCTTTGCGTTGTTTACGGGCATGACGTACGTTCATGCCGCCAGCAGCGCACCCCAGAAAAAGGCCACAGATAAACCAGCTGCCGAGAAAAAAACCAAGAAGTCTGATCTGGTCGACATCAATTCCGCAACCAAAGACCAGCTGAGCGCTCTTCCTGGCATCGGCGACGCCTACAGCCAGAAGATCATTGACGGCCGCTGTTACCACTCCAAACGCGACCTTTTAACCAAGAATATCGTTCCCAAAGGTACCTACGACCAGATTCAGGACAAGATCATCGCCCACCGCGATTCCTGCACTGATAAAGGCGGCGCCACTGAACCCAAGGCCAAGAGCAAGAAAGGCAGCGGCAGCACCACGCCTCCGCCTAAGTAGAGGATTTTCGCGATGATGTGGCGCCTCGCGCGGGGCGCCTTTTCTTTGCGGCACTGGCGGCCGGCGCCGGCTTGGCTGACCAATTCACGCTGAAGACCGGCACGGCTTCGCTGCGGCCCTTCACCTTCAATTCCGGAAGCCGCTCCAGGTCGAAACTCCGGCCCAGTTTGTTCGCCGTTGACTCTGAAATCAGGACCTGCCCGCCCGTGGCGTTGGCCATCAGCCTCTGGGCGGTGTTTACCGTGTCTCCCACCACGGTGTAGTCCAGGCGCTTGGGCGACCCAATATTGCCCGCCACTGCGGTCCCGGTATTGATCCCGATTCCTACCCGCAGTTCAGGCCAGCCTCGCGCCGCCGCATCGCGGTTCAACTCCACCAGCAGTTGCTCCACCTGGATGGCCGCGTTCACCGCGTTTTTCGCGTCGTTTCCCTTCGAGATCGGCGCCCCAAACACTGCCATCACCGCATCGCCAATGTATTTGTCCAGCATGCCGCTGTTATCGAAAATCACGTCCGTCACCCGGGTGAAATACTCATTCAGGATCTCCACCAACCGAGCCGGCTCCAGGTTCTCGCTCATCGGGGTGAAGTCGCGAATATCGGCAAACATCACCGTGACCTCCTGGTTGACGCCGCCCAGCCGTATGTCTGGATTGGCCACCACCATCTCCGCGACTTCCGGTGACAAGAAACGCTCCAGCGCCGATCTTTGCAATGACTGTTCGGCAATCTTTTCATGAGCGGCCGCATTATCGATCGCCGCGCCCGCCTGCGCGGCCACCAGCGCAAACACATTCAGCTCTTCCTGTGTAAACGCCGATGCCTTCTCCAGGTTGTCCACGTATAAAATCCCGAACAGCCGGTCTTTCCCCAGCAACGGCGCACACATCGCTGAGCGCAGGCCGGAGATCTTCAGGCTCTCGCTGCCGCTGAAGCGTTCGTCGGCCCTCACGTCCTCGATCAGGATCGGCTGCTTCTCCTTTCTGATCAGCTCCAGCACGCTCTTGCTCAGAATGATCTGTGGACCGGGCTCCCCGGCGCCAGGGCTCCCGGATCGCGGGGGTTGTGCGCGATCTGGGGTGGCAGAGCGCGCCGTTTTTGCGCGTGATGGCGCAACCGGCCTCTTCTCAGCCCTGCCGGGATCGCGATACCGCACTTCGCTCTGCTGCACTACCTCGCCCGACTCGTCAAACAACATCACGAAGCCGCGCTCCACGCCCTCAATCAGGCAGGCGAGGGAAACCATCTGCTCGCAGATGTGCTCGACGGCCAGCTTGGAATTCAGCGCCTTTCCCGCCTCATACAAGACCGTCAGCAGATAATTCTCCCGCTCCAGCTTCTTGACCCGGCTGGCCAGATCGGTCATCGCGCTGCTTGAAGGTGAGGGCTCTATCGCCCGCGCCAGCGGCCGCTCAGGGCGGCCCTGCATGATCTGGTTCAGCGTGGAAGGCCATTGGCCGCGCCGCACCTGTAGCTCTTTTTCGTCTACCTGTTCCAGGCGCAAGGTGTAGCGGCCAATCGTCGCCACGTCACCGTTCTTGAGTTCAGATTCCTGGGTGATTTTCCGGTCATTCAGAATGACCCCGTTGGTGCTGCCCCGGTCGGCGATCAGCACTGAACTGTCTTTGAGCTTGATGACTGCGTGGAAACGGCTGATGCCGGCGTCGTTCAGGACAAGGTCATTCGCATTGCCTCGCCCAATGGTCGTAAGCGGCTTAGTCAGCTCCAGGATCCCGTTCTTTCCGTCGGGAGACGAAATGATCAGCCGAGCCATAGAGTGATTTTAAGGCATTGGATGCTGATACTATCCTTAACGAATCGTCATCCCCAGGGTCCGTAAGCGAGCCCGCGCTTGCTCAAGCGGGCGAGTAGGACCGAGGGACCTTGTGGTTTCTTCGTCAACTGCTCAATAGCTCCTGAAAAGCGGGCGCTCAGGAACTCATTGTTTTTCCAGGATCTCGTCGACGTTCACCGTCTTGCCCCTCTGCACCTTCACGTTGCGATGAATCGTCTTGTACCCGGCCATCTGCAGTTGAATACTGTAGACGCCCGGGTCCGCCGGCCAGCGCGCATTGGTCTTCTTCGGCGCTACCTTGCCGTCCACCACAATCGTCGCGCCCTCCGGGTCAGTGCGGATGTGCACCAGCCCTTTCCCCTCGGGAATCGTATCGGCGCCAAAGAATCGCAGTAGCGGATTCGGGGTCTTGCCGTCTTCCGTTTGCGGGCTCACGCTCAGCAGCACCGGAGAAAAGCTCGCGGTCTGCCCTTCCGCCAGTATCTCATCGGCCGAGGTATCTTTGAACCCGGCCTTCTTCACCGTCACGCGATGCGGCCCTTTTTCCACCGTGATCTGCGCCGGCGTGACCATCCCGCTGTCTTTGCCGTCAATCCAGACGCTTGCTCCCTGCGGGTTGCTGGTCACAACCAGCGTTGAGACCGCAGGCGTCAGCTCGGCCGTCACGTCCACGCTCTTGCCCGTTACCGATTCCACCAGCCGCGAGAGCGGCAGGTAGCCGGGCTTGGTGAAGACGATCATGTGGTTTCCCGCCGCCAGATGTGAGGCGTTAAACGGCGTCACCCAGTTGGGCTCGCTCCAGCCGTCGATCTCCACCTTGGCGCCCTCGGGTTTTGACACCAGCTTCAACTCGCTCTGCTGGACGTAAACCTTGTTCGGCGAACTGGTGGCTTTGATCGGCGTCGGCAGCCTCTGCGGCCCCGGCTGCGCGTTCTTTCGCGCCGGGAAGAATTTCACTGTTGTATCGCGCGCAATCGTCTCTTTCGGCTGGTCCGGTTGTGGAGTGGGCACGGGCACAGCAATCGCCACCGGTTGCTGCTGCTCGGTCAGGCGCTCAGCCTCTTTGGCCTTGGTCTGTTCCGAAAGCTGCCGCATCTTCACCTGCGTGCGATGGTAGGCATAGCCGCCCATGGCCGACCCCAGTATGACAATGGCCGCGATCGCCGCCAGCAGCATGCGGTGCCGCTTGAAGAATACGACCGTAGTCGGCCAGCTGACAGGCACAGGCTTTCTTGCCGGCGCAGGCGCCGCAGCCGCGGCCCTGACAGCATTGCCTCCGACCACTCGCACCGGAAGCACAACCGTTTTCTCCGGTTGCGCCGGCGCAGGTCCAATCGCAGTGGTCGAGCCGCTGCGTACCGGACCGGCCAGTTTGTAGTTTTCCAGATCGCGGACCAGGTCCGCGCCAGTCTGGTAACGATCATCAGGCGCTTTGGCCAGTGCCTTGGTGACAATCGCGCTCAGACCGGGATGTACAGTTACGTCCAGATCGCGTGGCGTGATCGGGTTTTCATTGACAATCTTGTAAATAATCGTCGTGACGTTCTGGCCGACGAAAGGCTTCTCGCCGGTCAACATCTCGTACAGGATGACGCCCAGGCTGAACAGGTCCGAACGTCCATCCAGCGGACGTCCCTTCACCTGCTCCGGCGCCATGTAATTCGGCGTTCCCAGCACCTGCCCGGTGTTGGTCACCTGTCCCCCGGACTTGGCAATGCCGAAATCCATGATCTTTACCGTGCCGTTCGCGGTGATCATGATGTTGGCCGGCTTTACGTCACGATGAATGATCCCATTGGAATGCGCGTAATCCAGGCCGCGGCAGATCTGCCGCGTGATCCCGACCACCTCTTCCGTGGGCAGTACGCGCTGTTCCGCCAGCAGTTCATGCAGGGTCGTGCCCTCAATGAACTCCATGGCGATATAGAAGATTCCGTCCTGCTCGCCTGCGTCGTAAATGGTGACGATGTTGGGATGGTTCAGGACGCCGGCTGCGCGCGCTTCATTCTGGAAACGGCGCACCATCTCCTGCGCGTCCAGGCCGTGAACGTCGAGCCGCATGGTTTTGAGCGCGACTGTGCGGCCGATCGTCGGGTCCATGGCCTTGTACACCACGCCCATGGCTCCGCGTCCGAGCTCGCCGGTGATTTCGTATCTGCCAACCGTCTGAATCGACATCATGAGGGCTTAGTTTTCTGACTCTGTGGCGCCCTTGCTGTGTCTTGGGGGAGAGACGACAAACTCTATCGGCACTCTTCTGGAGGTTACACACTCCAAGTCAGTCGAAAATAACCCACTCTGTTACTCAGGGTCAATGTATCGAAGCACCGGTCATGTGACTTTAGTTTCCTTGTCAGAATGCAGCGAAAACCCTAAAAGTTCTCTTAGGAACCCCTTACAATGCCACCATGCGCACATCCCTGATTGCCTTGTTGCTGGCCCCGCTTTTGCTCACTGCATTCAAACCCGAGTCTCAGCAAAAAAGCTCGACGCCCGCCAATGCCGCGCAGCAGGAATCTCTGGAAGACGTCCGTGCCGAGCTCGAAGAGGGCATCAAGCACCTGCTGGTTTCGCAGGTTGAAGCCTGGAACCACGGCAAACTGGAGGCCTTTATGCAGGGATATTGGCAATCGCCCGATCTGACCTTCTTCTCCGGTGATACCGTCACCAGGGGCTGGGAGCCCACGCTGGCCCGCTATCGCCAGCGCTACCAGGCTGAAGGCAAGGAAATGGGCAAGCTGGAATTTCAGGACCTCAATATCGATCTGCTGAGCCGGCGCTCTGCCGTGGTGACCGGCCGCTGGCAGCTCACCATGTCCGATGGCAAAAAACCTCACGGCCTCTTTACCCTGATTTTCAAACGCATGGCGCCCGAAGGCTGGCGCATCGTCCACGACCATACCTCTGCCGCAGAATGATTAACGCTTCATCCAAAAGTTCGTCATCCCGAACCCCGTCAGCGAGCGCGCGCAGTCACCAGCGCGCGAGTAGGGGTGAGGGACCTTCATCTGCGTTCATCTGCGAAGATCTGCGGCAAATTATTTCTTCCGTCTCACCCGCTGCAACTCCCTGTACGCTTCGCTCTTCGAAATGCCCTGCTCCTTCGCCAGCACTTTCAGCGCGGCGTTCTCATCCAGCTTCTGCTCGCACATGATCTCCTGCAAACGCGCTGCAATATCTTTCTTTGCTGGCTCAGCCGCGCCCTCGCCCTTCCCAATCAACAGCGTAATCTCGCCTTTCACTTCCCGCTGCTGCAACGCGGAGAGCACCTCCGCCGCGCTGCCCCGAACAAACTCCTCATGCACCTTGGTCAGCTCGCGTGCCAGCACCACCGGTCGCTCCGCCCCCAATATCTCGACGAGATCCCGCAGTGCTTCCACCACTCGATGCGGCGCCTCATACACTACCGTCGTCTGCTGCGCCTCACGCAGCGACTCCAGCATCGTCCGCCGCTCGCCTGATCGCGCCGGCAAAAAACCTGAGAACTTAAAACTGTCCGTCGGCAGCCCGCTGGCCGCCAGCGCCGCAATCACCGCCGACGCTCCCGGCACGGGCACTACCCGGATCCCTCGCTCAATCGCCAGCCGGATCACGCGATATCCCGGATCGGAAATCCCCGGCATACCGGCATCGGAAACCTGCGCCACGCTCAATCCCTGCTCCAACTTATCCACCAGCTCTTCTGCCCGCGCCGCCTCATTGTGCTCGTGATAGCTGACCGTCGGCTTCTCGATCCCGTAATGCGCCAGCAGCTTGGCTGTGTGGCGCGTGTCTTCGCACGCGATCAGGTCGGCTTCCCGCAATACGCGCACCGCGCGATACGTCATGTCCTCCAGATTGCCTATCGGCGTGGCCACCACGTAAAGTGTGCCGCTGTTCCGCTGCTCTGCCATGGTGCAAGTGTAATCGAGGCGCCACTCCCGATTCGATCCATCAGCCTAACTTCCCTTCGCATCACACAACGAAAGGAGACTGCAAACCAATGAAGTTGGAATCCCTGCGTGAACTTTTTATCGAGGAACTACAGGACCTTTACTCAGCCGAAAATCAAATCATCGAAGCACTGCCTAAGATGATCGAGAAAACCTCTTCTCCGGACCTGAAAGCCGGCTTTACCAACCACCTGGAGCAGACCCGGCAGCACATCGCCCGGCTCGACCGCATTTTTGACCAGCTTGGCGATGACGTAGACCGTGACGACAAGACCTGCAAAGGCATGCAGGGCATCATCAAGGACAACAAAGACCTCATCAAAACTGACGCCGAGCCCGAGGTGCTGGACGCGGGCTTGATCTCCGGCGCACAGCGCGTGGAACACTATGAGATCGCCGGATACGGCACCGTCCGCACCTACGCGCAGCTTCTCGGCCGCACGGAATGGGCGCAGCTGCTGGAACAGACGCTACAGGAAGAGAAAGACACTGATGTAAAACTCAGCCAGCTCTCCAACCACATCAACGTGGAGGCCCGGGCAGCCTAGACAATCCACTCGTGCTTCTGCAGCCGGCGGCTCGCGTCCGCCGGCTTTCCATTTCAGCCCGTCTGCTAGAATCACTGCAGAAACACCATATTTTTGAGGATTTCTCGCGTGCCGCTCTACGAATATCAGTGCAAGAAGTGCAAACACCGGTTTGAGAAGATCCGGAAGTTTTCTGATCCTCCGCTCAGGAAATGTCCTGAATGCGGCGGCCCGGTCGAGCAGCTTCTGCACGCTCCCGCCGTGCAATTCAAAGGCAGTGGTTGGTATGTCACGGATTATGCCGGCAAGAAGCCAGGCGGTGACAGCAGTGGTGAGAAAAAGGAAGAAAAGCACGCCGCCACGGACAAAGAGAAGAGCCACGAAGCCAAGTCTAAGAAATCTGAAGCCAAAAAAACCAAGGAGTGAGACGGACTCCGTTCACTCCTTCAACTCTGCGGAAATTCTCCGCGTTCAATTTTGAAATCGATCTTAGGCCGCCTTCTTCCGCGGAACCTTGGCGCCTTTCTTCCGCGCCTTGGATAGCCCGATGGCGATCGCCTGCTTGCGGCTCTTGATCGGATGTTTCTTTGAGTGCTTGCCTGAGCGCATGTGATGCATCTCAGTCCTTACTTCCTGGCCGGCCTTCTTGCTGTACTTGCGGCCTCGCGACTTCTTCCGTGCTGCCATTCCTACCTCCCTTACATGGTGAGACGTGCGTCGTTCGCACGGGGTTGGCAGCCGCGTCCGGTTGCGGCGCGCGCCTTTGGAAAAGAAAAGGGCCGCCAGTCACTTATATCTGCATTCAACTTCAATGCTTCTCCGTGACTCGCGGCCCTCGTGCAGCGAAGATCCGCAATTAGCGTTTTGCCTTTGCCGGCTGTGGCGCGGTAGTGCGTCCGCTCACCTGGTCGGGCGCAGCGCGCCCGCTCACCTGAAAGCTCATCTGCCGCCGCGAGATGTCAGCATCCACAACCACGTGATCGCCATGCAGCACCTCGCCTTCCAGGATCTTCAGCGCCAGCGGGTCCTGAATCAGCCGCTGGATCGCCCGCTTCAAAGGCCGCGCGCCGTACGCGCGATCGTAGCCTTCGATGAACAGCAGCTCTTTCGCCTGCGGCGTAAGCTCGATGGTGATCTTGCGCTCGGCCAGCAGCTTCCGCAGATCGTCGAGCCGCAGCTCGATAATGCGCGTCAACTGCTCCTCGCCCAGCGGGCTGAATACGATCATGTCGTCCACGCGGTTCAGGAATTCCGGGCGGAAATGCTGGCGCAGCGCCTCCATCACGTGCTGGCTCGCTTCGGCAAATGCCTCTGGCGAACTCACGCCCTCCGCCTGCAGGTAGCTTGCGCCGATGTTCGACGTCATGATGATGACCGTGTTTTTGAAATCCACGGTCCGGCCGCGCGAATCGGTCAATCGCCCGTCATCGAGAATTTGCAGCAGGATGTTGAACACATCAGGATGCGCCTTCTCGATCTCGTCGAACAGAATCACGCTGTACGGCCGGCGCCGGACGGCTTCCGTCAGCTGCCCGCCCTCATCGTAGCCCACATATCCCGGAGGCGCGCCAATCAAGCGCGCTACCGCATGCTTCTCCATATACTCTGACATGTCGATACGGATCATGGCGTGTTCGTCGTCGAAGAGAAACTCCGCCAGCGCACGCGCCAGTTCGGTCTTGCCCACGCCCGTCGGACCCAGGAAAATGAACGACCCGATCGGCTTTTTGGGATCGCTCAACCCGGCGCGCGAACGCCGCACCGCATTGGCCACGCGCTCCAGCGCCTCGTCCTGGCCGATGACGCGCTGCCGCAGCCGCTCTTCCATGCTGACCAGCTTGCGCACCTCGCCTTCCAGCATCTTCGATACCGGAATCCCGGTCCACTTGGACACAATCCGCGCCACATCTTCTTCGTCGACTTCTTCCTTCAGCATGCGGCGCTGCTTGTCGTCAGCCTGCGCGCTCAGGCGCGCCAGCTCTGCCTCCGCCTGGCGCAGCTCACCATAACGGATGGCCGCCACGCGCTCCAGGTTTCCGCCGCGCTCCGCCTGCTGCTCTTCGATCTTCAACTGCTCCATCCTCTCCTTGAGCTGGCGGATGCGTGTGATCGCCTCTTTCTCT
Source organism: Candidatus Angelobacter sp. (assembly GCA_035717005.1). Classification (GTDB taxonomy): domain Bacteria; phylum Acidobacteriota; class Terriglobia; order Terriglobales; family Acidobacteriaceae; genus Angelobacter. Next base: position 22,125 of record DASTJB010000032.1, read on the forward strand.
TCCTTCCAGCGGACTTTCAGCGCATTCGATTGCTCGCGAATCTGCGCCAGCTCGCGCTCCACCAGGGTCAACCGCTCGCGCGAGTTCGCGTCGTCCTCTTTCTTAAGCGCCTGCTTTTCGATCTCCAGCTGCGTCGCGCGCCGCTCCAGTTGGTCAATCTCCGTAGGCATGGAATCGATCTGTATGCGCAGCGAAGACGCCGCTTCATCGATCAGGTCAATCGCCTTGTCCGGCAGGAAGCGGTCGGTAATGTAGCGATGGGAAAGCGTGGCCGCAGCGACGATCGCCGAATCCTTGATGCGCACGCCATGATGCACTTCGTACTTCTCTTTCAGGCCGCGCAGAATTGAGATCGTGTCCTCGACCGTCGGCTCGCTCACCAGGACCGGCTGGAAGCGACGCTCCAGCGCTGCGTCCTTCTCGATGTATTTGCGATATTCGTTCAGCGTGGTTGCGCCGATGGCACGCAGCTCGCCGCGCGCCAGCGCCGGCTTGAGCATGTTGCTGGCGTCGATCGCGCCTTCTGCCGCACCCGCGCCCACCAGCGTATGCAGCTCGTCGATAAACAAAACAACCTGGCCGTTCGAGTCTTCAATCTCCTTCAGCACCGCCTTCAGGCGGTCTTCAAACTCGCCGCGATATTTCGCGCCCGCGAGCATGGAACCCAAATCAAGGCCCACGACACGTTTGTTCTTCAGGATCTCCGGAACGTCGCCGGAGACAATACGCTGGGCCAGACCTTCCACGATCGCCGTCTTGCCCACGCCCGGCTCGCCGATCAACACCGGATTGTTCTTGGTCCGGCGTGAAAGCACCTGGACCACACGCCGGATCTCTTCATCACGCCCGATCACCGGATCGAGCTTGCCCCGTCGCGCCAGCTGCGTCAGGTCCTTGGCGTAGCGTTCCAGCGCCTGATACTTGCCCTCCGGATTCTGGTCAGTCACGCGCTGCGATCCACGCACCGCAGTCAGCGCCTTCAAAATCGCGTCGTAGTCAGCGCCCGCGCCGGCAAGAAGCTGCCGCGTCTCGTTGCTCTTGTCCTTGTCATGAACCATGGCGAGCAGCAGATGCTCTGTGGAGACATATTCGTCCTTGAACTTGTCGGCCTCTTTGAAAGCCTGGTCCAGCACCAGCGACATCGCCGCAGAAAGATGCGGCTGTGCCGCCGCCCCGGAAACTTTGGGAAGCCGATCAATTCGCTCCGTTACCTGGCCTTGCACCGTCGCCGCATTTACACCCAGCTTGGCCAGCACCGGCACAACGATGCCTTCCTGGTCCTGAAGCAGCCCGGCAAGCAGATGCAGTGGCAGCATCTCCGGATTGCCGTTCTGGCCGGCAATCTCATTCGCCTGCTGAATTGCTTCCTGCGCCTTGATCGTGAATTTGTCCCAACGAATTGCCATCTCGTGCTCCTGAACTTCTTCTCGGTTGAGATCCTTCGCGCAAAGATGCGCTCAGGATTTCGCCTGCGGGCTCCCGCTCAGCTTCGCTTCGCTCACACCCGCAAAACGTCTCAATTTGTCCCAACGAATTGCCATGTCTTATCCTGCGCTATTAATTATCTCTCTACGACTGCGCCTTTGCGCTGAATGAAAGCTCGACAAAAAGCGGGAGATGAAACCGCCATCTCCCGCTGTGATGTCGTTCACCGAAGCTGTGAACCTCGCGTAGCGCTTACCCTTTCAGCGTCTGCTCGGCACGGCCCACTTTGATCTGCTTCGGCTTGGCCTCCGCCCGCTTGGCCAGGGTGATCTTCAGGATCCCCTTTTCGTAGTTCGCGTCCACCTTCTCCGCATCCACGGTGGTGGGGAGCTTGAACGTACGGGTGAACATGCCATAGCGGCGCTCAATGCGATGGAAGTTCTCTTCCTTCTCTTCCTTTTCAAACTTCCGCTCGCCCTGGATGGTCAGCGTGTCGTTTTCCAGGCTCACGTTCAGGTCTTCCTCGTTCACGCCCGGGATCTCCAGCTTCAGGACGAGATTCTGCTCATCCTCGTAGACATCCACCGGCGGAACAAACGTTCCGGCAGCCAGTTGGTCTTTGCCGGTCGGGGCCGCCCAGTTCTCAAAGAAGCTGGCCAGCTCGCGGAATGGGTCGATTCGGGTAATCGTTGTCATTTTAGGGTCCTCCAATGAGGGATTTGGTTTATGAGTACCGACTCACAGCCATTTCGATGCTCTATTAGTACGAGATGATAATAAAATATGAGTGTTTTATTGTCAACTACTATACGCGACAACAATGCCTTATTTTTCAATAGATTACAAATTTTTAAGAACCGATTGTTGTTGGCGAATCAGGGGGCGATCAGCACAAAGCATTTCAAATAGTAGGTCTCAGGCACGCCCAGCAGGATCGGGTGGTCTTTGGCCTGGGTGTGCTTCTCTGCCAGCCGCACTGTGCGGTGGGCATCCTGGGCGGCCTCGTTCAGCACCGCTTGAAAATCCTCTTCGCTCACCGCCGACGAGCACGTGCAGGTCACCAGAACGCCTCCGGGCTTCAGCATCTTCATGGCGCGCAGGTTCAGCTCCTTGTAACCCCGCATGGCTGAGGCCAGGTGTTTCTTCGATTTCGCGAACGCCGGCGGATCAAGCACAATAATGTCGTACTGCTTCCCGGCCGCCGCGTAGTCCTTCATCAGGTCGAAGGCATTGGCTTCCATCCACTCGATCTCCTGTTTCATGGCGCCCGCGTTCAGCTTTTCATTTTGCTCGGCGATCTCCAGCATCTCGCGGGAAATATCCAACGCGGTCACGTGGTCGCACGCCCGCGCCAGGTGCAACGCAAATCCGCCCTGGTATGTACAGACATCCAGTGCCTCGCCGCGCGCGTATCGCGCAGCAACCCGGTAATTCTCCCGCTGATCGAGAAACGCTCCCGTCTTCTGCCCGCCCAGCGCGTCGTAATGAAACTTAACGCCGTTCATGGTAAAGACCGTCGCCTGCTTGCTGCCATGCACCAGTCGTGATTCCATCTGCGGCAACTGTTCCAGTTCGCGAATGCGCTGGTCCACCCGTTCCACAATGTTTTCAGCGCCCGTGAGCTGCTCGATTGCCGTGATGATCGCCTGTTTGCGCTCCGGCCACTCCCACGCCTGGGTAAGTATTTGAAAGGTAAGAACGTCGTTATAACGATCGACAATCAGCCCCGGCAGGCCGTCCGCCTCGCTGAAAACCAGCCGGGAAGCATCGGAGTCTTCGACCATCCGCCGGCGATATTCGCACGCCTGCTCCAGCCGCTGTCGTAGCAGCCGTAAGAGCTCTTCTTCCGCGTGCAAGAGCTCGCGCCCCAGCAGCCGCAGCCTGATCTGCGATGGCGAGCTGTAAATCGCCGTGCCCAGGACCCTGTTTTTCGGCCCGAACACGTGCACCATGGCGCCGGGCTGCATGCCCGCGTCATTGACAACATCGGATGCGTAGACCCACACGTGGCCGTCGCGCAGCCGCGCTGCGGCACGTTCACTAATGATCACTTTTTGCAGGGAGCTGTTTGCCATCAGGCGACCGGGGTCCCCACCACGCCGCTCTTGTCCGTGATGGGATGGAAACAGGATATAGGAATTATTGTGCCGGAGTAGTTTCGGGGGTGGTAGCCGGCTCAGTCTCGCTGTCAGCTTCCGGCTCGCTCGCAGCTCGCGGTTTTGACTTCCGCTTGGGCGGCTCGGCGACAACCTCATTCGCCGGATCAAAGTACAGGATACGCCCGCAGGAGCCGCAGGTAACAACCTGCTCGTTGCCGCGAATCTCCTGCCACGTCTGCGGCCGCAGCATGACGAAACAAGCCATGCACTTCTGGTCCCGCGCCTCGGAAATGGCCGACTTTCGTTGCCGCATCACCCGGTCGTAATGCGCCAACGCGCTGTCATTCACGCCGGAGCGCAAGGTAGCGCGCTTTTCTTTCAGGCCCGCCAGCAGCTTCTCGTCTTCGGCGGTGCGCACCCGGGCTTCGGCCTTTTCCTTCTCCACGTCCGCCGCCTCGGTCTTCAACTCCGCCTCGGCCTGCTTCAGGGCTTTCTCTTCGTTCTCCAGCGAAATCATCAGCTCCAGGATCTTGTCTTCGCAGCCACCGATCTGTTTCTCCGCGAATTCGACTTCAAGCATCAGCGCGCGATATTCGTCGTTGGTCTTCACGCTGGAAGACTGGCTGCGGTACTTGACGATCTTTTCCTGGAACCCCTTGATGTCGGTCTCGAGCTGCCGCCGGCTGGACTCGTTGTTCTTGATCCTCGCCTTGGCCTTTTCCACCGCCGCCTTGTGCTCCGCCAGCTTCTCTTCGATGGCGGCAACCCGCTTAGGCAGCGCGGCGACCTCGTCGCTCAGCCGAGTGACCTCGCGATCCACCTTTTCCAGCTCGATAAGTCTTTCCAAATCTGGGTTCATGAGAGGGACTGGAGTAATTTTAACACGCCAAAATGGCCGCTTAGCGCAGCCTTTACGCGGCTAACTAGGTTTTTCTACCGATTGTGACCTCTCCCTGGCATGCTTAGACTTCAGGAGGCATGGTGGTGGAACTCACAAGATTGCTGCTGGGCGTGCTCATCGCCGTCTTTCACCGGCCTTTGGCCGTCAAGGTCATGCAGCAGGAGCGGGCCCTGGATAGCTACTTCCGCCGCCGCGGCGTTTATCTTCCCGCGCCACCCAGTGACTCGACCGCGCAGAACCTCTACTTCCTGATCGGGATCTTCATTTGTCTGTTCGAGGCCGGACGCATCTGGTTCTCGATCACTTCCTAGAATTTCTGTCGCTTCGCTTCAAACCGGCTTGCGGGCATGGATGCTGGTAACAGCGTCCTGCTCCCAGGGGCTCGCTGCTTCTAATCCTTAGGCATTGGCGGTTCGGGCGTGGTCTTGCGCCGAAAGCCGAAACGCGCAATCAGCAGCAGCGCAATTGCGCCCCACCCCATGTATTTGCCGACCTGGCGGGTGTGCTCGTCCGCCGAGCGCGTCATGATCAGCGCCGCGATCACCACCGCGATGGCGAGAAAGAAAAAGATCCAGTAGCCTCTTGGGCGGTTTCCCATACTCTTCCTTACGGATCAGCCGTTCGAAAGTTACCCGGCCTGATTACAAAAAACCAGGGCGCTCAGCACCGCGATCCCCAGAGTCGCGCGCTTGTTGCGCGAGCGGGGGCGGGAAAGCGCCCTCGATTCAGAATCCAGAGCTAGCGTTTCTGACCGGCTTTACCGCCACCCGCCGCCGCAGGCACGCCTTCACTGGGCTGGTTGTGATAGTTCGGGAACGCCGGACGCTTAGCCACGGGCAACGGGCTCTTCTTGAGCGAATCCATCACCAGTGACACTGCTCGCTCCAGTTGCGGATCATGGCCGTTCACCCAGTCCTTCGGCGTGATCTCCACTTCCACATCCGGTGCGACGCCGTGGTTCTCCACGTCCCAGTCGCCATTGCGATTGTAGAAAGCCACGCGCGGCGCCGTAACTGAACCACCATCCATGAGCTGTGGATAGTCGTAGATTCCCACCAGCCCGCCCCAGGTGCGTGTCCCCACCAGCGGCCCCAGCTTGGCGTCGCGGAAGTACCAGGGCAGCGCGTCTCCGCCGGAGCCGGCGTACATGTTGATGATCATCGCTTTGGGTCCGAAGATCGCGCCCACAGGAGTAGTAAAGTCCTGGCCTTCGCGGGTGAGCCAGTAATTCTGCAGAGGACGGCGCAGATAATCGATCACATAGTCCGCCGCCGAGCCGCCGCCGTTGAAGCGCTCATCGATCACCGCGCCTTCGCGCCCGACCTGGGCAAAGAAGTAGCGGTTGAACGATGTGTAGCCGCCGAAACCGGTATCGGGCAGATAGACGTAAGCCACGCGTCCGCCGCTGAGCTTCTCCACCTTGCGCAAATTGTTTTCGATCCATTCCCGGTTGCGCAGCGCGCCTTCATTCTCAATCGGCACAACCGAGACATTCCGCGCTCCCTTGCCGTCCGGCGTCGAACCCACCTTCAGGACAGTGGATTTGTCCGCGGTGCCTTCGAACAGCTCAAAGATCTCATCCGTGCCGCGCAGCTCGCGGCCGTTCACGGCCAGCAGGTAATCGCCTTGCTGCACGTTGACGCCCGGTTGCGTGAGCGGCGCGCGCAGCTGCGGGTTCCAATTCTCACCCTGATAGATCTTGGAGATGCGGTAACGCCCATTTTCAATCGTGTAATCGGCGCCCAGCAGTCCTGCCTTGCCCTCCTCTGACGGTGGATCGGTGGGCGTGCGGATGTACATGTGACCGACGGTGAGTTCTCCCAGCATCTCCGCCAGCAGATAGCTGAAGTCGATGCGGCTGCCCACGTTCTCCAGATACGGCTCGTACTGTTTCTTCGTCGCCGCCAGGTTCAGGCCGTGCAGGTTGGGATCGTAGAAGAAGTCGCGCTCAATCCGCCACACCTCGTTGTACTCCTGCTTCCATTCCGCGCGCGGATCCACCAGCACTTCCATCTTGGCAAGATTGAGCGGCGTCTCCGGCTTGGCTGCCGCCGCAGGACCTTGCGCGGCCGGAGCGGTGGCCGAGCTGACAAACCATTTCATGGCCGGGCCGCGTCCCTTGCTGTACAGCATCTTCTTGCCGTCAAAGGAGACGCTGAAGTTGTTTACGCCTTCGCCTATCCGCTCCGGCTTGCGCGAAGTCAGATCGAAGCGCCAAAGTGTAGTTTGGGCATCGGGACCAATACGAACCGGTCCTTCAACCAGGAAGATGGTGCCCGCCTTGCCTGCGGTCAACTGTGCGTAGTTGCGCGGCGGAATGGGCAACGCCAGGATGCGCTGGCTGATGTTCTCTGCGTCGATACGTACGCTGGAAGCTTCGCCCTTTGACTTCGCGGCTTTCGCGTCCTGTGCCTTGGCTTTGTCTTCAGGATTCGCAGGCTCCAGTTCGCTCTTGTCATCAGCAGCTTTGGCGGCTTTATCCGCATCCGGCTTTGCTTCTTCGCCGGCCGCCTTCTCCTCATCGCTCTCCGGCGCAAGCGGTGAAGGCTGGTCCTTGCGCAGCACGATCAGATAAGCGCTGCGCGTCACCGCCCGATTCGCGCTGGAGAGATCCAGCCAGCCAGTTGTCGGACCAATGTCGGTGCTGGCCGCGAAATAAAGGTATTGTCCCTTTTGATCGAACGCCGGGAAGCGAGCGTCGCTCAAGCCGTCAGTAAGCTGGAGCGGCTTACCGCTCTCGATCGAGTAGGCAAAAATCGCGTGCATGTGGCTGGGCAGCTCTTTGCTGTACGCAACCCAGCGGCTGTCCGGCGACCACACCGGATCCAGGCTATGGAACGGCGAATCGTACGTGGTGGAGTCAATCTTCACCGGCGTGCCCTTGGCCAGATCGATGTACCAGACGTTCAGCCGCTTGTCGGTATAGGCAATCTTCTTGCTGTCGGGCGACCAGACAGGGTTGTAATAAAACGAAGCGGGAGTGCCGAGCGGGATCTTCTTTGCTTCTCCCATTCCGTCCGGGCTCTTCAGCAAGAGCTGGTACTCGCCGGCTTCATCGGAGAAGTAAGCCACCCATTTGCCATCCGGCGACCATGCGGGATCGCGCTCCATGGTTCCCGGCGTGCTGGTCAGATTGCGGATGTCGCCCTTTTCTGCCGGCGCGGTCAGAATCTCACCGTGGGCCTCAAAGAGAACACGCGCGCCGCTGGGCGAGAGCGATGCGCCGGCAATTTCGTTTTCAACTTTCTTGAAGTGCGGGCGCACGTGCGGCAGATCGGCGGGGACCGTGACCGCCACAGCCTTTGATTTGCCCGTCGCCAGATCAAACAGGTTCAGCGACCCGAACTGCTCGTAGACAATCGCTCCCGGGCCGGCCGACGCCGACTTGATGTCCGCGCCATTGCTGGGCAGTGCCAGCTCGACCTTCTTCGTCTTTAGGTCATAAGAGTAGAGGCTGAACGGCCCATTGCGATCGGAGAGGAAATAAACTTTATTGCCGACCCACATGGGATTGCCGTCGTTCGAAACATCGCGCGGCACCTGGTCCAGGTTGAGATCGGAGAGATTGGCAATCCACACACGTGACGCCTTGCCGCCGCGGTAGCGCTTCCAGCCAATCGCGGAAAGCCGCCGGTTGTTGTCCACCGGCACATACGCGACGTGCTTGCCATCTGCGGAGAACGAACCGGCCTCGGCCGTGGGCAGCGGCAACTCATGCGGCAGGCCGCCGTCAATCGAAACCGTAAACAGCCGGTTGAAACGCGAATAACTGTTGCGCGCCGACCGGAAGAGCACCGCTTTGCTGTCCGGGGTCCAGCCCATCACTTCGTCGATTCCCGGGTGGTGCGTCAACCGGCGCGGCACGCCGCCGCCGCTCGGCATGACGTAAACATCCACGTTGCCGTCGTAATCACCGGTGAACGCGATCATGGTTCCGTCGGGAGAAAACACAGGATCGGTCTTGGTGCCGGCGCCACTGGTCAGCAGACGGGCTTCACCGCCTTCGCGCGAAACGAGCCAAAGATCGCCCGCATAAGAGAACGCGATGTGCGTCTTGGAGAGCGTTGGCTTCTGCATCAGCAGCGGACCGCCCGCGTGCGCGGCAACGGCGCTGAAAACAAGACCCAGGATTACGGAGAAAGAGGCAAGGAGTTTCTTCATAGGCACCACCGGAGTGAGAATGGATGGGACGAGGTAGCTAACTTTAACAGCTATTCTGGTTGTGAACAAGACAACGGGCGATTATCACCGGTTCGATGTACGACGCTTCGTCCCACTTCGCGCGGCTTTTTTCACCCGCTCCAGCACGGGCCCCCGGGCCGCGCCGCTTTTGCGGGCCCCACGCGTTCCGCGTACTTTGCGGAATGAGTGGGCAGGCGGGCTGGGGTGGAGCAGCACCGCCACGTGAGCGATCGCAGCATTGTCGGTGCCCATGCCTTCCGGCGTCTTGGCTTTGATACCGACCTGATCGGGATCTATCCCGAGTAACTTTGCGACATTTTCCTGGATTTTCTTCGCGTGCGGCCCAATCTTCGGCTCCGCAAGAATCAGCGTGGAATCGACATTCGCGACCGCATAGCCCGCTTTACGCACCTGCTTGAGCGCCTCGTCGAGAAAGATAACGGAATTCGCGCCCTTCCACTTCGGATCGCTGGGCGGGAAATAGCTGCCGATGTCGCCGGCAGCAACAGCGCCCAGCAACGCGTCTGTCAAAGCATGTAGTAAGACATCGCCGTCGGAGTGTCCGGCGAGGCCTTTGCCGTGGGGAAGCTCAACACCACCTATTTTTAACGGAACGCCAGCCTGAAATTCATGGGAATCCCAGCCGTATCCAATCCTCATCAAAACTCCAGTTGATCCGCGTTCATCCGCGTAAATGCGCGGTAACGTTTTTATCCCGCCAGGTTCTTCGTTACCCTGTTCGCCTGCGCGATCAGAAACTCCGCCAGCTCCATGTCCGCGGGCGTCGTAATTTTTATATTCCGCGCCGAGCCCATTACCACCCACACGCTCTCTCCCAGCCGCTCCACCAGTGAAGCCTCGTCCGTCCCGGTGAAGCCATCCGCTTTCGCGCTATCGAAGGCACGTTTGATCAGCTCATGGCGGAATCCCTGCGGCGTCTGCGCCTGCACGATTCGTTCGCGCGGGATGGTGGAGGTAATAAGCGCGCCTTCGGCTGCGCGATCCACCTGCTTGATGGTATCGACGGCGGGCAGCCCGGCGATCGCGGCCCCGTGCCTTTCGACTTCATGAATCACGTTCGCAATGATCTCATCATCCACGAACGGCCGCACCGCATCATGCACCAGCACAATGTCGTCAGGACCCGCTTTCAGCTGGTCGAGCGCGTTTGCCACCGACTCCTGGCGGTGCTCGCCGCCTTCCACCACCTCGACCCTGGCACTGAGCTTTTCTTTTTCCAGCTGCGCGCGAAAGCGCTCCATCTCATTCTTCCGCACCGCGACCACAATCTGGCTGATCTGCTTATTCCGCGCGAACACGCGCAGAGTGTGGACCACGATGGGCGTGCCGTTGATTTCAAAAAACTGTTTTGAGGGAACGCCTTTTTTGCCGGCCGGCGCCATGCGCGTTCCCAATCCGGCTGCGGGGATGATGACAATCACCTTCATAACGGGGTGAGAAGTATAACAATTTTGGCGGACCGGCAGCTTGGACGCGCGCCTTGGCTCCGCGTCCCCCTCTTAGGCGCTATTCCTGAAAGATTGTGGCGGAGGATCGTCGAAATTTCCGTGCAGCACCTCGCGCAGGGCCCACTGGATGCGATCCGTACCCAGCTGAATCATCCGTATCTGCTCAGCCTGCTCCTTCATATACGGTGAGTACAGGATTGGCTGCAATGCATTCCGCACGTGATGGTTCATATCGGCGATCACTCGCATCTGGCGTACCATCAGTTTGTGCCGGTGCGATTCGTAGGCAAACACCACTCCGCCGGCCAAAACGCCGATCAGCAGGTCGTCTAAAAACGCGCTCACGCCATGGGCGTTAAATCTGTTCAGGAAATACTCCAGCAGCGCTCCCAGGACAAAAACTGTCAACCCCAGAAGGAAGCTCGTTCCCGCGCGGCGGCCAAGCGATAGCAGATTGGGTTTTCTGTACATCACGGCAACAATTATTCCACAATACTTCAGGCGGATACCGTGAAGGAGAGCGTACTTCGATATATTCGCGACCAGCGCCTGCTCCAGCCCGGAGAGCGGATCGCCGTGGCCGTCTCCGGCGGCGCGGATTCAGTCGCGCTGCTCCGGGCCCTGCTCGATGTGCGGGAAGCACTCGGGGTTGTGCTCTCCGTCGCTCACTTTCACCATCAGATTCGCGGCTCTGAAGCCGATGCGGACCAGCAATTTGTCGCCGAGCTGGCCCGGCAGTTTCAGCTGCAACTTCACTCCGGCCGGGGCGATGTCCCCGCCTATTCACGCGACCACAAAATCAGCCTGGAATCCGCCGCTCGCGAGCTGCGCCATCGCTGGTTTTCCGAGTTGGTCGAGCAGCGCCAGGCTGACAAGATCGCCACCGCGCACACGGCTGACGACCAGGCTGAAACCGTGCTTATGCGCATTCTCCGCGGCAGTGGAGTGCGTGGCCTGGCGGGAATTGCGCCGGAGCATAGAGAGAGACATCTGGTTCGTCCGCTGCTTGGCACTACACGGGCTCAGATCGAGGCCTACCTCAACTCCATTGATCAGCCCTGGCGCACCGATTCCACCAACCTTGACTTGAGCCACACGCGAAACCGGGTTCGTCATACGCTGCTTCCACTGTTGGAAAAGGAGTTCAATCCCGCCATCCGCAGCACGTTGGCAGAGCTGGCCGAGATGGCGCGCCTGGAAGACGATTACTGGCGCAAGGAGCTCGACACTCTATTGCCACGGCTGATTCGGCAGGGGAAGCCCACCCGCAGCGGCAGAAGCGCCACCGGCAGCGCCTCAAACACCTTGGCGCTCGATCTCAAAGGGCTCAAGAACCTGCCCCCGCTTGTTCAGGCCTTGATCATGCAGGCCACTGCCAGGAAGCTGGGCATAGCGTTGGAATTCAAGCATATTCAAGCACTTACATACCTTATTGCTCACCCCAAAGCCGCCGCCGCGCTGTCGATTCCCGGAGGAGGGAAAGTCATTTCCAGCTTGCGCGAGCTTCGTTTCAGCCTGGAAGCCGAGGCCGGAGCATCGGATTACCGCTATTCACTACCAATTCCGGGCGAAATCCACCTCGCAGAATTGGGCAGGACCGTCCGCACGAAGGTAATAAGTGCTGGAAAACAAAAGCTTTCGGGTTATAATCGAGCTTCGCTATTGAATCGGACCCTGCTAGCCTCGGAGCTTACGGTGAGAAACTGGCGGGCGGGCGACCGGTTTTTCCCCGCGCACAGCCAATCCCCAAAGAAGGTAAAGGAGTTGCTACAGCCCAGTCGTCTGGGAGGGGCCTATTCACCAGCAGAGCGCAAATTGTGGCCGGTCATCGAAAGCGCCGGTGAGATCGTGTGGGTCAGAGGGTTTCCTGTTGCGCAACGATTTGCCGTTCAGGGTGGCGAAGCAGTCCTGATTGAGGAGGTAGGCGATGACTCCTGAGGCACGCGAGTGAGTATTCAAACCGACTATCCGCGCATATTGCTGAGCCCGGAACAGATCAAAAAACGCGTGCAGGAAATGGCGCGGCAGATCTCGCGCGACTTCCAGAGCAAGACCATTCACGTGGTCGGGGTCCTGGAGAATGGCTTCGTTTTTATGGCCGATCTTGTTCGCGAGCTGAATGGCCCGGTGGTCTGCCAGTTCGTTAAGGCGGAATTTGACGACTCCAATCCCAGCACTACCCAGATTTTTTTCAGCCCTGAAGTCGATGTGAAGGACCAGCACGTACTGCTTGTTGAAACCCTGGTGCAATCCGGTGTTACCAGCGAATTCCTTATGCGAAACCTCATTGGACGCGGAGCAGCCAGCGTCAAACTGGCTGTCCTGCTGGACAAGCAGTCGGCCCGCCGGGTTTCCCTCCAGCCGGATTACTTTGGTTTTCTCATGAATGAAAGTTTTGTCGTAGGCTATGGCTTGGGAGAGCGGCATTTTGGCCGGAACCTGCCTTATATTGCCGGTCGCGAGGGCACAGGCGGGTCCTAGGCTGGTTCTAAGCAGTTTTACCGCATCCGCAGCTGCGCAAATGGGTATAAAATCTTTGCAGTGAGAAAGTTTAGGACCGGGAACGAGCCGTCCAGCATCTAATCGGATGTTACCTGTGGCCCGAGGGAGGGTTCAGGAACCTTTTTCATCATAAAGCGTCTTATTGAATGTTGACGTGAGATGCAAGTGTGCGCGCCGGCGCGCCTTCAATTTGGCCGGCAAACTTTAGGAGTAACGAGTGAATTCGACATTCAAAACGGTGATCTTGTGGGTGACCCTGCTGGCCGTGGGCGTCGTCCTTTGGAGGATGATCCAGGGCGGTCCCAACAGCGGCAAGGACCATGAAATCAATTACACCGATTTCATGAACCAACTCAATGACAACAAGATTGCTGATGTGACCATTGAAGGCAATATCGCCCGCGGCAAGTACCGCAGCGGCGAATCGTACCACCTGGTGGTTCCCGCAAGCAGCCAGGCCCTTTACAAAGCCCTGGACGACCACAAGGACGTCAAAACAACCTTCAAAGACAACCAGGGATGGAACTGGCCGATGGCCATTTTCCAGTTCTCGCCCTTCATTCTGCTCGGTGTGCTCTGGTTTGTGATGATCCGCCAGATGCAGACCGGAGGTAATAAAGCTTTAAGCTTCGGAAAGAGCCGCGCCCGCCTGCTCTCCATGCAGCAGAAGAAGGTCACGTTCAAAGACGTGGCCGGCGTGGATGAAGCCAAAGAAGAGCTGCGCGAGATCATTGAGTTCCTGCGCGAAGCGCAAAAATTCCAGAAGCTCGGCGGACGCATTCCCAAGGGCGTGCTGCTGGTCGGCCACCCCGGCACGGGCAAGACCTTATTGGCGCGCGCAGTAGCCGGCGAAGCCAACGTTCCTTTCTTCAGCATCTCGGGTTCGGACTTCGTCGAGATGTTCGTGGGCGTGGGCGCAAGCCGCGTACGCGACCTCTTTGAGCAAGGCAAAAAGAACGCTCCCTGCATCATTTTCATCGACGAAATTGATGCCGTGGGCCGCCACCGTGGCGCAGGCCTGGGCGGCGGGCACGATGAGCGGGAGCAGACCCTGAACCAGTTGCTGGTCGAAATGGACGGCTTCGAGTCCAATGAAGGTGTGATCCTGATTGCCGCCACCAACCGGCCTGACGTGCTCGATCCGGCTCTGCTGCGTCCAGGACGCTTTGACCGCCGTGTGGTGGTGCCGCTGCCTGACGTTCGCGGACGTGAAGAAATCCTCCGCGTGCACACGCGCAAGATTCCTCTGGCCGATGACGTAGATCTCTCGATCCTGGCCCGCGGCACTCCCGGTTTCTCCGGCGCCGAGCTGTCGAACATGGTCAATGAGGCCGCGCTGAACGCGGCCCGCTGCAATCGCAAATCCGTGCTGATGTATGACTTTGAACTCGCGAAAGACAAAGTCCTGATGGGCGCCGAGCGCAAGAGCATGCTGCTCACGGAAGAAGAGAAGAAAGTGACGGCGTATCACGAGGCCGGCCACGCCATTGTGGCAGCGCTGATGCCCTTTGCCGACCCGCTGCACAAGGTCACCATCATCCCCCGCGGCATGGCGCTGGGCGTGACCATGCAGCTGCCGGAGACTGACAAGCACAACTACACACTCGACTACCTCAACACCCAGATCGCAGTCATGATGGGCGGACGCCTGGCCGAGGAGATCTTCCTCAACCAGATGTCCACCGGCGCCGGCAATGACATTGAGCGCGCCACCGAAATGGCCCGCAAGATGGTCTGCGAGTGGGGCATGAGCAGCCTGGGTCCGCTGACTTTCGGAAAAAAGGAAGAGCAGATCTTCCTGGGCCGTGAAATCTCGCAACACCGCGATTTCAGCGAAGAGACCGCGAGAGAGATCGACTCCGAAGTCCGCCGCCTGGTGGGGGCCGGATACGAAAAGGCCAAGAACATCATCCTGGAAAATCGCGACGCGCTGGTTCGCATCTCCCAGGCGCTGCTGGAGCGCGAGGTGCTGGACGCCAACGAGCTCAAGCTGGTCCTGGAAGGCAAGCAACTGCCGGCCCGTGTGATCCCGCAGAAGGGTGAGGATGTACAGCAGGTGCTCAAGCCCGAGCCCGGACGCACTCCGGGAATCGCGCCAGGCAAGCCTTCACCGGCATAACCGATCACGCATTCATTTAAGAACAGGGCAGCTTCGGCTGCCCTGATTTACTTCCCGCCGAGTTCTGCCGCTCGCGAGCTGCAGCTCGATTTCGCTTGCGCCAAGCCATGTTCCTGACGTACATTCCTCCTAATTTCCCCTACCTGTTTTTTTTGACCCTCTATCGGAGGTCATTGCGTATGGCAACACCAGGCGTAAATGCGCCCGGCGTCCAACCGGCGATTGCCGCCGCCATCTTTCAGCAGGATTCCTTCGTCGCGCGCCAGAAAATCTTCTCGCTGGCACCCTGCTTCTATGTTCAGGACCAGTTCGGGAACGCGCTGGCCTTCCTGCGCAAGAAAGTCTTCACCTGGAAGGACGAGATTCGCGTCTTCACTGACGAATCACAAAGCCTGGAGCTCCTGCGCATCAAGGCGCGCAGGATCATCGATTGGGGCACAGCCTTCGACGTGACCGACTCCATCAACAATCAGAAAGTAGGCGTGCTCAAGCGGCGCGGCTGGAAATCCGTGCTGCGCAGGGAGTGGATCATCATGGACGCGCTGGACCAGGAAATAGGCCGCATCCGAGAAGACTCCGCCGTGCGCGCCTTTATGCGCCGCTTCCTCACCGCGCTTCTACCGCAGGCCTACACGTTTGAAGTTGGTGGACAGCAGATCGGGACCGCGACGCAAAACTGGAACTTGTTTGCGCCCCGGATGTTTGTTGACTTCACCGCCGATCCGGGCAGGCAGCTGGATCGCAGGCTGGCCGTCGCTGCCGTGGTGCTGCTGATGGCCGTGGAAGGGCGGCGGCAGTACGACTGATTTCTGAGAAGCCCGAGCGCGACGAGGAATCGCTGCGCTTCTCATACGCCAAATGTAGAGACCTAGCATGCCACGTCTCTACCACCGGCCTTACCTCACTTCAATCAGCGGCCTGCTTTGCCTAACCGTCTCGCCAATTTCGACTGCGGGCACGCCGGAATGCTTGAGGGTTTCCGTCAGCCTTTGTGAATCTTTCTCAGCCACCGAAAGCAACAGCCCACCCGCAGTCTGCGGATCGTAGAGAATCGTCCTGATTTCTTCCGGCACACCTGGCTGATAGCTCACATTGCACTCGGCGAATTCACGATTGTTTTTCAAACCGCCGGGAATGAAACCTGCGCGCACACAATCTAACGCGCCCTCAAGCAGCGGCACCTTGCTGGCCTCGACTCGCAATGAAACGCCGCTTCCGCTCGCCATCTCGCGCGCATGGCCAATCAGCCCGAAGCCGGTAATGTCTGTGGCCGCATGGATCGCAAATTGCCCTTCCACAGCGGCCTGCGCTGCTTTCGCGTTCAGCGTGGTCATCGACCGGACTGCGGCATCAATCCAGGCCTGCTTCGCTTCGCCGCGTTTGATGGCCGTGGAAATCACGCCGGTGCCAAGCGCTTTGGTGAGGACAAGTCTGTCACCGGCCTTCGCGGAGCTGTTCTTCCAGACGCGTTCCGGATTGATTGTTCCCGTCACCGCGTAACCGAATTTGATCTCAGGATCGCGGACGCTGTGGCCGCCAATCACCGCGCAGCCGGCCTCCATCATTTTGGAAAGGCCGCCTGCAAGAATCTGCTCCAGCACGTCCAGGTCACCTTTGTCAGGAAAGCAGACGATCGCCAGCGAGCTGAGCGGCCGGCCCCCCATGGCATAGACGTCGCTGAGCGAGTTGGTGGCAGCAATCTGGCCGAAGGTATAAGGATCGTCGACAATCGGGGTGAAAAAGTCGACCGTCTGCACCAGGGCCTGAGTAGCTGAAATTTTGTACACGCCGGCGTCGTCGGCGGTGTCAAAGCCGACCAGAACGTTCGGGTCATGTTGCCGGGCTAATTTCCCAAGCACCGCGTCCAGCGCCGCCGGACTCAGCTTGCTTGCTCAACCCGCGGCCTTGACCTGCTCCGTGAGCCGGATTGCCTTCACTTCAGACATGCTTTAATTCTAGCAGCCAGAAATCGCTGCAACAGAGGTAATGGTAATCACAGGCCTTTTCGGAAGAAACGGCTGATAGTAGCGTTCAAGAAGGGTTTATGGACCTCTTCAAGAAGAAATCGGCAGAAGTATTCGGCAAGTCCCTGAAGCAGACCGGCAGTGCATTGGCCCGGGAACCAAAGCAACTTCGCTCCGAGTCGCTTCGTTTGCGCGCCGCCTCGCAGAAGTTGGCGGAAGCGGGCCGGGAAGAACGTCGAGCGCAGCAGGATCAGGCGGAAAGCCAGGGGAACAGCTGCCAGGAGCGCCGTCGCCTGACGTGTCTCACGCCCCTCTCATCGCCCGAAGGACGAGCGGCCTCAATACGATACGGAAGCCATTTTCACCTGCGGTATCTGTCCATCCCAGTCAGCCGAGACGTGTTCCAGAGTAAGGCGGAAGTCACTGGACTGTCCGGGTGCAAGCGGCGCCCGCTCCAATAGTCCGTAATCAAGATAAGGCGAATTGGGAATCACAACCGTCACCGGCAGCACTTCCTTCTGGGCCGTCTCACCGAGTGAATTTTTGAACAGCACCTCCACACGCGCGCCGATGATTTTCTTGTCGCTGTGGTTGGAGATTTTTCCCTCAATATAGGTAACCGAGTTTCCGGCGAAACTCTGCGCCGTGGCCATGTGCAAATCGGAAACCTGAACCCTGGCCAGATTAGGGTCAGTGGAGCTACTGCCGGAATTTTTTCCTGCTCTTCCGGCTATCACCACGGCTGCGATGATCGCGGCCACCAGCACCACGCCGATGGCCATTGGCGCCCAGCTTCGTATCTCTTCCTGTCGCCCAGCGGGAGAAAACGGCCCTTGCTCAGAATCGCCCATGCGGGAATTTTACTCCTGCCGGGCTGCCGGTGCGCCCTACGTGCGCCTGGGGGTTCAGCATAGCTGCTGCTCAATTGTTTGGGACTTATCAGTAGAGATGGCCCGGGACGGGCCGTGGTTGGCCTTACTCGCCGGCGATCATCATGCCGTCAATGCGCAGCGTGGGAGCCGCAGTAGAGCCGCGGAACTGGAGATCGTTCCCGATTTCCGAGATGTTGTTCAGCATGTCCTTCAAATTCCCGGCAACCGTAATCTCTTCCACGGGATAGGCCAGCTCGCCATTCTCAATCCACAGGCCGCTCGCGCCGCGAGAGAAGTCCCCGGTCACCATATTCACGCCAAAGCCAAGGAATTGAGTGACGTAAAGTCCTCGCTTGATCTCACCGATGATCTGCTGCGGGGTGCGCTCACCCTTTTGCAGAAAGAAGTTGCCGGCTCCGATGCCCGGATTCCCAGCGAGACCGCGGGCGGCGTTCGCTGTGGTTTTCAGCCCGAGCTTTTTGGCCGTGTAGGTGTTCAGCAGGTACGACTTTAAAACGCCGTTTTCGATCACTACCGTGCGCTGCGTGGGCACACCCTCGCCGTCGAATGGCTCGGTGCCGAAACCTTCCGGTACGGTTCCATCGTCGACCACAGTGATGTTCCTTCCCGCAACCTGCTCGCCCAGCTTGCCTGCCATGAAGGAAGATTGGCGGTACACCGCGTCGCCATTCACCGCGTCAAAAATGTTGTTGAGGATGGACCCCGCGACCTCCGGGTTCAGCACAACCGGCACCTGCGTGGAGGCTATCTTCCGTGCGCCCAGGCGGCGCAATGTGCGGCGCGCGGCTTCCCGTCCTATGACTTCGGGCGGTTCGAGCTTTTTCAGGGTACGCGCCACGCTGAACCAATAATCGCGCTGCATGGCGCCGTTTTCATCCTGTGCGATCGGCGCGGCTGATATCGAACAATACGAGCGCCGGAATTCACCCACGAACCCATGCGAGTTTGCCAGCACCTTGTGGCCCGTGGCGGCATCAAAGCTGCCGCCATCGGAATTCTTCAACCGCGGATCGGCATCGAGCGCAGCGCGTTCGGTGCGGCGGGCGTAGTCAATGCGTTCCTCGGGCGCGAGCGAGTAAACATCTTCATAATAAAGCTTGAGATCGCCCGGGAGAGAACCGAGTTGTGACGGCTCCGGAATCCCGGCGTAAGGATCTTCAGACGTGACGCGCGCCAGATCGAGTGCGCCCTGGACAAGGCGGTCAATGCCGTCGCCCGTAAGGTCGCTTGAGTAGGTGCTCGCGCTTTTCTGCCCGAGAAACACCCGCAACCCGATCGCGCGCGATCCGGATTCTTTGAGCGTCTCCACCTGGCCCAGACGGACAACCGTGGAAAACTCCGTGCCTTCACGGACAACGGCCTCGGCCGCCGTGGCTCCGGCCTTCATGGCGCGGGAAACTACGCTGGCCGCGAGCTCGCGGAGCCGCGCATCCACTTCGGTTGGTATTTCCAGGTGTGTCGCCATTTTTTGGATTACCGCGCCGTGCCACCCACGGTCATACTGTCGAGCTTCAGAGTGGGGATGCCCACACCCACAGGGACAGACTGTCCATCCTTGCCGCAGGTGCCCACGCCTTCATCGAGCTGGAGATCGTTGCCGACCATGGAAACTTTGGTCAGCGCGTCGGGGCCGTTGCCGATCAGAGTGCAGTTTTTGAGCGGCGCCGTGACCTTGCCATCTTCAATCATGTAGGCTTCCGAGGCCGAGAAGACAAATTTTCCGTTGGTGATGTCCACCTGCCCGCCGCCGAAATTCACGGCGTAAACGCCGCGCTTCACCGAGCGAATGATGTCCTCGGGTGAATCGTCCCCGGCGAGCATGTAGGTGTTGGTCATGCGCGGCATGGGAATGTGCTCATAACTTTCACGGCGGCCATTCCCGGTATCGGGCATGCCCATCAGCTTGGAGGAAAGCTTGTCACTCAGGTAACCCTTGAGAATTCCTCTTTCGATCAGCACCGTGTTCTGCGTCGGTGAGCCTTCATCGTCCACGTTGATCGAGCCCCGGCGCGAAGGCAGCGTGCCGTTGTCGACAACCGTGCACTTGTCTGAAGCCACGCGCTTTCCCAGCATGCCGCTGAAGGCGGAGGTGCCTTTGCGGTTGAAGTCGGCCTCCAGCCCGTGGCCGATTGCCTCATGCAGCAAAATACCCGGCCATCCCGGGCCGAGCACCACTTCCATCTCGCCGGCCGGCGCTTCGCGCGCATCCAGTTGGATAATCGCCTGCCGCGCTGCGTCGTGGGCGAAGTATTCCGGCGTCTTTTCCGTATGGAAGAAGTCAATTCCCACTCGTCCGCCGCCGCCCGCAGTCCCGCGGGCTGAGTTCTCGCCGGACTTGGCGATGCAGGTCAGGCTCAGGCGCGCCAGCGGCTGAACGTCCGAAGCAAAAGTGCCGTCTGAGCCGATCACCAGGATCTGGCGAATCTCATCGAAGTAGCCGCTGCGGACCTGCACAATGCGCGGATCGTAGGCGCGGGCAGCCCGGTCACAGCGCATGACCAGCTCAAGTTTCGCGGCGATATCTGCTTCCGCGGAAGCCGAGGCCACCGGATACAGGTGGTGCGCCGCGTTCTCCTTGAATCCTTCAACCGGGTTCTTTGCCGGACCGCGGGCAATCAGGGCCGCCGTCCGCGCAGCGCGCATGATCTTTTCCGGCGCCAGGTCGTCGGTGTAAGCGTAGCCGGTGCGATCGCCCGAAAGAACGCGCACGCCGCAGCCGGCGGAAATACCCTGCGAGGCCGACTTCACGATCGATTCATCGACCGTGATCGAAGTAGAGGTCAGATATTCAAAATAAAGGTCCGCGTAGTCTCCACCGGCGGAAAGCGCCTCGCCCAGATAGCGCTGAAGATCGTTAGGAGTAATACCGAATTTCTGAAAAAAGAGATTTTGGTTCTGCGTCATTGACTTGTTATTAGATGATCCGCGTCCGGAAAAGGCGCAAGCTGCTCGGACCTTCCATTTTCCCACTTTTTGAAGCTGCAAAACATAAGGGCCAAAAATTTGCCGGAAAATGGACTATTGCTGTGATTTATTTAAACTCTGGACGAAACCTTTCTCTAGTGCCTGCGTACTCTCTCTCAGCAGGTATGCTAGGATGGCCAACCGGTTGAGAGGATGACGCCTACTGATCAATCGCGGATCCGCCGGGCTCTTCAGAGACTCCTCGTTTTTCTCCGGCGAAGACCCCGGCCTCGCAAAGAACCGGAGCCGGGTTCGCCCATGGATCCATACGCTTATGTCGGCGCGCCCAAAAAACCGCGCCCCTCAAATCGCGGTGCGGCCGCCGTGGCGGAGCTACCGGAAGAATAGCTTGTCCGTCCAAGATGTGTTCGCCCGCACAGGAATCACAAAGGATCTGCCCATGAAAAAGCTTTGCTTGTTCCTCCTGCTCATTTGCGCTTCGGCATACAGCCAGAACTCTCCCGCAATCCCGCCGAAGGAAGCAGCCGGCACGCGATATGCACTACTGACCATGGGCAATAAGGCTGGATATGAGCAGATAACCCGGAACGCCGATGGCAGTTTGCAGGTCCACTTTGAATTCAACGATCGCGGCCGCGGTCCCAGCATTGACGAGAAGATTGTTTCCGGCAAGGACGGCATCCCCAGCGCCATCGAAATCAAAGGCAACGACTACCTCAAGGCGCCGGTCGAAGAGCGTTTCTCGGTTCAAGCGGGCAAGGCGACGTGGAAAAATCGCTCGGAACAGGGAGAAAAGAGTGCGGCCGGCAAGGCATTCTACGTAAGCCTCAACGGCGTGCCTGAAGAGACAACGCTGCTGGCAAAGGCACTGCTGGACGCGCCTGGACACAAACTGGCCCTGCTGCCGGAAGGCGAGGCTTTTCTCGAACAGCGCGGTCAGTTGCAAGTTTCCGCCAATGGCCAATCTCGGACCGTGGTGCAATATGCCGTGGGCGGACTGGGCTTCTCCCCATTTCCTGTCTGGCTCGATAAAGAGGGCGCGTTCTTCGCTTCGGTCTCGTCGTGGTCGTCAATCGTTCTCGAGAATTGGGAGTCCGTCATACCTCAACTGCTCAAGGCGCAAGACCAGGTCGAGAACGAGCGAGCGCGCAATCTGGCGCGCACCCTGGCCCGTAAGCCAACCGGACCGTTGGCTGTGGTACACGCCAATCTTTTTGACTCCGAATCGGCACGAATCCTTCCCAATCGCACCATCGTCATCACCGGAAACCGTATCACCGCCGTCGGAGCCGACGGCGCCGTGAACCTGCCTGCCGGCGCGCAGATCATCGATGCCAGGGGGAAAACGCTGCTGCCCGGGCTTTGGGACATGCATGTCCATCTCTCGCCGAATGATGGCCTACTGCATATGGCTGCCGG
This sequence comes from Candidatus Angelobacter sp., assembly GCA_035717005.1. Taxonomy (GTDB): domain Bacteria; phylum Acidobacteriota; class Terriglobia; order Terriglobales; family Acidobacteriaceae; genus Angelobacter. The sequence goes on from DASTJB010000032.1 coordinate 44,023, forward strand.
CGTGACCTCCGTCCGTGATCTCGCCAACGACACCGACTCACTGCTAGCCATGCGCAAGCGCTTTGATGATGGATTGGAGATCGGCCCACGCGTCGTGATGGCCGGTTTCATTGACGGACGAGGGCCTTACCAGGGGCCTACCAGAGTTTTTGCCGACACGGAAGAAGAAGCTCGTACTGCTATAGAGAATTACGCCAGGCTTGGCTATGTCCAGATCAAGGTCTACAGCTCGCTCAAGCCGGAACTGCTGCCCAGGATCGTCGAAATGGCGCATGCGCACGGCATGCGAGTGAGTGGTCACGTTCCTTCGGGGATGAGCGCTGAACAGTTTGTCCGCGCCGGAGTCGACGAAATTCAGCACATGAATTTCATCTTCCTCAACTTCATGCCTGAAGTGAAGGACACTCGCACGCCGGCCCGATTTACTGAAGTTGCCGCGCGCGGCGTGGAGATCGATCCGCAGTCAGAGAAGGTGCAGTCCTTCATCTCCCTGCTGAAAGAGCGGCGCATCGTGCTCGACCCAACGCTCGCCATCTTCGAGGGCATGTTTGACGACCGTCCCGGCAAGTTGGCCGAGGGCTACGCAGCGGTAGCCAACCTCATGCCCGCACAGGTGCGGCGTGGCTTCCTTTATGGCGGACTGCAAGCCCCGGACGGCATGGACCAGCGCTACCAGGACTCGTTCCGGCACATGCTGGCGATGGTGAAGACCCTTTATGGCTCCGGAGTGCCCATCGTTGCCGGAACTGATTCCCTGCCCGGCTTTACGTTGCATCGCGAGCTTGAGCTTTACGCCAAGGCCGGCATTCCGGCGGACAAGGTGCTGCAAATCGCAACACTTGGCGCAGCTCGCGTGGTCAAGCGCGACTCTGACCTTGGTTCCATCGCGCCAGGAAAACTGGCGGACATGATCCTGGTGGACGGCGATCCTTCACGCAATATCAGCGATATTCGGCGGGTACGAACTGTGATCAAGGATGGCGCTGTCTATCAAACTGCAGATCTGGATCATGCTCTGGGCGTGCGGCCGATCCAGTGACTTGCAGGCGGCCGGTGTTGATCTACGATGCGGTTGGCGCAGCGCGGTCAGTCGCCACAGGCGTGTAGAAGATCCATCTCAGGCAAGACCGGCACCACCGGCTGCGGAGAAACGCCACCGCTCAACAGGTCTTCAAAGAATCTTTCCACGCTGTCCAGGATCGCCGGCCCGGTATGGGCGTCATAGCAGGCGCGGCGCAGCGCGCTGCCGTTCGGCACACCGTGGGTAAACCAGGCGACAAACTGCTTCATCTTGCCGGGCGAGCCGTGCTCGGTCTCTTCGATCAGCATCTGGAAATACGTGCGGATCATCTGGTAACGATCAGCCTCGGTTGGCTGGTCATAGCGGCCGGTCTCTGCATGCTGGCGGATCTGGCGGAAGATCCACGGATTCGACGCCGCAGTCCGGCCAATCATGACGCCATCACAGCGGGTCTGCGCCACCATGGCGATCGCGTCCTCGGGCGTGCGGATGTCGCCGTTGCCGATCACCGGAACCTTCACTGCGTCCTTGACCGCGGCAATCCACTGCCAGCGCGCGTCGCCGCTGTAGCCCTGCTCGCGCGTACGCGCATGGAGCGCCACGGCGTTCAAACCACAGTCTTCAGCCATTTTGGCCAGGGGAACGCACACGATGTTGCCATCGTCCCACCCGAGGCGAAACTTTACCGTGAACGGGATCTTCACCGCAGCGCGAACACGTTCAAAAATCGTGCGGATCACCGGCAAATCTTTGAGCAGTCCGGAACCACCATTACACTTGACCACGCGTTTGGCCGGGCAGCCCAGGTTCAGGTCGACCAGGTCAAAGCCGGCGTCCTCCACAATTTTCGCTGACTCAGCCAGCGTGTGCGGATCACTGCCAAAAAGCTGCGCCGAGATCGGATGCTCGTCTTCGTAGAAGGTCAGGTAGCGTTTGCGCTTGGATTCACGCGTGCGGAAGAGACCATCGGCCGAGGTGAACTCGGTCATCAGCAGCCCGCAGCCGGAGATTTCATTTTTAGCGAAACCCGCCGACAAATCTGCTTGCTCACCGGCTGCAATCCGCGCATCTTGTGGCGCCGCCATGATCTCGCCCGGCGGCCGCACAAAGCTGGCATTGCGGATGAAGCGGCGGAAGACCGTATCGGTAACGCCGGCCATCGGCGCCAGCACCGTAGCCGGAGCAATCTTCACGTTGCCGATCTGGAGACACTCCGGCACGCGCGCGCCTTCAGGAGCAACGGCAACGTTGGCCGGGTTTTCCCAGAACTTTTTCATGAGCTCTCAGCGATGTAGTACTCACGCCAAACAAAATGATACGAGCATTTCGCAGTCGGCGTAATAGCCTTGCTGGTTACGAACCCCGGTCCTCTCCTCACCAATGGAATAAACCCGCCAAGTTCGAAGTATTCACGAGCAAGAATCTTTTTGGCACGCTGCTGCGTAAGGTGCTTCTTTGATTCAACGTCGACCCGGCGTGTTGCGATTAGCTTCTCGCTCCCGAAAGAGTCCCGTTCCGTAATCGTTATTTCGATCATATCGATCGCAAACCAAAGCCCCCGCCGCGGCGGAGGCCTTTTCTTGAAACCTTGCGCCGTTACTGCTTCTTGGCGTTTGCGGCGGCTTTCTCGTACTTCCGGCGGAAGCGCTCAACGCGTCCGGCGGTGTCCACCAGCTTCTGCTTGCCCGTGAAAAACGGATGGCAATTAGAGCAGATTTCCAGGTTGATATTGCCCTTGTGGGTGGAGCGTGTGGTGAACGTGTTTCCGCATGCACAGTGCACGCGCACTTCTTCATACTTGGGATGGATCGCTGCCTTCATTGCCTCTATGACCTTTCGCGGTAAAGCCTTATTTTACCTCAAATTAGCTGATTTTGGCCAGCTGAACCGCATTGGTTGGATGCTCTTGGCCCGCAAACGATTCATGGGCCCTCATGCCATACGTTGGCGTAAAATTGACTATTTAAGTGCCGTGATCGAACCCTCCAAGGAGCCCAGCCCATGGTTCGCAATGATGTCCTGGAAAAGTTTCCCGACCTCTTCGGGAGCAAAACTGTTAATGGCAAGAACGTGAACGTCGAAGAAGCGATCACCGCTCTTACGCGCGAGCTGCGCCCGGCGATCGCCGCGGCCCTTACCGCCAGGCGCGAAATTCTCGAGTCGCCTGCGCCGGTCCG
>DASTJB010000033.1:0-54977 GCA_035717005.1 Candidatus Angelobacter sp.
CCGGGATCGCCAAATCCGAATTGCAGCACCTTCATTCCGGGAATGCCCAGCCGCTCGCGAAGAGCGTGCACTTCAGCCGTGATCAGCCCCAGGTCTTCGGCAATGAACGGAAGGTCGCCCAGCCGCTCCCGCAGCGCGCGAAAGAGATCGTCGGCCGGTCCTTTTACCCAGTTGCCGTTCACGGCGGTTGACTCTCCTGCCGGAATTTCCCAGTAACTCTCAAAGCCGCGGAAATGGTCCAGCCGGAGGATGTCACAGCTCTCCAGCGCTGAGCCCATGCGCCGCACCCACCACTCGTAGCCGGTGGCTTTCAGGGCGTCCCAGCGGTAAAGCGGATTGCCCCAGCGCTGCCCGGTCTCGCTGAAAGCGTCAGGCGGCACGCCGGCGACGACCGTGGGCTGCAAGTCAGCGTCCAGGTAGAACAGCTCAGGATTGCGCCAGACGTCGGCGCTGTCATAGTTCACAAAGATCGCGACGTCGCCCACAATCTGGATGCCGCGCTGCGCGCAGTAGCCGCGCAATGCCCGCCACTGCTCCCAGAACGCGAATTGAATCGCCCGCTCGATCTCCAGTTCCCGCTGGTATTCCACGCCGAATTTGTGCAGACCGTCGGCGTCGCGCCGTGCCAGCTCGCGCGGCCACGCGCTCCAGGTGGCGCCCGCATGCACCTGGCGCATCACATCGAACAGCACAAAATCTTCCAGCCATGCCGCGTGTTCGCGCTTGAACGTCTCAAAGCGCGCCCGGTCGCCGTTACCGCGCTCCAGGAAGCTTTGCGCCGCGCGCTGCAGCAGCGGCAGCTTCGCCGCCTTGACCTCGTCGAACTCGACCCGTGGGGTGGCGTTGGGAAGTTTTTTGATTGCGTCCTTGCCGATCCAGCCGTGATCGGCCAGTCTTTCCAGGCTGATGAGCAGCGGGTTTCCGGCAAATGCGGAAATCGCGGAATACGGAGAGTTGCCCAGTCCCGGAGGTGACAGCGGCAGCACCTGCCACAAGCCGAGCCGCGAGCGATGCAGAAAATCCGCGAAGGCGTAGGCCCCGGGGCCAAGATCGCCAATGCCTCCTCGCGAAGGCAGTGATGTGGGATGGAGCAGGATTCCTGCCGATCGAGCAGACAACATAGTTCCCTTGGATGCAGAAGCTAGCTGCGAGATTTAGTCAGGCTGTCCATTTCCGCCTTGTTGATTTTGACCTTGCCTTCCTTCTCCAGCCGCGTGCTCAGATCGTTCATAAACATGCTGAGAACTTCCTGCTGCTTCTGCTGTAGCAGCTGGTCGCGCAACTCGTCGCGCTCTTTCGCGAACTGCGGATCGGCGCTTGAAGCCTCCTGCCGTTCGGTCACTTGCAGCACGCCCTGGTTACGCCCGAGATTCAGCGGCCCGCTGATCTCTCCCTGCTTCAGGTTGAACGCGGCGGCGGCCGGCCCGCTCATGGAGCCCAGATCGGGCACCGTGGCCGTGCGTCCTACCAGCTCGCTGCTCTTAACGGTGGCGCCGGCTTCTTTGGCTGCTTTGGCCAGATCGTGCTCGCGGTGGGCCCGGTCTGCCATCTCCTCGGTCTTGCGCCGGAGCATGTCAACGGCGCGCTCATTCTTGAATTGGCTCGCAACCTGGTCCCGCACTTCCTCATAGGACGGTTTGCGCGACGGCTCAACTTTCGTGACCTCATAAAACACATACGCGTTCGACGTTCGTGCGTTCTGCGCCCCGGCCTTTTCCTGCGTGTTGAACACCGCATCCATGAACTGCGGTTGCGCTCCGATCCCCGCCAGCGAGTCCGTGCGCGTCACCATGTTGCTCTGGAGAACCTGCGCGTGATATTTCGCCGCCGCTTTCTCCAGACCTTCCTTTTGCGCGGCCTCCATGGCTTCGCTCGAGATCTTGTTCTCGAGTTTCGCCACGCTGTCCTGCTTCAACAGTTTTTCAATATCGTCTTTCACCTCGGCCAGCGGCTTCGCGGATGCATCGACCCGCTCTTCCGTCCGGATAATGTGGAAGCCGAACTGGCTCCGCACCAGGTCGCTGGTCTGCCCTTTGGCTTGCGCGAATGCCACTTTGGCGAACTCCGGATCCAGGTTCTGAACGCCCTGCGTAAATTCCGGCAGCTCTCCGCCTTTGTCCTTGCTGCCCGGATCGGTGCTGTATTTCTTTGCCAGCGCGGCAAAATCTCCGCCGGCCTTCACCTGTTTAAGCACGTCTTCGGCCTTGGCACGGGTTTCATCGATGGCTTTCTGCTCGAGCGTTCCTCCCGGCGGCACTGGCGGGAACCCAATCAGGATGTGGCGCAGCTTCACCCGCTCCGGCACCTTGAACGAATCCTGGTGCGTGTTGTAATACTTCTGGATCTCGGCCGGATCCACTTTCACCTGATCGGCCACGTCCTTGTCATTGATCACAAAGTATTTGATCTGGCGTTTTTCCGGTATGGCGTTCTGGTACCGCGGCTGGTTTGCCTCAAAGTACGCCTTCAGTTCCGTCTCCGTGGGCTTGATTGACTTCAGAACATCGTCGATCGAGAGAACCGCATACTGGACCTTCACCTTCGTGTTCTTGTCTTTGTAAGCCTGCTCGACGTCCGAATCCGCCACCGTGGCATTCCCGGCCACCACGCTGAACAGTTTGCGCCGCAGCAGCCCCTGCTTCACACTGTGTTCAAATTGGTCGACCGTCAGGTTGTAGTTCTGGAGAATCTGCTTGTACTGTTCCGGCCCAACCCACTTCCCCCCGGGGAAGAAAGCCTCTTTATAGGTGGTCTGCAGATCGTCGCGCAGCTCCTTATCGGAGACGGAAAGACCCATGCGCTCGGCTTCATACGTGATCTCCGCCTGCTGGATCAGATCGCTGATCGCGCGCTGCGCCATAAAAGCCATGAATTGCGGGGGGATGTTCTGTTGCCGCGCCTGGTCCTGCAGGACCCTGGAAACATCGTTGCGGGTAATTTCATGTCCGCCGACCGTGGCCACAACTCCCGGTTGCGCGGCGCTCGTATCGCTCATGAAATTGGGAATCAGGTACGTCACCATGCTGGCCGACAGTACCAACAGGAAACCGGCGAGGAGATATTTCGCGGCGCGATTGCCGCTCTGCAGAAACTTGATCATGAACTTGGAAACTCCAGCGAAATTTGCGTAGCAGTCTCAGCTCAAAGAAACCGGCCTGCTATCGCTTAGCGTCCAGCGATGCGCTCGCGAATCGCGCGCCTCATCCCGCTGCTTCCGGCAGCCGGTAAAGCGTAGCGAATAAAGACGTTCCTGATAATTATAGCGCGTCTCGGGTTTAACAAAACTTTACCCCAAGTACAATGGCCTCAGGGCGACACCGGAGCATCACAGCTACACGGCAAATCCACGTGGTTACAGGTTTTTGTCCGGCATGGACCAATGGCCGGAAAATACACAATTTTGAGCGCAACCCGCGTCCGGTTTTGGGGTTACGACTTGTTTAATACGCTCCAACCCTGGGGTGCAAAGCGAGCGATCGAGCAAGCTTTGGCTCGTCGGCTGTGTTTTGGGGGTTTCGATTCCATTCTTTCTATAAACGACTGAGGTAGAGACCATGGCCGTCCACAAGCGTTTTTCCCTTCATTCAGCAGTCATATATTCAGCAGTCATAGCATTTGTCGCGCTTTTCACCGGCTGCGGAGGCGGTGGCAATTCTCTCAGCTTTCCTCCGCCCCAGGGCCCTTTCACCAATGCCAGCCTGAACGGCCCGTTTGCTTTTTCTTATACCGGCTCTGACGCGCGTGGATTCCTGGCCGTGGCCGGCAGTTTTCAGGCCGATGGCGCCGGCCACATCACCTCCGGCATGGAGGACATCAACAGCGGATTTGCCATTTCCACCAACGCTGCCATCACCGGAACCTACAGCGTTCGCGCCGATGGACGCGGCTCAGCGAACCTGAACTCGCCCGCGGGGAACTCGGTGATCGACTTTGTGATCGTTGCCGCTGGCCATGCGCTCATCACCCGCTTTGACGCGAACGCCACTGGCAGCGGCACCATCGACCAGCAGACCACCGCGGCCTTCAACAACGCCGCCCTGGCAGGGACATTCGCCTTCAATCTTTCCGGTATTGACGCGGTCAACAATCCTATGGCGGTCGTCGGGAACCTCACTGCCAATGCCACCGGAACCATTACCAGCGGCGTGGATGACTCCAATGACAACGGCGGCGTCATCACCAATGATCCGGTGACTGGCTCGATTCCTGTCAACTCCAACGGCCGCGGCACGGCAACCATCAACACCGTGCGCGGCACACTCACCTTCACCTTCTATGTGGTCGACGCCAACCACGTGAAGCTGGTTGAGATCGATGCCGCGCCGGTACTCGGAGGCGAGGCCTTCCGCCAGACCGGGCCATTTTCCAATGCATCTGTCAGTGGCCCGTTTGCCTTCACCCTGGCGGGAGCAGACGTCCTGAACAACGCGGCCTTCGTGGCCGGAGGAGTTTTGACCTCCGATGGCGCGGGCAATATCACCAGCGGCACAGAAGACTTCAATGACGGCGGAATCCTCACCAGCAACGTTGGCCTGACGGGAAATTACTCCATGGCAGCCACCGGACGCGGCACGTTGACCATAACCACGGGGGCAGGAACGTTCAATTTTGTGATCTACCCTTCCTCCGGCGGGGTGCACGCGCTGGAAACCGATATTCGCTTCGTGACTACGGGCACGGCGCTGCAACAGCAATCAACGCCTTTCACCGCAAGCGCCTTCGGCGGCACCTATGGGTTGAACTTCACCGCACTCACCAGCACCGGAAATGAAGTTGACGCCATCGCCGAGTTCACCTCTGACGGCGCCAGCAAACTCAACGGAATTATCGATCTCAATAACAATGGCGGCATTACATTCGGCCAGCCGCTCACCGGCACATTCACTATGGCCGCGAATGGTCGCGCCACACTGACCTTACAGACTCCCCTCGGCACGCAGAACATGTTCTTGTACATGGTCGACAGCAATCGAGGGCTGTTCGTAGAACTGAACTCGAATATTGTTGCCGCCGGCGATATTCGGCACCAATAATCCATCAACATGCAGGGGCGGCCCGGACCGGGCCGCCCTTTTCCTTGCTCAAATTCCCCTTCACGCTACCCAGAGCCAGATGGCTTAATACACCCACCCGTAACCATTCCAGTACAGCCAGCGGTGGCCGTTCCAGCGGCGATTGTTGCGCCAGTAGCCGTCATCACGGTCGTATCCGCGGTTGTATCTGCGATCGCGGTCACGATCGAAGGAGCGCCGGTCGTCGCGGTCGCCGTCATGGTCGCGGAAGTATCTGCGATCTCTGTCGCGGTCTCTGTCTCTATCGCGATCACGATCATGGTCGTGGAAGGCGACGTCCTGCCGCACGGCCTGCGCCGAAGCCAAAGCTGATCCACCCGTTCCCAGAGCTGCACCCACCAACAAAATACCTAAACGGTTCATGATTTCCTCCCCTTTTGAGCCAGCCCCGAGTCCCGCGCGTTTTGCCACTGGTTCAGGTCTTAGCTTGTTCTGTATGTAGAAACCCCAGCCCCGTTCCTGTGTTCTTCGCCGCCCGGTAACGAATCGTCTGGTTTTGTTAAGGCGCTCTGAGACGGCTTCCTAATAAACGGAGAGGAAATTTGTTGTTCCGCTGCTCAACTATCGTGTGTCTAAGTGTCAAACCAGGGGATCGGAAGCAAAGTGCAGCGCGGCCCCCCCATAGCCAAGGGAGCTGGACATGCGTCTACTATCGGCATTACAACTATGCGAAAACCGGCTGTGCAGCTGGAAACGCGCGTCTGATACCAACACACGCATTTTTCACGAAAACCCCGCCGCCGCGTTGGAGGCCGCTGATCTGCGTCTCGATGTCGAGACAATGGTGGAACTTGAAACCGTTCTCCGCGACCTGGCCCGCAAGCTCGAGCTCGCGCTCCCTGATCGCGTCGCTTAGCTGGAGTACCGGCGCGCTGTAACTGCGGCCTGAACGAATGGCCCAGCCGTTTTACCGGCCGGGCCATTGTAATGAGTAAGGAGGTTCAGTCTTACTCAAACCGCAGAGCTTCAATTGGGTCGAGCATCGCTGCTTTCCGTGCGGGATAGAAACCAAAGAACACTCCAACTGCCATCGAGAACACCTCCGCCACCCCCGACGGCTGCAGGCGAAATCAGAATGCTCCAGCCCAGCACTTTGGTGATGGTGATCGACATGCCACGCCGACAGGATGCCCAACAACCCGCCCGCCAGGCTGAGCACAACCGATTCACTGTGAAATTGTCCGCTTGGACCGGGGTCTGGCGGCGTAAATAGTGGGCAAGTCGAGGGTTAATAATTGTGTGGCGCTTCGGCTCGTATTACGGCGGAGTTGACCGAGTGCTAACAGAACTTTACTTTCGTCGGCCAACACCTTAAAAACTGCAGGGTCACTATCGCGAGCCGATCGCAAAATTAATCTTGCTAATAAGGCGCTCGTGATATTGCTTTGCTGAAGAACCTGCGATAGAGTTCGCCCATGCTCAGGTTCCATTGTCTATGCGCGCCGTGTATCTGCCGGCCACACCCGTGCATCACCAGGGAGGACGTGGCGGCTTGAGCTGACGCAATCTAGCATTCAAAGCCAACTCCCCCGCTGCCAGGCAGCGGGTTTTTTATGACACCAACTGCGACCACCGTCGACGGATCGATGAACCACCGTGCGCTGCTGGTGAACGCCCGCCGCGTTGTCGTCAAGGTGGGCACGGGCGTGGTCTGCGACTCGGAAAATGAGTTCGATCCCAGCCAGGTCGCCACGCTGGCCGCGGCCGTCGCTGAACTGGTCACGGCCGGCCGCCAGGTCGTGCTGGTAAGCTCCGGTGCCGTTACACTCGGCGCCGCCCAACTCGGCCTGCACCGCAGCCGGCTGCGCGACGCCAGCGTTACCCGCGCCTGCGCCGCCGTGGGCCAATGCAAACTGATGGAGGCCTATGCCGAGTCCTTTCGGCCCCATGGGTTGAAGGTTGCCCAGGTGCTCGTGACCGAAGACGACTTCAGCGACCTCAATCGCTACAAGATCTTGCGCCAGACCTTTGAACGGCTGCTCAAACTCGGCGCCGTCCCGGTAGTCAACGAGAACGACACCGTAACCAACATTTACACCGAGCAGGCGCCCGTCTTCCGCGACAATGACCGCCTGGCCGCGCTGGTCCTGAGCAAGCTCGACGCCGACGTTCTGGTGCTTCTCTCCAACGTCGACGGCCTGCTCTATCGCGCCAACCAGGCAGCCGCTCACACCACCGTGGTCTCAATGGTTACCGAGATCACGGACGCGATTCGCAACTCTGCCCGCGGCGCCTCGGCAACCGGCCGCGGCGGCATGGCCGCCAAGCTTGACGCGGCGGAGATCGCGATGCAGGCAGGCGGGCTCGTCGTGATCGCTAATGGAAAGACTCCCGGGATCCTGCAACGAATCTTTCATGGCGAAGAAGCAGGCACGATTTTCCTCCCGGGCTCGCGTATGGCCGGCAAGCGCCGCTGGCTGGCCTTTGCCACCACCGTTCGCGGCCAGGCGACCATCAACGCCCGGGCTGCCGAAGCGTTACTCAACCGCCAGGCCAGCCTGCTGGTGTCAGGCGTCACCGCATGCCAGGGCGAGTTCTCCGCCGGGCAGGTCATTGCCGTGCTCGACTCCGCAGGCCGTATCATTGGCAAGGGTATCGCGGAGTACAGCAGTCAGCAGCTTGCCGCCATGCTGGCCGCGTCCGCTCCGCTGCGTGGAGTGCTGGTGCGCCGGGAAAATTTCCTGATTCTCTCTGGAAGCCAAACGAGATGAGCAGAGCCATCCAGGCCAAAGCGTCCGGTGACATCGCTGCGCAGGTGCAGGCCACGCGCCGCGCCGCCCGCATCCTGGCCCGCCTCACGACCATGGAGCGCAATCAAGTCCTGCTCAATACCGCTGATCTGATCGAAGCTCGTGCGGAAGAAATCCTTAAAGCCAATCGACGGGATTGCCGCTTGCTCGAACCTGAAGTTGCCAGTGGCGCGCCGGCCGCTCTGCTCAAGCGGCTCAAGACATCTCCTGCCGGCGTCAAAGACATGGCGCGCCAGGTCCGCGATGTGGCCGCTCTCGAAGATCCCGTCGGCCGCCTGCTCGCGACCACTGAACTCGATGACGGCCTGGTGCTGGAAAAAGTTTCCTGTCCACTCGGCGTGGTTGCCGTGATTTTCGAGTCGCGGCCCGACGTCGTCTCCCAGGTCGGCTCGCTCGCCATCAAAACCGGCAACGGCCTGGTGCTCAAAGGCGGCGCTGAAGCGCGGAACACCAACCGCGTGCTGGTCGCGATCTGGCATGAGGCTCTGGCCGCGCACCGTCCTGCGCTGCGCAACGCCGTCTGCGCTCTGGAAGACCGCGCCGGGATTATGCAGGTCCTGACCATGGAGCGCGAAATCGATCTCGTGGTGCCGCGCGGCTCCTCGGAATTCGTGAATTTTGTTTTTGCGAACAGCCGCATTCCGGTGCTGGGACACGGCAGCGGCGTCTGCCACATCTATGTTGACTCAGCCGCCGATCTGGCGATGGCGAAGCAGGTCATTCTCGACGCCAAGGTGCAATATCCCGCGGCCTGCAATTCGGTGGAAAAAGTCCTGCTGCATCAGGCGATCGCTGCCGAGTTCCTGCCCCGCCTGGTCGCCGCGCTGCACTCCGCCGGCGTTGAGGTGCGCGGCTGCCCCCGAACGCGCAGCCTTTTGCCGAATCATCCAATTGTCTCCGCCACTGAAGAAGATTGGCATACCGAATATGGCGACCTGAAAATCACTGTGAAAATCGTAAGCTCCCTGGAAGAGGCCGTGGAGCACATTAACCACTACGGCTCGCGCCATACCGAAAGCATCCTCACCCGCGACCCGCAGGCCGCCGCGCTTTTCATGGATGAAGTAGACGCCGCCGGCGTTTTTCACAACGCCTCGACCCGGTTTGCCGATGGATATCGTTATGGATTGGGCGCCGAGCTGGGCATCAGCAACAGCAAGCTCCATGCCCGCGGACCGGTCGGCCTGGATGGTTTGCTGACCTACAAATACAAATTGCACGGCAGCGGCCAGACTGTATCGGAATATGCGCAGGGCAAGCGCGCCTTCAGGCACCGCCGCAGATAAGACTCTGACTGTGCTGAGCCTGTGATCCGATGAACCGATGTCCCGATGATCCGATGACCCGATTATTTCGTCTCGATCTGCACAAACTGCCAGCCAAAGCGCCCCTTGATGCAGAGGTTCCCGTGGGTCACATCGTGGTCCAGCGGTGAAGTAACCTTCACGATCTTCCCATCCTGCTCATGCACAGTCAGATTGCAGCCCACGCCGCAATACGGGCAGATCGTAGTGGTTTGTTCCTGCCGCCGCTCGTCCCACGTTCCCGCCTGGCGCATGTCGTATTCGCTCTTGAACATCAGCGCTCCCGTGGGGCACACGCCGATGCAGTTGCCGCAGTAAACGCAGGCAGACTCAGGTAGCGGAACTTCAAATTCCGTGGCAATCGTCGCGGAGAAACCCCGCCCGGCCACGGCGATGGCAAAAGTATTCTGCGCGTCTACACCGCAGGCCTCCACGCACTTGTAGCAGAGAATGCATTTGGAGTAGTCGCGGACGTAGAGGTCGTTATCGATCTTCACCGGCTGCGCGTTGCTGGCCGCGGCTGGCCCGAATCGTTCGGGCTTCGCGCCATAGCGCTCCATGTAGCCGGCAAATTGCGGCGCCGTTGAGACATCGACGGCCGAACCAAGAAATTCCAGTACCACCCGCCGTGAAAGGCGCACGCGCTCGGAATCCGTCTTGATCTGCATTCCCGGCTCGACCTTTCGCGAGCACGCGGGCACCAGCGTGCGCGAGCCCTGCAGCTCCACCATGCAGACCCGGCAGACATTCACGGGCGTAAGGCTCTCCAGGAAGCAGAGCGTCGGCGTGTCGATGCCGAGCTTGCGCGCAGCTTCCAGGATGGTCGAGCCCTCGGGAACGGAAACCGTCTGCCCATCGATGGTGATCTCAATCATCCGGCGCTCACGCTCCGGCGGCGCCTGCGGAACAGGCCCGCGCGGAACGGGAATAAGCGGCGTCGGCGCGGCTTCCTGCGCAGCGGCGGTTCTTGCGGTAGCTGTTGTGGTTTCCTTCATGAGAATAAATTCCATCTCGCCAGTACCGACTCCACCGCGCTGGAGGCTGTCTGGCCCAGACCGCAGATGGAGGCATCACGCATGGCCTGCCCCATCTCCCGCAGCATGGCAATTTCATCGGTGTTTGCGCCGAGCGGCCGCCCCGCGATGAGCCGTTGCAACGCTTCCTGCTGCCGCACCACGCCGATGCGGCACGGCACGCACTGCCCGCACGTCTCATGGCGGAAGAATTCGGCAATGCGCAGCAGAATGCGCTTCAAATCGGTGCTGTCATCAAACAGCATCACCACGCCCGAACCAAGGGTAGCTCCAATCGCGCGAGTTCCTTCGAACGTGAGCGGGACATCGATCTCTTTGGGTGAGACAAACGTTCCCGCGGCCCCGCCCAGCAGCACCGCCTGCATGCGACCAGTGCCGGCCACGCCGCCGGCAATCGTGATCAGCTCGCGCAGCGTCGTTCCCATGGGCACTTCATAGACTCCCGGGCGCGCGATGTGGCCGCACAAGCAGAAGAGCCTCGGCCCCGTGGAGCTTTCCGTTCCGATCTTCGCGTAGGCCGCTCCGCCTTCGCGCACGATCACCGGCACATTGACCAGCGTCTCCACGTTGTTGACGACCGTGGGCTGGCGGAAGAGTCCGGCCTGCGTGGGAAAGGGCGGCTTGTTGCGCGGCTCGCCGCGATGGCCCTCAATCGAGTTGAACAGCGCAGTCTCTTCTCCGCAAATGTAAGCTCCGGCGCCCCGGCGCACCTCGATATTGAAACGCATGCCGCGGCCCAGAACGTTGGCGCCCAGGAAACCTTCCCAGCGCGCGGCTTCAATCGCGTGCGCCATCCGCTCCGCCGCCAGCGGATACTCGCCGCGCAGATAGATGTATCCCTGCTCTGCGCCGGTCACCAGCGCCGCAATCGTCATGCCTTCGATGACCGCGAAAGGATCGCCTTCAATGACGATCCTGTCCTTGAACGTTCCCGGCTCCGACTCATCGGCGTTGCAGATCACATAATGCTTGCGACTGGGATCTTTTTTGAGCTGCTCGCGCTGCTGATAGAGCGCTTCCCACTTCTTCGCCGCGGGAAAGGCGGCGCCGCCGCGGCCCAGCAGCTTCGAATCCGCTAACTCCTGCAGCACACCTTCCGGCCCCAGTTCGAACGCCCGCTGCAACGCCTGGTAGCCGCCCAGGCGTTGATAGCCGTCCAGATGCACGGCATTGGCCTTGCCCACGCGCCGCAGAAGCGTCAGTTTCCGCGATCCCTCCTGGGGAACAGAAAGTTGGGTGTTCAGGACGTCCGGGGTCGTGGGCATGACGTCATTGGCAGCATCGTTAATCAGCGATTCCACCCGGTCCGGGCTCGCCGGCGCCAGCACCCGCTCCTGTGCGTGCTCTCCGGCCTTCGCCACCAGCACCGCGGGCGCGCGCTCGCACAATCCCAGACAGTTGCTGCGCATCCACGCGGCCCGCCCGCCCAGGCAGGGCTTCCCTTCCGGACCAAGCCGCTTCTTCAATTCCGAACACAGAGCGTCCGATCCACGCGAGATGCACGCGATGTCATCGCACACGTGGGCCACGGACGCAGGGCGCTCAGCGAGAGAGAACATGCCATAGAAAGAAGCCACGCCGTGGACTTCAGCAGGCGGCAGACCCAGCCGCAGCGCCGTGTAGTTCAGCGCGCCCGGGCTGATCCACCCGATGCGCGCCTGAATGGCATGCAGCACCGGCAGCAGCAGGTGCCGCTGCGAATCGATCTTGGCATTACCCGCAGCAGAGATGCGGTGATCACCATTCGCGTGGTGCGGTGCGCCCTCCCATCCTGACTCCGGCGCTCCCAGTTTGGAATCCACTGCGGCTCGCTCTTCTGTTGTCGGACGCGCATCGGTCAGGTGAAGGTCCAATCAAGCCTCCGTGAATTTTTCGATCCGTATCGCCGTCGCTTTGAATTCTGACGTCCCGGATTTGGGATCGACGGCATCAATCGTCAGATCGTTCGTCGCGACCTCGCCGGGGAAATGCAGCGTCATGAAGGCCAGGCCCGGGCGCAAGCCCGGATCAAAGCGCACCGGCGCGATTACCGAGCCGCGGCGCGAGCTCACACGCACCTTCTCGCCTTCGCGCAGGTTGTACTGCTGCCCGTCTTCCGGCGCCATGTCGATCGACTCTCCGTGCCGCAGCGGAGAAGCATACATCCCGCTCTGCACGCCGGTGTTGTAGGAATCCAGGCGGCGGCCCGTAGTCAGCCGGATGGGGAATTGCGCATCGAGTTTGTCGACCGGCGGCTCCTGCTCCGCGCAGTGGAACGGCGCGCGCGGCCCAATCAATGGATCACTCCACAGCCGCCCATGCAGAAACAATTCGCCCGGGTGCGACTCGTCAAAACACGGCCACTGGATCCCGCCCAGCTTCTCCAGCCGCTCATAGCTCATGCCGGCATTCATCGGGCTCAGCTTGCGGACTTCATTCCAGATGCACTCCGCGTCGCTACATCCCCACTCATGCCCCAGACGCCGCGCCAGGTCGAAGATGATCTCAGTATCGTCGCGCACGCCCGGCGGCAGAGGCACTGCGGCACGCACGCGCTGCACCCGGCGCTCGCTGGAGGTCACAGTACCGTTGCTCTCGCACCATCCCGCAGCGGCCGGCAGGACTACATCGGCCAGTTCCGCCGTCTTCGTATAAAAGAGGTCCTGGACCACCAGGAATTCCAGGCCCCCCAGCAATTTCATCGCGCGATGGCGGTCCGCCTCGGAATCAGCAGGATTTTCGCCCAGACAGTAAAGAGTCGTCAGCTCGCCGCGCTCCATCGCGTCCAGCATGCCGCTGATGTGCCAGCCCTTCTTCGACGGGACCTTCACGCCCCACGCCTGCTCGAATTTCCCGCGGAGTTCGTCGTTCTCAACGTGCTGAAAGCCGGGCAGCCGGTCAGGAATCGCTCCCATATCGCCGCCGCCCTGAACGTTGTTCTGGCCGCGCAGCGGGCACACGCCGCTGCCGTACCGGCCCACATGTCCCGTGAGCAGGGCGAGGTTGATCAGTGCCACCACGTTGTCCACCGCGTTGTGGTGCTCGGTGATGCCGAGCGTCCAGCACAGCTGCGCGCGGCCGGCCTTCGCGTACGCATGCGCCACCTGCCGGATGGCCTCAGCCGGAACGCCGGTTTCGCGCTCGGCCCGCTCCAGCGTGTACTTCTTTACGTGCTCGCGATAACTTTCGAAAGCGCTGGTCGCGTGCTCGATGAATTTGGTGTTGGTCAGCCCGGCTGAGATGATCTCATTGCCCATCGCATTCGCCAGGGAGATGTCGGTTCCCACGTCGATCCCCAGCCAGGTGTCGGCCCACTGCGCGGAACTGGTTCTCCGCGGGTCGATCACGTAGAGCTTCGCGCCCTTACGAATGCCCTTGAGCACGTGGTGAAAGAAGATCGGGTGCGTCTCGCGGGCGTTCGATCCCCACAGCAGAATCACGTCCGTGTCTTCCGCTTCACGATAGGAGCTGGTTCCCCCGCCCGCGCCAAAAACCGCCGCCAGACCGGCGACGCTGGGCGCGTGTCAAGTACGGTTGCAGCTGTCGATATTATTTGTGCCCATCACCGAGCGCACAAACTTCTGCGCAACGTAGTTCAGCTCGTTGGTAGTCTTGGAGCAGCTGAACATGCCGAAGTTGCGCGGATCGTTCTTCGCGATGGAGCGGCGAAATGCTTGCGTCACCCGGTCCATGGCTTCATCCCACGTGGCCGGGCGATGCCCGCCGTTCTCGCGCACCAGTGGCTGGGTCAGGCGCGTTTTTCCGGGTACAGGCATAATGCCCCTTAATAGATGCTAACGGAATCGTAGCACTTTTAGCGCTCAAAATAGAGGGCTGTGAAGCCCTCTATCGTTGATAAAAGCAGCTCTCCCCGACCTTTTTACTTGCTGTTCGGAGCCGGGGCCGGCGCGGCCGCTGCGGGCTTCGGCGGCGACACAAAGAGCTTCTGTGCGTTTTTCCAAAGCTGCCCCACACCCCAGGCCCATGGTACGCCCACGAACAGCCACGCCAGGGCGATCAGCACGACGGGAGTTTTTTTCACTCGGTCCATCTTTGTGGCTCCTTTTGTAGTTTCAGGCGACCGCCATATCTGTTTCCACATTCTCCGCCTTGTACCAGTACCTGGAAGCAACCGCCCGGACTCCCGCATTGGCCAGCAGTCCCACGATCAGTAATCCCACCATTACATAGAGAACAGTGGAATAGGAATCCGCCAGCGGGACGCCGCGGTTCTTCTCGTACTCGCGGATGTAGTTCACCAGCACGGGGCCAAAAATCCCCGCGGCCGACCACGCCGTGAGCAGCCGGCCATGGATCGCCCCGACCTCCATGGTGCCGAACAGGTCCTTCAGGTACGCCGGGACCGTAGCAAAGCCGCCGCCATACATGCTCACGATCACCGCCGAAACAATCACGAACAGCGGAACGCTGTTCAACCCGCTGCTGCCCGTGCGCGGCGCCAGGAAGTACAGAATCGCGCCGAGAACAAAGAACACGTAGTACGTATTTTTGCGGCCGATGTAGTCAGAGACTGACGACCATATAAACCGTCCGCCCATGTTGAACAGGCTGAGCAGAGCGACAAAGCCGGCTGCGGCCGCCGCCGTGATCCGGCCTTTGAACAGCTCCTGGATCATCGGCGAGGCCTGTTCCAGGATTCCGATTCCCGCCGTCACGTTCATGCACAGCACGACCCACAGCAGCCAGAACTGCAGCGTGCCGAACGCCGTGTTTACTTCGACGCTGTGCGAAGTTACCAGCGACTTCGGTTTCGCCGGCGCCACCCAGCCTTCCGGCTTCCAGCCGGGCTGCGGGACGCGTACCGTAAATACGCCAAACATCATCGCCGCAAAATAGAGCGCGCCCATCACCAGGAAGGTCTTCTCCACGCCCAGATCATGCTCGGTGCGGAAATAATCCATCAGGTTGCGCGCCAGGGGCGAGCCGATCAACGCGCCGCCGCCGAAGCCCATGATCGCCATGCCCGTGGCCATGCCGGGCCGGTCAGGAAACCATTTGATCAGCGTGGAGACGGGAGAAATGTAGCCGATGCCGAGGCCGATTCCGCCGATCACGCCGTAGCCAAGATAGATCAGCCAGAGTTGATGGATCTGCACGCCCAGCGCGGAAATGAAGAACCCGCTGCTGAAACATACCGCCGAGGCGAACATCGCCTTGCGCGGTCCCGCGCGTTCCAGCCATTTTCCAAACACGGCCGCGGAAAGTCCGAGAAAAACGATCGCAAGGCTGAAAATCCAGCCCAGGTCGGTGAATTTCCAGTCGAGCGCGCTCGGGCTGTCGACGCCCGGCAGGGCTTTCAGCCCTCCGCCCGTGGTGGAAACCTGGATCAGGTAGTTCAACGGTTTCTTGAACACGCTGAAGGCATAAACCTGTCCAATGCACAAATGGATGGCGAGCGCAGCCGGCGGCACCAGCCAGCGGCTGAATCCGGGTTTGGCTACCGAGTGACTGCGATCAAGAAAGGAGAGTGCACCCATGGCGTTAGGTCCTCATCTTTTTCGAATTGACGATCGCTTGCAGGGATCTCAGCCGTCCTGCAACAATCCCGGCGCGCTGGGCTGATCAGCCGCGCCTGGCCGGAAGGGCCTAACTGATTGGTCTTTGAGCCTAGCAAATCGTATTACGATATATCAAGAGATTTTTTATCGCATCGCGATATGCATTCGCCAGAGGCGCCGATTGACGCTTGACGAGTGTGGCGGCGCGTGGATCTCGTCCGGCCATCCGGACGGGGTGAATCTTCATCCCATAGACCAATGCGCCGGATTGAGGAACGTATTCAGCCAGGAACGCCTGCATCGCCACGGGATCGGCAGCCCGGGGAAGGCCGGTTTCGCGCCGCTGCGCGCGCCCGCTGGCAAAGGTTGGCAGAAGAACTGAAGGCCGACGTGGCCAGGCTCAGCTCACGCGATCAGAACGCGCAATTTGCGCAGGAAGACGAGAACCGCTTTGTCATAACCAATTCGAACGCCGGGCTGGAACTCACGCTGACTGCCGATTTTGAGAACCACACTGTTTCCTACGGCTATACGGCGCTCAATCAGCAGACCGCCGGCGTCCCTGAAGGAGGTATGCTCTCCATGCGGGAATCACCGGATGGCGGAGTGGAATTCTATTCCGCGGACGAGCAGCTTACCTCCGGACAAACCTGCAACGTATTGTTGGAACCGGTGCAGTTCCCCGGGCGCTCGTGCGCTTAGGTTCAAGCGTTGCTGCCGCCCAGCAGCAATGACAGCTCCGCCAGCGTTCGGACCTCAAATGTAGGTCTAGCTGTTCCGGGCTTGGCCGCGCCTGCTCCCGGCCGCACCGAAGGCCGGTTGACCCACACGTTGCGGATGCCTAGCGCATTGGCCGGACCAATATCATGGTAGAGGCTCTGTCCCGCATGCAGCATCTGCTCCGCGCTCACGCCGCTGCGCCGCAGCGCTTCAGCAAAGTTCTTGTGTGACGGTTTGTAGCTTTGGACCTGCTGCGCGGTAACTACAAAATCAAAATCGACGCCCAGTTTTTTCCTGGTCTCGGCAAAGAGGTCGTCATCCACGTTCGAGATAATCCCCAGCTTGAATCGCTTCTTCATCGATTGCAACGCCGCAACCGTGTCCGGAAAGGGCTTCCAGCGTGTGAGTGATTGTGCGAACTCCGCGCCCTGCTCTTCTGAGATCCTCACGCCGAGCCGGCGCCCCATTTCCTGCACCGTCTGCGAAAGCACCTGGCGGTAAGGCTGGTACGGTCCGGCTTCGATTTGAGCTTCCATGTCGCCGTAATTCTCCAGGAGTTCGGCATCGCGAATGGCCGCACAATCGCGGGAAAACATGGGCCGCAACACGGCCAGCATGCCGTTTTCCCAGTCGATCAGGGTGCCGTAGCAGTCAAAGGTGACCAGGCGAATCGAAGCAAAGCTCATGCCGGAAAGGATAACGATCGCGGCTCCAGCGTGTCTAATAGCACAGGCGGATATACTCTGCTCGAGGGAAAAGACATGCTGCGCAGATTTCTTTCATTATTGAAGCCCCGCTCGGCGGCGGTCCTCACGATGGTCGTCGCGCTATTTGCCGCGAGTTGCCCCGCCCAGGACGCTCCGCTGATTCCGCGCAAGGTGATCGATTCTCCCTCCGAGCACGATTTTTTGACCATCTCGCCCGACGCCAAGACGATCGCCTACACGGCTCCTTCGGATACAGGAGTAGCCAACGTGTGGGTGGAAGATCTGGCCACGCACCAGAAGCGCATGGTCACGCGCGCGACACAGCGCGGCATCAACGGCTACCGCTGGGCCTATGACAACGCGCACCTGCTCTACCAGTCGGATGAAAACGGCAATGAGGACTTCCACGTCTACTCGGTCGATCTGAAGACCGGCGCCATCCGCGACCTGACGCCATTTCTTGGCATTCGCGCCGAGCACATCCTGCTTGAGCCCTCGCACCCCAATGACATCCTGGTCAGCATGAACCTGCGCGACCGCAAGCTGTTTGATGTCTATCGCGTAAACCTGCAAACTGGCGCCACAGTAATGGACGCACAAAATCCGGGCGACGTGATCGGGTGGACAACAGACTCAAACCTGGTGGTCCGGGCGGCGACCGCGTTCAATGACAATCTGGAAACCGTCGTCCGCGTTCGCGACAATGCGCAGGCGCCGTGGCGCGAAATCCTGAATATCCCCTTTGAGCAGGCGCCCTTTCTGGGCCAGGTGAATGGTGGAAACATCATCGTCGGCTTCTCCGTCGATGGGAAAAAGCTGGTCGTCGGCTCCAGCAAGGGCTCGCCCACAAATCGGCTTGTGGAACTTGACGTCGCTAATGGTAAGGAGTTGCGTGTCCTGGCCGGCGATCCTCAGGCAGACCTCTGGCAGGTCTTCGCCACCAACTTCATTCTGCTGCGCGATCCGCGCGATCACCACGTGCAGGCGGCTGGCTTCAACTATTTGAAACCGGAGTGGCGGGTCATTGATCCGGCGGTCGAAGCCGATTTCAAATATCTTTCCGGCGTGCAGCCCGGATCATTCTTCATCGGTAGCCAGGACCTGAGCGGCAACAAATGGACAATCTGGTACTTCACTGACAACGGTCCTCTGTCTTTCTATCTTTACGATCGCGCAACCCACAAAGCCACGCTGCTATTCAAGGACCATCCGGAGCTTGAGAAATACAAGCTGGCCGAAATGCGTCCCATGACCATTCCCGCCCGCGATGGATTCAAACTGGTCAGCTATCTCACGCTGCCGCCGGGCAAGGAAGCGAAGAACCTTCCGCTGATTCTCTCAGTGCATGGCGGGCCGTGGGCGCGCGATGAGTGGGGTTTTGACCCCATGGCGCAGCTGCTGGCCAACCGCGGCTATGCCGTGCTTCAGGTCAACTATCGCGCCTCCATCATCAACGTGCCTTACATGAACGCGGCCAACAATAAGATCGGCACATTGACTGACGATGACCTGACCGACGCGGTGAACTGGGCGGTCCAGCAAGGCATAGCCGATCCCAAACGGCTGGCCGTCATGGGCGGGTCGTTTGGCGGCTACTCCACGCTGCGCGCACTCACGCTGCATCCCGATCTCTACGCCTGCGGCGTCGACGTCGTTGGCCCGGCAGACCTGGCCACGCTGATGAACTCGATTCCTGATTACTGGAAGCCGGTGAAGAAGCGCTGGCTGCGGCGCATCGGCGACGTGACCGCCGATCAGGCGCTCAATGAAAAGCTCTCACCTCTCTACCATGCCGATCAAATTCGGGTGCCGCTGCTGATCGGTCACGGACAGTTCGATCCCCGGGTCAAGCTTTCGCAATCGGAAAAGATCGTCGATACCATCCGCAAGAACGGCGGTAAGGTCACCTTCGTCGTGTACTCAGACGAAGGCCATGGCTTCGCGCGTCCGGAGAACAATCTCGACTTTGACGGCCGCACCGAAGAGTTCCTGCACGGCTGCCTGGGCGGAAGATTCCAGCCGTGGGAGAAAGTTCCGGGATCGACCGCTGAGGTCAAGTAGCAATCCTGCGCTTTAAGCAGGTCATGATGGCCTTCTCCAGGGAAAAGTGAAAACTTTTTCTCAAGCGTTGCCCTGAACTGCAAGAGGTTTCACCTTATCTGCAAATTTATTGCATGACTTTCTCGTCACGTCGCAGAAAGTCAATAAAATCGCGCGCTTAGAGCAGTTTTGCCCTTTATTTTTTTTGCGCTTTCGACGAATAATGTGACAGCGGCCACCGACGGAATGGTCGCGCGACGGACAAAATAAGTTTTGATGAGACCCTCCCCTCTCCCCCGGTTTCTGCTGGTCGTAGTCGCTTTTGCGGCGACGGCGACGGCGCATGCTCCCGCCAACGGCGGCACTCATTCTTCGTGCAGTGCGGTGCGCGTGCTGAACGAAGCCGGCATGGGCAGCCTCCATTTATGCCAGTGGGCGGAGTCCGGCGAACTGCGCGATCTGCGCTGGCCGGATTTCAGCTCCTATCGGGACCAGGTGAGACAGTTCTACGCTCCGGCCTTTGCTTTTGCGTGGACTGCGAACGGCGTCCCCACTACGCAGGCGCAGGCGCTCATCCAGGAATTTCAGCGCGCGGAGCTGAAGGGCCTGGAGCCGGAAGATTATGACGCATCGCGCTGGGCGGAGCGGCTGGCGCGTTTCTCTGCGAGCGCTCCGCTCACGTCGGACGAGCTCGCGCGCTTCGATCTCGAGCTCACAGTTTCGGCGTTGCGCTATGTATCGCACTTGAACCATGGCCGGCTGAATCCTGCCGATTTTCAGGCCAATGTGAAGCGGTCCACGTATGATGCCGCCGGATTCCTCAGGCGCGAAATCGTTGGCGCCGCCGATGTACCTTTGGCGCTGGCGCAGGCTGAGCCCGCGTGGCCCGAATACCGGCGTACCCTCAAAGCCTTACAAAATTACCTTGTGCTCGCCGGCAATGGCGAGGGTGAGCCTGTTCCTCGTCCCAAAGATAATCTCTTCCCCACCAACACGTATTCAGGCGTAATGCAGCTTGCGGCCAGGCTGCGCCGGACGGGCGATCTTGCGGCTGATGCCAGAATTCCGGATCCGGGGATTTTCGAAGAGCCCCTGGTGACTGCCTTCAAACATTTCGAGACCAGGAACGGCGTGGAACCGGACGGCATTCTGGGGAAGAACAGTTACGCCAAACTCGAGACTTCCTTCGCCCAGCGCGCAATGCAACTGAAGCTGGCGCTGGAGCGGTGGCGCTGGCTGCCGTATGAGACGAGTTCCGGTTTTGTCATGGTGAACATTCCGGAGTTCCGCCTTCGCGGCTACGAAAATGGCCGCCCGGCCTTGACGATGAAAGTCATCATTGGCGCAGCCAGCGGCAAGCGCACCCCCGTTTTCACCGATCGCATTGAATCGCTCACGTTCCGTCCCTACTGGAACATTCCGCCGCAGCTGCAAAAAGAAGAGATCGTGCCCTGGCTCAGGCAAGATGCGCACTACCTTTATAAGAACCACATGGAGGTAGTGAACGCCTCGGGCCACGTGGTGACCAGTGACGCGGTGACGCCCGCCTTGTTGCAGCAGCTCGATACCGGCAAACTGGCCGTCCGGCAGCAACCCGGCGACGGCAATGTGCTCGGACTGGTCAAGTTTGTCTTCCCAAACCGTGACGGCATTTATCTGCACGGGACTTATGACACGGACCTTTTCAACTCGTACCGCCGTGACTTCAGCCACGGCTGCATACGCGTGGAGCATCCCCAGGCGATGGCTTCCTGGGTGCTGCGCAACTACCCGGAGTGGACCCCTACGAAGGTGGAAGATGCCATGGTCGGCGACCAGTCCATCACCGTGAAACTCAGCAGCCCACTGCCGCTGCTGGTCATCTACAACACGGCGATGGTCGAAGAGAATGGCGACGTCCGTTTCTCCGACGATATCTATGGCCAGGATGCAGCCATGGAACGGGCGCTCGCAACTGCGCGGCCGTAAGTTTTCAAATCCGCTTTTCATCTCATCTTCCAGGCTGCATACTAATCACGATGATCACGCCCGTATCCGAAAGCCCTTTCGCCGTACTCACGTTGATTGCAGCGCCTGCCGTGTTCACCAACGCTTCCTCAGTACTGGCGCTGGGCACCGGGAACCGGCTGGCGCGCGTGGTTGACCGCACCCGGCAGTTGGTGCGTGATCTGCACGGCACGGAAACCGATGCGGAGACCAGGGAACTCTGGATGCGCCATCTCAGCCGGCTGGAGCAGCGCGGCGCGTTGCTGGTCCGCGCGATGAGCTTCTTCTACGGCGCCATCGGCTGCTTTGCCGCCGCCAGCGTAGTCTCGATCCTCGGAGCCAGCGTGGTCTCGACGCAATACAAGTGGCCGTTCGAGGTCATCGTGGTGATCAGCTTCGTGGCCGGCGTGGTCGGCTTCTCCGGACTGGCGGTTGGATGCTCCTTCCTGGTAAGGGAAACGCGGATTGCTCTGCGCTCGATCTCGGAAGAAGCGAGCCTGGCGCGAAGCTGGTTCAAGCGGTGAGTGATTAGCGGCTTTCTCTGGCAACAATCTTCACGTGCTGCAACTCCTGGCGGTCAGCCTGTGCGGGGCAATTTTCACGAAGGCGGCCGAAATAACTCTTCGCTTTGCTCGAGTCCCCTGCCAGTTCCGCGGACCGGGCCGCGCCGTACAGCGCATTGAAGCGGTTAGGGACCAGCTTGAGCACCGCTTCGTATTCCGCCAGCGCCTGCGCGGGCTGGTGCAGGTCGAGCAGCATGTCAGCCAGCATCTCACGCGCGCTGACGCTGAACGGGCCGGGATCATCGCGGTCCTGCATATCAGCGGCTGCACGCAGCTTCTTGAGGGCTTTCTCGTGCTTGCCCCGGGCATAGTCAATCCAGCTCTCAACGATTTCACGCCGAAGCCCCTGCCAGCGCTTGTTACCCCGCTTCTCAGCTGCGATGGCCTTCTTCAGCGCGCTGAGATTTTCCTGCGCCCGGCTGATGTCACCGGTGCGCGCAGCAGCGATGGCGCGAGTCATGAAGATCAACTGCCGGTCGAAGGCGTCGCCTTCCGGATTGAGCGCCAAAGCATCGCTCCAGCGATGCAACTCGAGCGCGTTCCGGGTGGTGAGGTTCACGCGCACATTTGTGGTGACCTCCGCGCTGCGGCCGGGCACTTTGTCCAGGTCCGCCACAATCTGCCGCGCCTTACTCTCCTCCCCGATCTGCAAATAGGAGTAATCGAGAAAATCCATGGCGTGAAACTGGTAGTGCGCTTCACCCATGTGGTGCTCGGTGGCCTCGGCCGCAGCCACCGCCGCGGCCTGATTGGAGTCAATCGACTCCTGCCACAATCCCAGGCGGACGAAGATGTGCGAGGGCATGTGCAGCGCGTGCGAAGAATCGGGCGCGAGCTTGGCATACCGCCGCGCGGCCTCGAGCCCTTCCGCCGCGAGTTCCGGCGTATCCGCGGCGTGGATCAGGTAATGCACGGCGCCGGGATGCTCCGGCTGCGCAGCCGATAGCTTGTTTAGAATCGTGATCACCTGTTTGCGGACCTCGAGGTCATCGTCTTTTTCCGGCAGCGCCAACAGTGACAGCGCGTAGAACGCCTGCGCCTCGCTGTCTTCCGGATAATGCCTGCATATTTCGGCCATGGCATGGCTGTAGTCGATCAGGCGCTTATCACCTCGATGGGAATAAAAGATCCAAAGCGCGTCAATGTATTCGCGCTCGCGCGCATCCGGTGTGACGATCGTTCTGGCTTTCTCCATGTAGCCCAGGCCATGTGAAATGGTTTTTGCGTCCGCGCCATCCCACAAGGGGTGATAGACGCTCATCGCCAGTCCCCAGTAGGCCATGGCACAGCGCGGGTCTTCTTGCGAAACCTGGGTAAAGGACTTCTCTGCGGCCGCGTATTGAAACGAGTGCAGCAGGGCCACGCCGCGCTCGAAGCCGGAACGCGTTTCCGGTTTGCACGAAATGGGGAATGAAACTTTTCCCAGGCCCGTGGCGGCTGCGTGGTCCGCGGGTGTTTGCGCCATGGCAGCGTTCACTAGGAACGCCAGGATCAGTGAAACAGCAGGACTGAAGGGTAACATCCGCCGGACCTTTCCCATTTTCGTTGATATATCCGCTTATTTTAACTCCCACGATCATAACGGTTTTGATGAGAACGACTTAGAAAGATTTCGGGGTGCAATGACCCGATATCTGATCAGCCGAAGTGACCCAAGTTCAGGCCCTAACGGCATATGGTCTGCGGCCAAAGGTACCGAAATAATAGTGTCTGGACGCGAGGTAGGGGTGGACGAAGCGGAGCCGTGATTTGCTCCGGCAAAGCGGACCTGCCTGGGGACGTCGACTCAACTCCGAAAGACTGTAAATCGGGGCAAAGGAAGGTTCCTGATGATCGACCCGAAGATTCTTCTCGCACTTGCCATATTGTTGGGTTCTCTCTTCATTCCTGGCGGCAAAGCGCCGGCCGGCGGGCTGCCGATCCCGCAGCAGGCCACCGGTGTGATCACTGCCAAATAAACGGCCTGAATGAAGCACCGGTTCATCACAGACGCATTGCTGTACACCATCATTGTGTGCCAAGTGGTGGCATGCGGAGCTCTGATACGGCGCAAAGAATTCTTCCGCCACTGGAAGATCTTCAGCTATTACCTGTTCTATATGGCGGGTTCGTCGATTCTGTCGCTCGTCATTGTCTGGTATGGCAGCCGGCAGGCTTACTTCGTCACCTATTACCTGGTGGATTTCGGCGAAGCCATTCTGCTCAACCTGGTGCTTCTGGAAATTCTCATCAAGGTCCTGGACCCATTTGAGTCGTTGCCCGGACGCACCGTGGCCCGCTTCTGCTACTGGGCGGCGCTGGCAACCTGCGCGGCCGTGGCATTTTCGGTGCTGATGCCGGGCGGGCAAAAAGAGAGCTCCATTCAGGTGGCGCTCACGATTGAGCGGACCATCTTCCTGGTGGACGCTTCCCTCCTCTGGATACTGCTGGTGCAATCCAAAGGGCTTGGCATGACGTGGCGGTCCGCGCTCGCAGAAGTTGCGATCGGGTTCGTGCTCTACCTTACCGTTCAGGCGACAACCCGCTTTGTGGAGAGCCGCTTCCAGAATTCGGTCCTGATCAGCATTTGCAGCGAAGTTGGCCAGTCAGCGTATCTGATCGCGCTGCTCGGCTGGATATGGACCATCACGCACCGCGATCCTGCCCTGGCGCCGCCTTCGGCTGAAGCGCTGGCCCGGATGCAGAAACTGGCCGCGGAAGATGAAGCGGTTCCGAAAGAGCGGATACTGGCCGCAATGGGCCTCAAAATCAGCAAACCGCAAAATGAGGAAGAAGCACCTCAGCCCGGATTATCAGCCTAGTCGCCGCCAGTCAGCGCCGCTCCCGAAGCGGATCCTGAAACCTTCCTTTCCACTCGCCTCCGCGGCCGGCCCAATATCGCCATGCCGAATGAATGGTCGCTCCCAGGTAGAACAGCGCGACCAGCGGCAGAGCCAGCGAGCGGAGAGGATTCAACCGGTACGTCCTTAATATGGGCAAAAAACTGACGCTCATCAGCAGCCAGGCCGCCCCGGCGAGAAGAGACGGCGCGAGACGATGACTGAACATGGTAAGCGCCGGCGGCAGAAAATAAGTGGCCAACATTCCGGCCGTGGCCAACAGAAGCAGCCCTATCGAGTGACGCAGCTGGTTGAAAGCTGACCGTGAAACCATGCGCCCGATGCCGGCGAAGCCGCCGTAAGGACGAATGCTCTCGGCCGAATCGGAAGCTCCGAGCCAGACTCTGCCTCCGTGGCGCTTGACCCGGCCGGCGAGAGCGCAGTCGTCAATCACCTCATCCCGAATGGCCGCAATGCCTCCGGCTGCCAGCAATGCCGCTGGACGAATCAGAACACATCCGCCGGCTGCTCCTGCCGTGGAGCGCTTCGGATCCGCAATCCAGGCGGGGGGATAGAGCTGAAAAAAGAAGTAGACAAAGGCGGGAATGAGCAGTTTCTCTGCTTCAGTTTCACAGTGGAGCTGCACCATGAATGAGACAAGATCGCGGTTTTCAGTCTCAGCAACTGCAACCAGGCGCGCAAGATTCCCGGGGGCATGGACGATATCGGCGTCTGTGAACAGGAAGAAATCGGGTTGCCATTGTTGCGCCCGCTCCACGCCCTGATGCAGCGCCCATAATTTTCCCGCCCAGCCTGCGGGCAACGGCTGCGATGGCATGGTAGTGAGATCGGCGGACCGGCTGATGCCATTTGCGGCATCGCGCGCCACGGCTGCTGTGCCGTCTGAGCTGCCGTCATCGACCAAAAAAATGCGCAGAGTATGGGCGCCGGTCTGCCGCTGGAGTGACTGGACCGCTTTGCCGATTACGTCCGCTTCATCTCTGGCAGGAATGATCACGGCGATCCGCGCCGGGCGGCCACTTTGCACGGCGGCTGGAGGCTTCCGTATCAACCAGAAATTTCCGCGAGCCAACAGAAGATAACCCCAGATCAGGAGGGTAAAAATCGCGGCGGCAAGAAGCATGAGTCATTGTACCGGCTTCCTTCGGGAGCTCCTGATCTGCGGATATTCCGGTATTGCGAGATCCAGAGGCATCTCCGCGAGGGCCAGACTACTCACATCCTAAGCTGACTGAACATGCCTTGGTGAAGAATGGCGATTGAAAGCGGTGCAATCCGGGAGGGCGGCTCTGAAGGGACCGCGCTGGAACGAACCTTCAACCGCCATATGGGAACCTTCATTCATGTTTTTCTATCTGTGCTGGCGCTGCTGGTGATGGGCGCGGCCTGCATCTCGCTGTTTGAAGTTGTCCGCCGAGACTTTCCCCAACTGTGGGCGTCCGGCAACGCATACCAGACTCTGCACCTGATCCTGCAGAACATATTGCTATTGGCGATCGCCGGCGAGTTGGGACTCTTGCTCCTGTTTCATCGCACCAGCGCGGCCGTTGAGGTGGTCATGTTTGTGATCGCCAGAAGGCTGGTAGCCACGGACGTGACCGCGCTCGATCTGCTCATGGGGTCGGCGGCCATGGCGGTCCTTCTGGTGGTGCGCTTCTACTACTTGCCGAGCAAGCCAAAATAGTTATCTACAGCGATTCCTGACTTCGCCGGCGTAAGCGGCGGGAACAGGCCTGCAAGTTCATTCCTGCCGCCAGAGAAATCCATCGTTCGGCGTAATTATGGCTAATCGATTCGGCGGCGCAACAACCGCCTTTCTACCATCGCGTCTTCTGTTTTCAGGGGTTTCGGCCAGATTTATCGCATCTCGAAAAAGCATTGCGTACCCAGATTCTCGTTTCTGCACCGCTCTGGACAGCATTTCACGCACCCCCGCGGAATTGCCAAACACCCACACGTCCGAATCGCGCACTGGGGTTGAAGTCCTCTCTACGCGGACCGGCCTGCCTTTTGCTGCAGGCATAAAATAGCGCGTTGTATTGACTACCCGCTTGCCATCGGCAAAACCGGCCAGCACGACGCCAAACTTGAAAGCGCCACGCGCTGCTCCAGGATCACGGGTGGAGAAAAATTGGTTTGCCGCGCCCGCGATCTCGCTGTTGAGGCCATGATCAGCAGCTGCCAGATCGGTTTCGGGATGGGCCTTGAGCCAGGCATCGACAATGCGACTGACGTTGAGCTCTCCGCGCACCTGTGCACCCACCGGGTCTTGCACAGAAACGGCCCCAAAAATAGCGACTGCGGCCCGTCGTCCCACGGGGAAAAGTTTCTGCTCCTGGCTGATCCTGCCGTCGGCATTCAGAGAAGATCCGTCCACTGCCAATACAAAGCCGTCAGCGGTTGCTCCAACCAGCACCAGTCCGACTCTTGCAGGCGCCGTGTAGAGGGTACCTGCGCTGCCCATAGCAGGAGAACCAATGCGGCTTATTACAAACAGAACCAGAAAAGCGATCTTTTTCATCTTGTGCCTCTAGTGCCCCAAAAAGATTCAACAGGAGCAATATTCTAAATCCAGGATTGACCGTCCCTGGAAGACCACTGTCCGCCAAAAAAACCCGGGGCCACTTGCGGCCCCGGAGTCGACTCGATTGAAGATCACTCGCTATTGAACGTTCAAATTGACGTCATCAATCACGAATGAGGTTTGCAGGCTGGAGTCTTCCTGACCCAGGAAGCGGATCTGGACCGTCTGCCCGATGAACGAGTTCATGCTGAACGACTTCTGGCTGTAGCCAGTCGCGTGGTTCAGGTTGGAGAAGGTGCCCAGAGTCGCCAGCACCGTTCCTGATGTATTGAGGACCTGAATTTTCAGGGTATCAAACGCGGTGGTGGTGGTGGTCTCAGCCGTGTCGATGTGCAGCCAGAAGGTCAGCGTAGCGCTGGTTGCAGTCGAGGGGATGGTCACGGTCTGCGTTGCCGAATCGGTATGCGTGGTTCCGTAGCCATCGAGCCAGGCATCCCAGCTTCCGCTGTGCGGCGGCTCGGCCGTGGAGTTGTTGATCACGCCGGCCGTGAGCGTCCACGGAGCGGTGTTGGTCCCGTTTTCGAATCCCGGGTTGCCAATCAGCTGCTGAGTAGGCGCACTGATCGTCAAGGAGATGCTCGTTGTATGTGTGAGCGATCCTGAGGTTCCGGTTACCGTGATCGTGCTTGTTCCTGTTGTGGCCGTGCTGCTGGCAGTAAATGTCAGCGTGCTGGTTGAGGTTGTCGGGTTCGTGCTGAAGGAAGCCGTCACTCCACCGGGCAGAGCGGAGTTCGAAAGCGTCACTGATCCGGTGAAGCCGTTGAGATCGGTGACTGTGATGGTGCTGCTGCCGCTGGTGCCCTGCTTAACCGTCAAGCTGCTGGGCGACGCGGAGAGTGAGAAGTCAGGCTGCGCCGGCGCATTCACGGTGAGTGACACGGTTGTGGTATGCGTCAAAGAACCTGACGTGCCTGTGATCGTCACTGTGGCCGTACCCGTAGTCGCGGTGCTGCTGGCCGTAAGCGTCAGGACGCTGGTGGAAGTCGTAGGATTGGTGCCGAAGCTGGCAGTGACGCCCGCGGGCAGCCCCGAGGCTGAAAGGGTCACGCTTCCCGTGAATCCGCCGGATGGGTTCACGGTAATGGTGCTGCTGCCGCTGCTTCCCTGAGTAATGGTCAGGGCGGTTGGCGAAGCCGAAAGCGAGAAGTCCGGAGTACCGCCGCAACCGGGGAATTTGAAGTTGGCAATGCGCGTGTTCCAGTTGAAGGTCCCGCTGGTCTTCATATATTCAGTGGTGTACCAGAAGGTACAATCGTCCACCGGATCCACAGTAATAGCGCTGTAGTCTCCCCAGCGGGTGAGGGTCCCGGTCTGCGAGCCGGTGCCTGAGACAATATTCGTCTCTGCCTCCATAGTATTAGCCGGATCAGAAGGCGTGCGCCCCGTAAAACGGATAGACGGACTCACCGAACTGCTGGAGACGCTGTAGCCCATCGCCATATCTCCCGCCTGGTCCATAGCGATGCTGCCCATCCAGCGGAAATTTGCATCCGGAGCAAAAGTGCCTTGCTGTGCGACCACGGGTGTGCCGTTGGGGTTTTGCAGTTCATACCAGCGCACGCCTCCGCTTGTCCCCGCCGTTACCGAGTGGTTGACCGCCAGAGACTCGTGATTTCCGAAATTCCGGTAGGCAAGGCGGTACATCAGACGGTCAGCCAGTGAATCCAACGTGTTCGTTGTTCCCGGCTGCGTCACGCAGGTTCCGCCATTGCACAGCGGACTGAACGCCGTCACCGGTATTGCTGTCGGACCGGTAAACGTCGAGGAGGAGGGGGTGGCAAAGTTCACATGGAACTTGAAAAGGTTCAGATTGTTGGTGCCGAAGAACAGTAAATAGTTCGGCGATCCTGTCGGAGGCGCGGTGAGGCCGTCAAGATCGGAAGGCAGCAGACCGCCCACCGATGTTCCCTGCTGGAAGCAGACCTGAGTGGCTGCCTGGCCGTTCAACATGGCGTTGCGATCATAGGCACAAGCGTCCGCGCCTACAAACGCGTTGGTCGTGCCGTTGAACATGTTGAACGTAACGTAGTACCCGTCAGGCCACACGCCCATCTTGGGATAGTCATCGAAGTTGGAATACTGGAAAGAGTAGCGATTGAATGTGCCCGTAGCGTCAGAAGTGGTTGAAACCGCAACGCATTGCAGGAATGGGGTGGTTGAAACTGAGAACTGCGCAAAAACCCAGCGATTCGCGGCCTTGTCATACAGCACAATGGGATCGCCGTCATTGTTGGTCTGGCATCCACCGCCGAACCCCGCCCACAGCGTGTTACCGGCAACTGGTCCTTTGATCAACGCACCGGTACTCTTGTTGAAAACCGCAAAGGAACTGTTCACCCATTGAACGTACTGCGTCGAACCGACCGCGCCGTTCGTGTCGGGCGGAGCGCTGGTAACGCTAAAGCCAAGTGACCCGTTGCCCAGGCCGTCGAAACCAAGATTTACCGTGGGTGCAAGCGTTGCCAACGGCATCACGGCAGAGGACTGTAATGCGGCGTCGCCCTGCTGCGCATTGCCCAAGCCCGGCGGGAGAGGAATCCGCCGCGCCGGTTCGGCTTCGCGCTGTAGATGTGCCGCAGCGTTCCCCGCTGCATTGATTGTGGGCATATCGCGCACGGCCGGCGAGACATCGTGATGAACATCAGAAAAGACGAGCGGGCCAACAACTTGCGGCTGCTCTTGTGTCACAGGGGCGCCGTCTGCATTACTGGATCGTGAAACCTGCGCCAGGGAGGGCAGGGCTGCAAAGATCAGACATAAACACAGCAACAACACTGCACGGGGCGACAATCGCGACATTCTTGGCTCCTTCATTTTTTCGAGTGAACGTACTTTTGCCTTCAGGGAATGTTTGAGGCCTCTCCGAAAGAGTGGAGACAATATTAGGACCGCAGTGAGTACTGCCAGACGTAAGCCCGGAGGTTTTTTCTTTTTACTGACTGATTCAACGAAGAGCCGCGCACCTGCTCAGTCAGACCCTATATCGACTGTCGAACATAGTACCCGATCAGCTGAGACTCGGGAAGAGCAAATTGGGTTGTAAGTAGCTGAGTGAAAACCCGGTTCCATTCTGGAACGAACGGGCCGTGGCCAGGATGGGCCGCGTTTCCCGCCCACTGGTTCGAGTTCGGACGCGCTTCCCGGTGCTCGAAGATGAAGTCGCTCGATCACCCGATCACGAGCGATCACCCGCTCATCCGGTATGTCCTCTGCTGTTTTCACCTGAGTGCGCGTGGCCGCAGCCCTGTGCCATACTTATCGAAGCCTTGAAGCAGTTTGAAATCCTGCGTCTTCCTGGCTGCTGCCAGAATGTCCGCTGAATCTTTGACCGGAACACCGTTCGCTCCAGAACCGCTGCGTGAGTCTATTCTGCGGCACATCCATTACACCCTTGCGCGCGCTGACGGCCAGGTGGTTCCGCGTGAACTGTTCAAGCCGGTCTCGCTCGCCATCCGCGACCGGCTGGTGGACGGCCTGCTCAGGACCGGGCAGCGTTACCGCGAGCAGAAGCTCAAGCGGCTGTGCTATCTCTCCATGGAATTCCTCATGGGCCGATGGCTCAGTGACAATCTCTGCAATCTTGGGCTGATGGAGCCTTGCCGCGCCGTGCTGGCCGAATTCGGGATCAATTTGGAAGACGTTCTCGAAGTCGAGCCCGACGCCGGCCTGGGCAATGGCGGCCTCGGACGCCTGGCAGCGTGCTTCCTGGAATCGATGGCCACGCTGGGCATGCCGGGGTTCGGCTACGGCATCGATTACGAATACGGGATGTTCAAGCAGGAGATCGTCGGGGGTTTCCAGCGCGAAAAGCCCGACCAGTGGAAGCAGGAAGGGACGCCCTTCTATATCGAACGCCCGCTCGATGTCTGCGCCATCCCGCTTTACGGCAAGATCCAGTCGTCGCGCGATTCCCAGGGCAATCGCCGCCAGAGCTGGATTGAAAGCAAGATCGTGCTTGGCGTGCCCAATGACATGCCCGTCGCCGGGTACAGCGGCGCGACCGTTAATTTCCTGCGGCTCTTCACCGCGCGCGCCTCTGAAGATTTCGATATTGAGATTTTCAACCGCGGCGATTACATTCGCGCCATCGAGCAGAAGATCGCTTCGGAAAACATCTCCCGCGTGCTCTATCCTTCCGACTCGGTCCTTTCCGGCAAGGAGTTGCGGCTGGTGCAGGAGTATTTCCTGGTCAGCTGCGCGCTGCGTGACATCCTGCGCCACTATGTGGCCAACCACACCGGCTTTGACGACCTGCCGGCCAAAGTCGCGGTGCAGATGAATGACACGCATCCCAGTCTCAGCGTGGCCGAGCTGATGCGCCTGCTCGTCGACGAGCACCAGGTAAACTGGGAGAAGGCCTGGGAGCTGACCGTTGCGACTCTCGGTTATACCAATCACACGCTGCTGCCCGAAGCGCTGGAGAAATGGCCGATCTCGCTGATGGAGCACGTGCTGCCGCGGCACATGGAGATCATCTTCGGGATCAATCACCAGTTCCTGCGCACCATCTCGCGCGTCTTCCCGGGCGATATGGAGCGCCAGCGCCGCACCTCGATCATTGAGGAAGGGCCGGACAAGCAGGTACGTATGGCGCATCTGGCGATCATCGGCAGCCATGCGATCAACGGTGTTTCCAGGCTGCATACCGAGCTGATCAAAAACTCGCTGGTTCCGGACTTCGCCCAGCTCTGGCCGGAGCGCTTCAGCAACAAGACCAACGGCGTGGCGCCGCGGCGCTGGATCCTGAAAGCCAATCCGGAACTCGCCGCACTGCTCACCCGCACCGTGGGCGAAGGCTGGATCACTGATCTGGAGCGAGTACGCCCGATCGAACAGCACGCCAACGATCCTGCTTTCCAGCAGGAGTTCCTGGCCATCAAGCGCCGCAACAAGGAAAAGCTGGCGCGGGAGATTTTCAACACCACCGCGGTCACGGTCGATCCCGGCTCCATGTTTGACGTCCAGGTCAAGCGCATTCACGAATACAAGCGCCAGCTCCTGAACGTGATGCGCGTCATCCACGAATATCTCAGCATGGTGGAAGATGGCGCGGAGCCCGCCGTACCTCGTACTTATGTTTTCGCCGGCAAGGCCGCGCCCGGCTATTGGGCGGCCAAGCAGATCATCAAGCTGGTAAACAATGTGGCGCAGGTGGTTAATGCCGATCCGGCGGTTAAAGAGCGGATCAAGGTAGTCTTCGTGCCGAATTACCGCGTCTCGCTCGCCGAGATCATCATGCCTGCCGCCGATCTGAGTGAGCAGATCTCCACCGCCGGCATGGAAGCCTCCGGCACCGGCAACATGAAGCTGGCAATGAACGGCGCACTCACGCTGGGCACGCTCGACGGCGCCAATATTGAAATTATGCAGGCCGTGGGCGAGGACAACATCTACATCTTCGGGCTGGACCGCGACGAGGTGAGCTGGTACCAGCAGAATGGCGAGTACCACCCTCGCGAGATTTATAACGCTGACACCGTCGTCCGCCGCGTGGTGGACAGCCTGGCTTCCAACCGCTTCTGCCCTGACGAACCGGGCCTTTTCCGCTGGATCGTTGACGAGCTGCTCGACCGCGGCGACCGCTACTTCCATCTGGCTGATCTGGTTTCTTATATCGATGCCAGCCATACCGCCGAGCAGGATTACAAACGCCCCGCGGTGTGGAGTGCGAAGGCCATCCTGAACGTCGCCCGCACCGGCTTTTTCTCCAGCGACCGTACGGTAAACGAATACGCCCGCGAAATCTGGGGGATCAAACCTTCCCTGGCCGGAGATCAGCAGCCCTCGCTGGTTGGCAAGTAAAGGCTTTCAGTTCGTCAACTGCCTTAACTTGTCGCGATCGTAGATTTCAACTCCTTCTTCCACAGGGCTACATCGTCTTTTAACATGTTCTTAACATTCGATTCGCCCGCTGGAGCGTAGAAATAGGTACCGATAGCCATTGCTGTCCCCGCATTGCGCCCAGATAGTGAGAGGAAAAAAGATGCGAATCGTGCAGCCGCCGTACCATGCCCAGATCACACCGCAGAGTCCCGGTGCGCCGAACCTGTGGCGCTGCGTCATTGAACAGGAAAGCTCCGGCGAGGTGCTTGTCTTGCATGAGACCGCACGCAAAGAAGATGCGCGCGTAATCGCCCTGCTTGAGCTGGCGCGGCTCGATCCTGCAGGCATCGCGCAGCGCAAGCCTGTCGGCGGAGAGTAGTTGCTGCTGTGGCGCGGTGCTGCGCTCCACTATTGACGGCTTTCGAAGGGCGGGTTTAACGTAATGGGCCTCAGGAAATCTTGAGAATGCCTGCCCAGAAAGAGCCAAAGCAGCGGGCTGCGGCCGAGCGCGCTCACCTTGGCCGGTCATCCCTCGCCGATCTGTCCCAACGCAACTTTGATCTGCTCGACGTCCTCCGCGAAGCCGCAAAGCGGCACATTGCCCGGCTGCTTCCGGTCAAATTCGCGCTTATGAGCGCCTCGCCGTTCGCTTTCTTTCGCGGCTCGGTTGAAATCATGGCCGCCGACCTGGGCCAGTCTCCGCATACCGGGATCGAAGTGCAGATGTGCGGCGACGCGCATGTGAAAAATTTCGGGTTCTTCGCCACGCCCGGCTCGGAGATCGTGCTGGACATCAATGACTTTGACGAGACGCAGCGCGGTCCATGGGAGTGGGACGTAAAGCGCCTGGCCGCGAGCATCATTCTGGCCGGGCGCGTGGCCGGCGACAGCGAATCTTGTTGCAAAGACGCCGTCCGCGCTTTTGCGGGCGATTATTGCAGGTGGATCCGCCACTTTGCCGAAATCCCGGCGATCGAGGTGGCGCGCCACCGCATCGTCCGCAACCTCCGCGATCCGGTGATCGGCTCGGCGCTCAAGAAAGCTGAGCGTTCAACGCCGCTCGGCAGCCTGAAAAAGCTCACACGTAAGAAAGGTTCTACTTATAGTTTTATTTACAAGCCCAATTCCATCTGGGACGTGAAAGGCACGGAATCACAGGCCGTGGTGCGCGCCCTGGGCGCGTACCGCGAAACGCTGGCGCCTGATCGCCAACTTCTGTTCGATCACTACACAGTCGTCGACGTCGGCTTCAAAGTGGTAGGCACCGGCAGCGTGGGCACGCGCGATTACATTCTTCTGCTGCTCGGTCGTGAGACCGGAGAACAAGACCCGCTGTTTCTCCAGGTAAAGGAAGAGAAGCCTTCAGCTTATGCGTCGTTTTACAAGGATCATGCCACGCCGCAGCATCAGGGCCAGCGCGTGGTGCTGGGCCAGCGCGCCGTGCAGGTCTTCTCCGATATCCTGCTCGGCTGGTGCTCGATCAATGGACGCGATTACCTGGTACGGCAGCTGAACGACCATAAAAGCTCAGTGGAACCGGAAGAGCTCAAGGGAGATCGCCTGATCGAATACGGACGCGTCTGCGCCGAGCTGCTGGCCAAAGGGCACGCGCGCTCTGGATCGCCTGCGCTGCAGGCAGCGTATCTCGGCCGTGCCGGCAAAGCGGAAAAAGCGCTCTGCAAATTTGCCCAGGACTATGCGGATCAGGTGGAGAATGATTTCGCCGCCTTTCGAAAAGCGCTCAGACACAACTTGCTGCGTGAAGCCGTGAAGCTCGCACGTGAAAGCTGACCTCGGCCCGTTATTCCCTGTGTTACACTGGTACGGTCTTCGTTGGAAGCCCCTCTTTTTCACTCCCAAACGAAAAGGGCGCGTAGCTCAACTGGCAGAGCAACTGACTCTTAATCAGTAGGTTGAAGGTTCGATTCCTTCCGCGCTCACCATCTTTTCAATCACCTGCACGTGGGCACTCTCTTCCGCCTATGGGGACGCGGCCCCCGCCGCTGAACTTCGCCTGTGATATGCGTCACATCACGGCGGTGAGGATTCACATAACATCCGACCTCGATACTTCAGTCACAGCGCGGTTGTGAACCGCTTGCACGGGAATTCCGGCCGCGCTGTCATTGTCAAATCAAGCGAGGGGAGCTCTGATGGAGAACAAGAGCTTTTGCAGTAAGCAAACCGCAA
This sequence comes from Candidatus Angelobacter sp., assembly GCA_035717005.1. Lineage (GTDB taxonomy): Bacteria > Acidobacteriota > Terriglobia > Terriglobales > Acidobacteriaceae > Angelobacter. The sequence goes on from DASTJB010000033.1 coordinate 35,112, forward strand.
TTGCATGCGCTTGCCTGGCATTATTCCTGCTTTTCCCACAATTGGGTCATGCCATCCCAGCGTTTGCCCGGCAGTACCAAACTTCCTGCAGCACCTGCCACGTTGATTTTCCCAAGCTGAACGACTTTGGGAAAGCGTTCAAAGACGCAGGTTTCAAATTTCCCACGGACGATGAGGGAATGATCAAGATCGCGCCCACACTGCTGGGAGCGCCGGCACAAAAAGAGCTCTTCCCGCGTGCCATCTGGCCGGGGACCATACCGGGGATTCCGCCGATCGGTCTCCGCATGAATACATTTTTTCAAAAGACCAGCGGTAACCGCGGCAAGTTTGACGCCCTGGTTCCCGCGGGAACAGTCCCGCCCTTCATTCCAAAAACCGATTTCAGCGCCGGACTCTTCAGCATTTTTGCTGCGGGCAACTTCGGCAGCGACATCGCGTTTTGGGTGGATGAAGACTTCAGCGTCGCCGGCGACAACGCGGCCGGGGGCTTGGGAGACGGCTACCTGAAGTTCGTCAATCTTGGACGAGTGGTCAAGCTGCCGAAAGACGCCTTCAGCGTACGCATCGGCCGCTTCGAACTGGATCTTCCATTCAGCCAGGCGCGCAACATCAACATCAGCGGCTACGACATCTGGGACCAGGCCAACATCGGCGCCCAGAATCCGGCGTTTCAGCAACACAACGTTAACAATCAATTCACCATGGCCGATGGCATGAATGGAATTGAGTTCAGCGGCGGCCATCAGTACGGCGGTTATCACTACTCGCTGGCCGTCGTCGACCAGAACACGAGTGGGGTCAGCCAATCCAACAACAGCAGTTCGTTTGTTCCGTCGCCGGCAGGGTTCGCCTCCGACGCAAACTTCAAGGACATTTACGCCCGCTTCTCTTACCGCTTCAACCTGGAGCGCGATCCGGCGAGCCGCAATGCCATTCAAGCTGCGGGCGCCAGCGGACCTCGCGAACATACCTACCTAAACCTGGGAACGTTTTATTTCTATGGGCGTTCCGTACAGCGCTTTACCGGGGAAAACCTGGCGGCTGAACCTGTGGTATTGACGGCGCGCGAGCCCTTCTACCGCGCCGGCGGTGACTTCAGCTTCAACTACCGCGACTTCAACATCTATGGAATGTTCATGTACGGCCATGATGCCGACCGCCTGCCGGTGGATGTGACCGGGACCCTGGTTCCGCTTCCCATCGATCCGGCCGGGCCTCAGCCAGTGGGCTTTGTTCACGGCGCGCCGGCTGCTTTCACGGGCGGATTCCTGCAAGCCGACTACCTGATCCATCCGTGGCTGATGGCCATCATGCGCTGGGATGCGGTGAACTCATGGGACGATCGCATTAACGGCCTCGCGCTGAACACTTCAACGCCGTTTGCTCTTCCGTTCCATGGAACGCGCAACCGATTCACGCCCGGCGTGCAGTTCCTGATTCACGCCAATATCAAGGCGTCATTTGAATATCAATGGCGGCCGCAGCAGTATGTGACCGTCATTACCAATCCGATCACCGGCTTACCCACAGCCGTGCAGCCCTTCCGCACCAACACGGCAGTGGTGGCGCTGGAGTACGTGTTCTAAACGCTTAACCACGAGGAATCATGAAACGCAAATACATTTTCGCGATTGTTACCCTGTCCCTCCTGACCGCCCAGGCATGCCTTGCCGGAAGCATTAAAGGCAAGGTATCGCCTGGAAAGTCCGTGGTCTACGTGGAGGGTACGCCTGCGCCCGTGGACAAGACCGCAACCATGGACCAGAAAGGCCTGCTCTTCCAGCCTCACGTGCTGGTCGTCCAGGTCGGGACCACAGTCGAGTTCCTGAACAGTGACAAGGTCCAGCACAACGTCTTCTGGCCGTCGATCTCCGGCGACAAGAAGAAGGGCCACAACATGGGCACCTGGCCGCAGGGGCAGAAGAAGCCTTTCAAATTCACCGAACCAGGAGTAGTTCCGCTGCTCTGCAACGTGCATCCGGAGATGGCGGGCTACATCGTCGTGGTTCCCACCGGCCAGTTCGCGGAAACCGCCGCGGACGGCTCCTTCACCATTGCCAACGTTCCCGATGGCGCGTACACCGTCACCGCCTGGCACGAAGGCAAGAAAACGCAATCCAAGAAAATCACCGTCAGCGGAGATACCACCGCCGACTTCACTCTGCAATAAACAGGAGAGGCGCAGGATGCCCACCACCATCCTGCGCCGCCACGGCAGGCGCGGTGCCGTCATGCAAAAACGATTTGAAAACAAAACGGTGAGTCGGGATTGGCTCAACACCAACTTCCCCTGCATGATGGCCTGCCCTGCGCACACCAATGCCGGGCGCTACGTTTCTCTGATCGCCGAGGGCCGGTTTGAAGAGGCTTACCGCTTTGCCCGCGATCCCAATCCTCTGGCCAGCATCTGCGGGCGCGTCTGCGCTCATCCCTGTGAAACGGCCTGCCGCCGCGGCGAAATCGATCGTCCCATTCAGATCCGCGCGCTCAAGCGCTTTCTTACCGAGCGCTATGGTCCCGAATCAAGGAATCTCAAGCGCCCGCGCACCGCAGCCCATCCCAGGCTGCCTTTCAAGGTGGCGGTGATCGGCGCCGGTCCGGTGGGCCTTTCCGCCGCGCATGATCTCGCGCTGATGGGTTATTCGGTCACGATCTTTGAAGCGGCCGCGGTCCCGGGAGGCATGCTTTATCTGGGAATTCCCGAATATCGCTTGCCGCGCGACGTAGTCGAAGCCCAGGTGCGGGAGATCCTGGAGGCCGGTGATGTCACGCTGAAGCTCAATCAGCGTGCCGGAAAAGATTTTTCCATCGAAGAGCTCCGCTCGCAGGGCTTTGATGCGGTTCTCATCGCGGTGGGGGCGCACCGCAGCCGTGATCTCTCCATCCCGGGTGTGAATCTCGATGGCGTCCACAAGGGCATCGATTTCCTGCTGAATGTAAACCTGGGCTACAAGTTCACGATCGGCAAGAAGGTTGTAGTGATCGGTGGCGGCAATGTCGCCATGGACGTGGCCCGCTCGGCAGCGCGTGAGGTCCTGCGCCAGCATGAGATGCAAACCGAAGACTGGGCCAAAAATCTGACCGCTGTAGCTTCGCATGAAATGGTCGACATCTCGCTTTCGGCGCTCCGCATGGGCGCCAGCGAGGTGCACATTGTCTGCATCGAGCGGCGCAATGAGATGCCGGCAGCGCTGGAAGAGATCGAAGAAGCGGAAGTCGAAGGCGTGATCATTCATGCCGGATTTGGGCCCAGCAAGGTGCTCGGAAAAGACGGCCGTGTGACAAGCCTTGAAGCCGTCCGCACCAGCCGCGTCTTCGACGAGCAAGGCCGGTTCAGTCCGCAATTTGAAAGCGGAAGCGAGTCGTTAATCGACTGTGACACGGTCATCCTGGCTATCGGCCAGGCGCCGAACCTCGATTTCCTTGGCAGCAACAGCAAGATTGAAGTCACGCCGCGCGGCCTGATCGGCGTGGACCGCGCGAATCTGATGACCTCAATTCCGGGCATCTTCGCCGGCGGTGATTGCGTCTTCGGCCCGCGCCTGATCATTGACAGCGTGGCGGACGGCAAGCGCGCCGCCGTGGGAATCGACGAGTTCCTGCGCAAGCAGCCGCATGCCGACCCCCTGCTGGAGGTCGAGGTCCTCGATCGTCACCAGATGATCACCAACTACATGGAGATCGCCCGCCACTCGGTTCCCATGGTGCCGCTGGAGCGGCGCACCGGCGTGACCGAAGTTGAGATCGGCTTCGATGAGCAGACCGCCGTGGAAGAGGCGCAGCGCTGTCTCCGCTGTTGGATCAACACGGTGTTCGAAGGCACGGAGGCCGACGGCACTGAATGCGTTCTCTGCGGCGGCTGCGTCGATGTCTGCCCGGAACAATGCCTGGAACTGGTTCCGCTCCAGGAGGTCGAATTTCCGGAGCCGGTGCTGGCCCAGCTGAAGAGCAACGAACCGGATTACGGAGTCGAATTGCGCGGGATCGCTGTCGCGGAGCTGGCGGAGAAAAGCGTAACCGGCGCCGTGATGGTGAAAGATGAGACCCGCTGCATCCGGTGCGGATTGTGCGCGCTGCGGTGCCCGGTGAACGAAATCACCATGGAAGCATTCCACTTCCGGTCGGCTGAGAGCACCGGCCTGATTCCCATTCAGTCCTTCGATTTGAGGAGCAACAAATGAGCGATGTGAACACAAAAGCTGAAGCAGCAGCCGCGGCGCCGGCCGCCGCAAAGGACAAGGAAGTCAGCCGCAGGGAATTCTTCGCCAAAATGGGTATGGGTTCGCTCATTGTCGCTGCGGCAGGCACGGGCTTGTTCTCCTATGAGTTCTTCTCGCCCAATGTGCTTTTTGAGGCTTCGCCGATCATCAAGGCCGGCAAACCGGACCAGTTCCCACCCAGCACCGTCACGCTCGACCCCCAAAGCGGCATTTACCTGGTAAATGGCGCCAAGGGCTTCTACGCGCTGGGCGCCATCTGCACCCACCTGGGCTGCCTGACGGCGTGGAAACCGGAGCTGGACATGATCGCGTGCCCATGCCACGGCAGCCGCTTTAACCGCGATGGAGTGAAGATCGCCGGCCCCGCGCCGCAACCGCTGCCCTGGTTGAAGGTGTGGCTGAGCGAAGACGGGTATCTGATGGTGGACCGCTCTGAAATCCTCAAAGAACAGGAATTCGTGAAGGTATAACGATGGCCATAGAGCTCAAAGAAGAACTTGATCGGATACGCAGCAGCGAGGTCTGGAAGACGATCTTCCGCAGCGGCAGCGGATCAAGCAATCTGCATCGCTCCCAGGCGGTCCAGCAGAATGTGTTTCTGCACCTGTTCTCGGTCAAGATCCGCTCACGCGCTCTGGCTTTCAGCCCCACCTGGTATCTGGGCGCGTTGACTCTGAGCACGTTTTTCATCCTGGTGATCACAGGCATCCTGCTGATGTTCTATTACCACCCTTCGGTGCCTCAGGCCTACGCCGATATGAAAGACCTGCAATTTGTTGTGGCGTCCGGGGTATTTTTGCGCAACCTGCATCGCTGGTCGGCCCACGCCATGGTCTTTCTGGTTTTTGCGCACATGTTCAAGGTCTTTTATCGCGGCGCCTACCGGCCGCCGCGCCAGTTCAACTGGGTCATCGGGGTCTTCCTGCTGCTGCTCACGCTGCTGCTGAGCTATACCGGCTACCTGCTGCCCTGGGACCAGCTGGCCTACTGGGCCGTTACGGTGGGCTCGAACATCGCCAAGGCTGTGCCTCTGATGGGCAAGCAAATTCGATTCCTGATGCTCGGCGGCAATGAGGTCAATGCCAACGCTCTGCTGCGCTTTTATGTGTTGCACTGCGTGATCCTGCCGCTCGGCGCGGTTTTGCTCGTGGCAGTTCATTTCTGGCGCATCCGCAAAGATGGCGGCCTCCACGTTCCGGAGAAAAAACTGTGACAGACACCCCCGACAAATCGAGCGGATCAGCACCGAGGATGCAGGCTGAATTGCAGCCCGATGTCCGCAAGAATCCGCGGCGGATAGCGTTCATCCTGCGCCGTACCTCACCGCAGGTGAAGGCGCAGGACGACACCCGGGTGATGACCTACCCGGGCGCTCTGGCTCGGTTCATCATCGCACTGGAAGTCGCGTTTCTGCTGCTGGTCTGGGTCTCGCTGATCGCCAATGCTCCGCTTGAAGGGATTGCCGATCCCATGCACACTCCGAATCCGGCCAAGGCCCCGTGGTATTTCCTGGGACTTCAGGAATTGCTGCATTACTTCCCACCACTCGTGGCCGGCGTGCTGATTCCGGGATTGGTAGTTGCCGCGCTGGTGGTGATTCCTTATTTCAATATCAACATTGAAGGCCGGAGCATCTGGGCCGATCCGCGACGCCGTTCGGTCGTGATTGGCGCGGTCACTGGATTTGTGGTGGTGATCTTCGCGCTTTTCGGCATGGGCCAGCTCGGCCATAGCGCAACGGCGGTGGGCAAACTGGACCGCACGCTCGACCTTGTTGTGCCCATTGTTCCCACCCTGATCGTCAGCGCGGCGCTGCTGTTGTCATCACGCTTCTCAGCGGATTCTCCGAAGGCGTGGCAGCGCTGGCTCTTCGGCCGGCCGATTTCATTCTGGATCATGACCTGGTTCCTGGTGGAGTTGGTTGTGCTCACTGCAGTAGGAACGTTTTTCCGCGGACCAGGATGGACCTGGGTCTGGCCGGCAAATAGTTGAGAGGGAGAACTCGATTTGACTGAGAATGACAAACCCGGTCCGCTGCGCAGCCGGCCATCGATACGTGAAATTGCGACGTTCGGCGTGGTCAGCCTGGCGCTGCTTGTCTCGCTCGCCATCGCTCCTGGAAAAAATTATTTCAGTGACTGGCGTCATTATCAGAAGTCATATCTGAATGCAGCGGCCACACGGCAAAGCGGGACCCTGGTCAAGAGTTTTCATGGCGGAATCCGTCAGACCTGGGTTCCGAAGCTGGGCGTGGTGGACCGCTGCGAAACCTGCCACGTAAACATGAATGGAGCGCTCATCGGCGAATCGGCGCAGCCATTCAGAAAGCACCCGCCCATCCCCCACGACCTTAATCAGTTCGGCTGTGTCATCTGCCATCGCGGGCAAGGACCCGCAACTTCGGTGGAGGCTGCCCACTACACAACTGAGGCTTGGGAACAACCGCTGCTCCCGGCGCGTTATCTTGAGTCGGGATGCGGGCAGTGCCATCTGAACTCGCTTGCCGGTACGCCGCGGCTCAATGAGGGGCGCAAGTTGCTGGCGAGCGAGGGCTGCGCTCATTGTCACAACGTCACCCAGCCGGATGGAACCGTGCTCAAGCCTTCCGATGATCCACCTTCCCTGGAGCACATTGCCGAGAAGACCACCCGGGAATGGATCTTTGCCTGGATCAAAAACCCGCAGGCATACGCGGTCTCGGCCACCATGCCGAATTTCCAGCTCAGCGATCAGGACGCCGTGGACATCTCCGCCTTCCTGATCGCCCAGAGTAAGCCGTCTCCGGCGGGCAGCGTGGCGATAAAAGCCGCACCGGCAAATGCGGGAGATGCTACTCAGGCGGCTACGCTTTACGGCGCTTCCTTCTGCTCTTCATGCCACGCCGTGCAAAATGAGGCGGGAAATCTTGTGGGCGGAACGGTTGGGCCGGAGCTGACGCGGGTCGGCAACAAAGTCAATCCAGAGTGGCTGCATCGCTGGCTGAACAACCCCGGTGACTATAACCCCACCACGCGCATGCCGCACTACCGGCTGAACGAAAAGGACATAGCGCTGCTTTCCGGTTTTCTGCTGAACAAGAAGGACGCCGACCTGCTCGCCAATGTTCACCTGCCTTCGGCGAACCCTGACAGCATTGCTCATGGCAAGAAACTGGTGACCGAAAGCGGCTGCGCGGCCTGCCACCAGATCAACGGCGTGACGCCCCCGCAGAACTTCGCTCCCGACCTCACGCGCGTCGGCAGCAGGGCGTTGGCCCAGGTGGTGTTTGCGCCGGGCATGAAGCACGTCCTCTCCGACTACATTGCCGCCAAGATCCACGACCCACGGTCTTTCGGTCCGGCACTCAAAATGCCGAAGTTCACGTTGAGCGAGTCGCAGATCGATTCGCTGACTACCGCACTCCTGGCCCAGACCGATCGGGCGGCTGGTTTTCCCAAAGAGCTGATCACCGCCGCAACGCACAGCTCTGACTATCGTGCGGGCGGAGAGGCCGGCCGGCTCATGGATGACTTGCGCTGCCTGAGTTGCCACAGCATCAACGGCAACGGCGGAGACATGGCCCCTGATCTCACGCGCGAGGGCAGCGCTGTGCAACGCGCCTGGCTGGAAGAATTTCTCAAAAATCCAAACACACTGCGTCCGGCTTTGATCCGGCGAATGCCAAAGTTCAACCTGAGCCAGGGAGAAATCAAGACGCTCTCTGACTACATTCTTTCCGCTTATCAAGGAACTGGAATCGATTCGCAAACGATCGACGGACGCCTGCTGACGGCAGGGGCGGCTGCGACCGGCAAGCAGCTTTTCTATTCCAAGTATGGCTGCAATTCCTGCCATATCGCAGATTACAAGAATGACAAAGGTTATGTCGGGCCGGCGCTGGCAGGAGTCGGCAACCGCCTGACGCCTGCATGGATGTACAAGTGGCTCAAGGACCCGAACGGCCTGCGCCCGGGAACTCTGATGCCCAACTTTAATTTGAAAGACGATGAGGCGCGCAATCTTACCGCTTTCCTGATGACTCTGAAGGCGAAGCAAGGAGGTGGAAAGTGAAGCTCCTCCACGTTTCTATTCTTATCGCGGCCATTGTGATGGGCGGCTGCAAGCATTCCGCGCCGCCGCAGCTCAGCCCGAAGGCTTTTGGAACACAGATCGTCGAGGTCAGCGGCAGCAAGCAGGTTGCGCAGGTCGGCTCTGCGTTGCCGCAGCCTGTGGTCCTGCAGGTCAACGGCGCTGACGGCAATCCCGTTACCGGAGCGCTGGTCAGGCTCCGCGGAGATGGCCTGCAATTCACCCCCGCCGAGGCGCTGACTGATTCGAGCGGACAGGTCAGCGTGGCGGTGCAGCTGGGGTTCAATCCGGGAGACTATCAGATTGTCGCCGAGACATCCGGCGCCAAAGGCGGCGCAGCCAGCCTGAACATGCGCGAGATCGCGCTCGGATACGAACAGGCGCTGGGCAAGGCCGTGAATGACCAGTACTGCATCCGCTGCCATGACCGGGAATCGACTCCTGAGCGCGTTTCCAATTTTGACAATCTCTCGCCCTCGCCGCACGAGTTCACTGACGGTGCAACGTTGAACCGGCTCTCCGATTCGGATTTGACCAGCATCATTACCTATGGCGGACAGGCCGTGGGCAAGTCGCCCCAGAATCCCGCCTACGGAACCACGCTCAAGCCGGCGGAAATCCGCGCCGTGGTGGCCTACATCCGGGCCATTGCAGATCCCCCTTACCAAACTCCAGGAGTGAAATATGGTAAATAAAGCTCGCCTATTCTCGTTGATCGTCGTGTTCGGGCTGATCGGCCTTTCCGCTACGGCACAGGTGCTGCCGGTGGGCAAGGTTTCCGATCCCGCTGCGCGGTTGCTGCAACAGCGCCATATTCTCGAGCTGCAGCAGCTCTCCAGCGACCTTTCGAAGGTGCGGTTCCCGTACGCGTTTTACTTCAGCCAGACGCTGGACATCGATGAGGCGCGGCAGAAGGAGTTGCCGCAGGGCTCTCTCCATTTTGAGAACTTCAATGGCCGCACGGTGCTCGCGATTACCGGCAATTACTACGCTTCCTACCCTTACGCGAGCATGACCGGCAATCAGCGGGCGCGCAAAACCTATGAAGATGTGATTTTCCCGCTGCTGAAAGTTGCGGTGGCGCGGATAGATCGCAACACTCCCTTCGATGGCTATGCGTTTGAGATTTCGCACCACGTGCGCAAGCAGGTCCTCAAGGTCAACACCGAAGGCCCGGAAAATGTGATGATGATGTTTCCCCGCGCCATAGCGGAGCGGCTGGTCACCGCCACTGACGTGGAAGCCCGCGAGGCGGCCATCCTGGAAAGCGAAGTTTATCTGAATGGCGAGCCGCTCTCACTGTGGTTGACCGGCGATGACGCGCCTGCCGACGTCAAAGACCATTACCTCGCGCGCCACGATCGTAGCGCCAAATCCAGGAAGGCCCTGGCTGAAGAAGCGGTAGAGCCCGGAACACTGGTCAGCAGCAAGCTGGTGCCCGAATCCGAATTGCTCAACCAGATCAGGGACCGCCAGAACACAGTGCGTGAAGTCTCACCGGCAGAACTGGAGAAGCTGCAAACAACTTATGAATCCACGGTACGGCGTCTCTCGACAGATCTCGAGAAGGAAGCCCACTTCCTGGAGTATGCGCCGCCTGCCTTCGTGGCGTTTCATAATGGCGCCTACCTGCAGCTGAACATGAGCACCGAGTTGGAGTCGCCGGCGTCATCGCAATATCGCGTAGCGGCCCTGGCCTTCGATACACATGTGTCCCACCTACTGCGGGCCGCCGCCAGATACTTCCATGAGAGTCCGCGGTTTGATGGCCTGGATTTCAGCACCACGGTCCATCAACCGGGAAAGTCGAGCAGCCAGTCTGTGGAGTTCGTGGTTCCATTCTCGGCTTTGCTTTGCTATGAAAAGTACGACTGCACCGGACAGGAAGTCATCAACCGCAGCATCGTTCTGGTCAACGGGGAACGGGTCACGCTGGACTTGCAGCGCGCGGAAGCCGAATACGAAGCGCACTGATTCGGTTTCAACACGTTTCCAGCCCTCGTGCTGAGTGAGAATTGGCGGTCATAAGTTGGCGCGTGCTGCACGCGGATAACGAGCCAGAGCACGCCCCAGATCGATACTTTCAAAAAGTCCGGCCGCGCGAACTAAATTAACGTAAGTCATTGAATCCACGATTTTTTTGATCGAGGAAGCCTCGAAAACTCTTAATCAGCAGGGTTTGAAGCTTCTATTCCTTTCCGCGCTCGCTATTTCTCTCCCATCGCTTGCCGGCTCCGGCAAGTGACGCCGGTCACAGCCTCAGGCGCATTTCTGCTCTTAAATTCCAAGGAAGTCCTACGAGGGGTTCGCGTTCGGCCGATCCGGGCAGGGACATCGAAAAATTGACGGCATCATTAATTTATCCATTCCAAGATTCCCGGATTTGGCAGGAGAAAGTGTATGTTCACCACTGAATCCGAGCAGGAGACGAAACCTGCCGCAGAGGATCGCCGGGTGCGGATCCCGCGCAACCAGGGATGCGATTACACCGACGAAATGGCCGCTGCTCGCCGCGCATTCATTGCGGAACAGACCGGCGCCAGTCTCTCTCACGTATCGCAGTATTCGTTTGACCCCGCGGTCCTTCCCGGCAATATCGAAAACTTCATCGGCGTGGCACAAGTTCCCATGGGAGTGGCCGGACCGCTGCGCATTGTGGGCGAACACGCCCGCGGCGACTTTTACGTCCCGCTGGCGACTACGGAAGGCTCGCTCGTCGCCAGCTATAACCGCGGCATGCGCCTGCTGACCGAGTGCGGCGGCGTGAAGACCACCGTAGTGGACGATTGCATGCAGCGCGCGCCGGTTTTCATTCTGGATGACGCGCTCCAGGCGCGCGAGTTCGGCCGCTGGGTGGATGAGAACTTCGCTACCCTTTCGCAAGAAGCGGAAGCGACCACGAGCGTGGGAAAGCTCCGCGGGATCATCCAGTTTCAGGTTGGGCCGCTGCGTTATCTCCGCTTCAACTACAACACCGGCGATGCCGCCGGGCAGAACATGGTGGGTAAGGCGACCTTCGCGGCCTGCGAGTGGATCCGCAGAAATTATCCCGGCAAGCTGAAGTACTTCCTGAGCGGCAATATCGATACCGACAAAAAACATTCGCACCTGAACGTTCTGCTCACGCGGGGCAAGCGCGTGGTGGCCGAGGCGGTGATCCGGCGCGAGGTCATACAGCGGATCATGCACATCGATACGCCACAGCTTTTCTGGGCGCGCCAGGTGCAGATGACGGGAGCGGTCCTGGCCGGCTCATCGAACAACGGCGCACACTCTGCCAATGGGTTGGCCGCGCTGTTTATTGCAACCGGGCAGGATGCCGCCAATCTGGCGGAATCGCACGCAGCGCTTACCTATTCACAGCGTCTCGAAGGCGGCGACTTCTACTGGTCGATCACCTTGCCTTCCCTCATTGTGGCCACCTGCGGCGGCGGTACCGGCCTGGCAACGCAGCGGCAGGCCCTGGAGATGCTGGGCTGCTATGGTTCGGGCAAGGTGCTGAAGTTCGCGGAGATCTGCGCGGCAGTGGTCCTCGCCGGGGAAACGTCGCTTGCCGCCGCCATGCTGAACGGAGATTGGGTAGAGGCGCACGAGAAACTCGGGCGCAACCGGCCGGAAACGAAATAGGAGCCAATGATGAGGCACCATCGCAATCATGATCGCCTTTCCGGAATCGACACGGCATTCCTCTATCTGGAACGTGAAGGCGTTCCCATGCACATTGCCGGCGTCAGCGAACTGGAAGGTATTGTCTCTTTTGAGGAGTGCGTTCGGTTTGTCGAATCGAAAATTCCGCAGATCCCGCGATATCGCCAGCGCGTGGTGGCGCCTTTATTCAATATAGGCCGGCCGGTCTGGGAATTCGATCCTGAATTCAACGTGCGAAATCACATCCGTGAAGTCACGCTCAAACGCGGGAGCGAATCCGAATTCAAGGCCTTTGCCGGAGAATTCTTAAGCACACTCATGGACCGGCGGCGGCCCCTCTGGGACATCACGCTGGTGCGCGGGTTGAAAGGCAACCGCACCGGCTTCATTACTCGCGTACACCACTCGCTGGCCGATGGCGTTTCCGGCGTGGACCTGATGAACGTGGTGCTGAGCGCCGAGCCGGCTGATGCGCCGAACAGGAAGGCCCGCCGCTTCCGTGTTCCACCGCCGCGCGATCCCTGGACAGCGATTGTGGATGACTGGATGAATTCATACAGCAACATCGTTCAGCAGGCGCTTTCCACGCAAGCCGATATCCTGAAATTTGCCGAGCGGATCGTGTCCGGACGCGCAGTGGCCCAGAGCGACGGCCTGACGAATCTTCTCTTAGAGGTCGCCAGTCCCACTGAGCCGATGCACTTCAACACCACAGTCCGCGGACCGCAGCAGGTGGCATGGCTGAAGGTCCCGCTGGCGGACATTAGGGCCTTGAAAGAGGCCTGTGCGTGCAGCGTGAATGACGTGGCGCTCACGCTGGTGACGATGACGATCCGGCGCTATTCCCAGCTGCACGGCGACGAAACAAAGGGACGGCTGCTGCGCATTATGGTCCCTGTAAACCTTCGCGAAGAGGACGGCCGGGGCAAACTCGGAAATCAAATCTCGATCATGCCGGTCACCATCCCGCTCGACGTGCAGAATCCGCGCAAGCTGCTGGCGGCGGTGCACCAGCGCACGGAATTCCTGAAGAAATCGTACATAGCGGAGTTGGCGACCCTCGCCGGGGGGCTGCTGGGGTTCTTGCCGCCGGCGCTCCAGGCGCTGGCCGGGCCGATCGCCACGCAGCTGCCGATCACGCCATTCAATCTGGTGTGCACCAACGTGCCCGGGCCGCAGGTTCCGCTCTACATGATGCGCCACAAGATGTTGACCTGGTACCCGTATGTGCCGATCGGCGGCGACATGGCGCTCAATGTCGCGGTCCTGAGCTACAACGGAATGGTTTATTTCGGCTTCAGTGGCGACGTGCACGCCGCACCGGGCCTTGCGCAGCTGGAGAAGTTTTTGGCCGTGAGCGTGCGGGAGCTGCAGTCGGCGGCCGGGAGCCGGCCGCGCAGAAAAGAGGCTGGCGCGAAGCAACCGAAGCGCGCGGTAAGCGCCCCAAAGGCGCAGACGATTGCGGCAGCAGCGCCGGCTCCGGAGCCAAAGCCGGTGAGCAAAGAGGAAAGGGTCATCGCCGCCGTCGCGTGACCATGAGAACAAGGTGAAGGGAGAGCAGTTTATTTCTTCTTTCGTCCGGGCTTTTTCGCGCGAGGTTTTTTGAGCCTGGCTTCGAGATTGGCCACCTTCTCGCGCAGAGCCTCAAGTTCCGTAGGTGAGCCGGCGGCAGACGGAGGAGCAGCCGTCGCCATGAAGCGCTTCACCGCCTCAGCGGGAGACATGAGCGTGGACTGCATGTTGGCGAGACGGTGCTCTACGGCGTCCTTGACGGTCTGGTAGGTGTCAAAGGCGGACTTGAGATACCACATGATGAATTCCTGGCGGGCATGGTCGGAAGCGACGATGAGCTGGCGCAGCAGCTCCAGCGGAAGCCCGGTCGGCCTGTCCTTGGCGTCCTCGGAGATGATCTGGGTCAGAGTAACGCGGGTCAGGTCCTCGCCGGTTGTGGCGTCCACGACCTTCACTTCCGCGCCCTGCCGGATCAGCGCCGCGATGTCATCCAGGTTGACGTACTGCTTGGCGGCTGTGTCATACAGCCGGCGGTTTCCGTATTTTTTGATCACGGTGGCTTGTGTTTTCATGGCTTTACGCGGGCCTGCTGCAATGCAGCATACCCCTGCTTTCATGTTGACATAAGTACCTGTAAATTGTACAGTTAAATTGATGCTGCAGTGCAGCATAAGGAGTATGTTATGGCAGCCACTACTACCGCCAAATCGCGCACTCATCCGCGTGAGCAATCATCGATTTCTTCTCTGTTAGCGGGCTGGGCGCGTCAGGGCGTGGACAGTTTTCTGGCCACGCAACGCATTCTTCTGGATCTCGCCATCCGGCAAAACGCCAGCGTGATGCAGCTGCTGCGTGAGCAGCTTACCAACCGCCGTTCTTCTCCCGTCCAGGTCTTCAGCGAATTGACCGGGGAAGGCGTCAGCAACTTCATTGAAGCGCAGAAGGTGCTGCTTGAACTGGCCCAGCAGCAGAACAAGATCGTGATGAACGGTGTGAAGGAGAGAGTGGGCAGCTCAGCCACTGCCGCCGCCCTCACGGATGTGCTGCGGCGCAGCGTAGAGAATTTCATCGAGATGCAACAGGACTTCCTGAAGATCGCCGGCGAGCAGACCCATTCCTGGCTGGAAGCCGGCAAGTCCGGCAAGCCGTTCCGGGGCAAGCCGTGGGTTGAGGTGGCGCGGGAAGCGACCGAGAACTTCGTCCGCGCCCAGAAGCGCTTTCTCGACGTAGTCGCGGAGGAGACGCGCAGAGCCACCGGCGGCAAGGGGACCGAGGCCAGGGGCAAGAAGATCAAGCGGACAGAACTCTCAGAACTGGCGCGGCAGGCTGTGGAGTCATTCATCGAGGCGGAAAAGAAGTTGTTTGAGGTTGCAGGCCGCCAGGTGAAAGCCAACGTCGCCGCAGCGGGAAAGGCCGTTGAAACACTGAGACCATTCCCGGTACCTCTGGCCGATCTGACGCGTGAAGGCGTCAAGAGCTACGTGGATGCATCGCGCGCGCTGATGGACGCGATGCTGCGGGGCCGCGAGAACCAGAAGCCGGATGCCGGGAAGCCACACCGGACGAAAAGAGCACAGCACCGGACCAAGCCTGAGCCTGAGAAGACGGCCACCGCGGCAGCTTAGTTCGGCGCGGATAGATTATTTGTCAAGGCAAGATAACGGCAGCGGAGGCGCCGATGCCCAGCGGCAATGAACCGTTCACGAGAGACATGGTGGAAGCGGAGATGTCGTCGTGGACGGAGGCGTTCTTCGCTGCCGAGCTGCTGTTGCTGCGCGCCAGCCCGGTGTACTACGGGCTGGGCGTTCCGCGCGGCGACAAGTCCGGCGTGGTCATCATCCCCGGCTTTCTTGGCACTGACACCTACCTTCTGGAGATGAATGCGTGGCTGCGGCGGATCGGCTACCGCCCGTACTTCTCCGGGATCGGGGTCAACGCCGAGTGCCCCAACCTGCTGATCCAGTGGCGGCTGCGCGCGACCATCGACCAGGCCCGGCGGCAGACACGGCGCAAGATCCACCTGATCGGGCACAGCCTGGGTGGGATCATTGCCCGGGCCATCGCGCACCAGCGGCCCGAGGATATAGCTTCCGTGATCACGCTGGGCTCGCCCTTTCGCGGCACCGTGGCCCATGGCAACGTGCTGCGCGCGGCGGAGGCAGTGCGCAAGCGCATCCAGCACGAGCACGGCCCCAAGGTGCTGCCCGCCTGTTACACCGGACACTGCACCTGCGATTTCATCGAGTCGTTGCGGCGTGAGACGCCGCTCTCTGTGGCCACCACCGCCATCTACACGCGCACCGATGGCGTGGTTGACTGGCGATACTGCATTACCGGCGATCCGGAAATTGATTGCGAAGTTCCGGGAACCCACGTTGGCCTCGCCTTCAATTCATCTGTGTATATGACGATCGCGGAGCGCCTGGCTGCCGCCAGAAGAGCATCGCGCTGAGTATCCCGCCAAGTTCAAAACAATCCGGCGAGTGCGCGCGGCTATGCGACTGAGAGTCGATCATCCACGGACTGCGGAGAACCTTCTACGCGGACCAGCGATAAAATCTGCCGCTTAGGCCGCAGCCTTGACTTTCTGATTCTCCGCTTATAAATTTCTTGCTGTCTGATGCAGGGAAGAGCGGTGCAAATCCGCCACTGCCCCGCAACTGTGAATCGCGCCTCTTGCGCGAAAGTCAGGAACCGGTCAGACGCCAATCAATTGGGCTGTTACGGCTTCGATGGGAGAGCCGGATGGCCTCCGATACGTTCGCGGTTTCTTTAGGCGAGCTGGAATCTCATCACCATTCGAGGATGTCCGAAACGGGCCCGGCAGCATTGCTGCGACGGCCGACGCAGACATCCACGGAGGCGACGATGCATGTACGCTCACGCAGCCTGGCGCTGATAGTGTGCCTGATGGCTGCATTTTCCGCGGCACAGGCGGCAACCGTGCAAGGCAAGATCACCGATCCACTCGGCGCCGCGATAGCCGGGGCGCGGGTGGTGCTGCTCACGCAAAATGGCACAGCCGCTGAGACCAAAACAGATTCCGCAGGCAAATATGAGCTGGCAGCGGCAAAGCCTGGACGCTTTCGACTGCGCGCTGCCGCCTCGGGTTTTGCTGCGGCCGAGAGTGACTGGTTTTACGCGGGCGCCGGCGAGACCGTTTCGCGCGACCTGTTCCTGAAGATCAAAAGCCGGTCAGAGGAAGTGGTGGTGACTGCGACGGGCGTTCCCATTTCGGAAGCGCAGGAGGGAGCCTCCATCGCCGTGCTTACCGCCCCGGATTTTCTCGTCCGCCTGGACGCGATGGACCCGCTGCCTGCCATCCCGGGAGTGCAGGTGAGCCAGAGCGGCGAGCGCGGCGGGCAGGCTTCATTGTTCATCCGCGGCGGCAATGCAAATTCCAACAAAGTGCTCGTCGATGGCGTGCCGGTCAACGACATCGGCGGCACGCTCGATCTCAGCACGCTATCGCTCACGGGAATCGACCACATTGAAGTGTTTCGCGGTCCCAACAGCGTGCTTTACGGTTCTGACGCGCTCGCCGGCGTTGTGAGCATGGAAACGCCGCGAGGGACCACGCCCGTGCCTGAGTTTTCCTATGCTCTGGATGGAGGAAATTTCCAGACGTACCAGCAGCAAGGCAAGCTCGCGGGCGCGTGGCGGCGCTTCGACTATTTTGCCGACTTGGGCCGCTTTGATTCGTCCAACACAGTGCCCAACAGCCGCTTCCACAACGGAACGCTCGCCACAAATCTTGGCTGGTCGCCGGCGGCCGGCAACAATTTTCGCGTTACCGTGCGGCGCGTCGCGATTGGGCTGGGATCGCCCAATGCAATCGAGCTCTTTGGCCTGCCCGATACTTCACAGACGGCCACGCATGACACCTTCATCAGCGCGACTTATGAAAATCAGGCGACGAGCAGATGGCACAACCTGATTCGCTACGGGGCGTCCCGGCTCGACAGCCATTTTGATACGCCATCGCCCGCCGGTGTAACCACAGACGGGTTCACCTTTACCGGGCTGCCGGTGACCATCAGGGGCGCGAACGGTTTCACGGTGAGCGGGCAGGCGTTTCTCACCACCGCTGATTGTTGTCCGTCAGCCTCTATCCATACGGCCAACCGCGACTTCGTCTACGCGCAGACCGACTACAGGTTCAGCTCGCACTTCATCGGCCTGCTTGGATACCGCTACGAAGCGGAGCGCGGCGATTCACAATTCACTTCTCCAGGCTTCAGCTCCGGCGATTCAGCTGACCGCAGAAATCACGACTTCATCGTGGAGGCGCACGGCGACCTGCGCAACCGGCTGTTTTATTCGCTGGGTGGCGGCGTGGACAGGAATGCGGTCTTTGGCACCGCAGCTACGCCGCGCGTGAGTCTGGCTTATTACCTGTTGCGTCCGGCCGACGGGCTGTTTCGTGGGACCAAGCTCAAGTTCAATTTCGGCAAGGGCATCAAGGAACCCACGATTTTCGATGAAACCAGTTCTCTTTTCGATCTGCTGCAGCAACAGCCCGGCGGCGATCAGTTGATCCAGCAGTTCCGCATCCGTCCGGTGCGGGCCGAGCGGTCGCGCAGCTACGACTTTGGTCTTCTGCAATCGTTCACCGACCGCTTCCTGGCGGAGATCACCCTGTTTCACAATCAGTTCTATGATCAGATTGAATTCCTGAGCACGGACGCGCTGCAGACACTGGGCGTTCCCAGTAACGTGATCAATGCGGCTGGGTTTGGCGCGACAGTCAACACGCTCAACTACCTCGCCAGGGGCGTGGAGACGGAGCTGCAATTCAGAGTGAGCAATTCACTCCAGGCGCGCGGAGGCTACACCTACCTCGATTCGCGGGTGCAACGCTCATTTTCCGGTGACGCGCTTGCGCCCTCGATCAATCCCGGCTTCCCCGATGTTCCCATCGGCGCCTTCAGCCCGCTGATTGGGGCGCGGCCATTCCGGCGCGCACCGCATACTGGATTCCTATCGGTGACGTATACCAGGCCGCGCTGGTCGGCGCTTCTGCAGGGCATTTTTGTGGGCCGGCGTGACGACTCCACTTTTCTGCTCGACTCGAATTTCGGCAACACGCTGCTGCTGCCCAATCGCAACCTGGATGCCGCATACCACAAGCTCGACTTCTCCGGCGACTTCCGGCTGAATCGGCACCTGCTGTTGTTCGCATCGATGGAGAACCTGCTGAATGAGCATTACGATTCTAATTTCGGGTTTCCCGCGCTTCCCTTCACGTTCCGGTCCGGCGTGAAGATCACGGTTGGCGGGGGAAGATGAAAGCCGAAAGCTGAGCGCGCCGCAACAAAGATGATGTAACCTGAACCCATACAGAAGGATTCACTGTATGAGCAAGAGCATCGCAACCAAGACCGGCGACCGCGGCCAGACGGGCCTGGTAGGGGGAGTGCGCGTCTCCAAAGCGAGCCTGCGGGTCGAGACCTACGGCACGGTCGACGAGCTCAACTCGTTCCTGGGATTTGCCCGCTCGATCTGCGAAATCCCAGAGATCAAAGAGCTGACACTCTCAATTCAGAAAGAGTTGTTTGTGGTGGGCGGAGAGCTGGCCACGCCAACTCCCAACGAGAAGCAGGCGCGCGTGACCCAGGAGATGGTCGACCGGCTTACCAGCGAGGTACACCGGATTGAGGCGATCGAAGGAATCCTCTCTGACTGGAGCGTGCCGGGCGAAGATCCGGCCTCGGCTGCTTTTGACATGGCGCGCGCGGTATGCCGTCGTGCGGAGCGCTGCGCGGTGCGGCTGGCCGAGTCAGGAGAGAACGTTGGGCCGCTCGTGGTCGTTTATCTGAACCGGCTCTCCGATCTCGTGTGGCTGCTGGGCCGCTGGATTGAAGCGAAAAAAGGCGCGAACGCGGCGCTGCGCAATAAAGACCACTCCGGTCCGCGCTGGTCGCGCGCCTGGTAGGGCTTTAGTTCTGTCGCTTCGCTCCAAACCGCCGGTGATCTTCGACCGCTATAAGTTTTCTTGCTCCAGATGCTCGCGCTTCGGCGCGTGAGCGGCCTCAGCGCGATGGACCCGCTAGTCGGCGGCGGCGTTGGTTGGTTTCTGCTTGAAGAAACTGAGCATGGCGTCAACCACGATCTCGTCGCCCGCCATGGTATTGAGCATGGCATGATAGATCGGCAAGTTGGGCCACTCCACATTGAAGTAATTACGGATAAAAGCCGCGCGCTCGCGATCGACGGTATCGACCAAAGCTTCAGCATGCGGCGGAGTGTTGCCTTCGGCGATCAGGTGCCGGACCTTCTCTTCGCGCGGAGCGTAGAGAAAGAAGCGCAGCGTGTCCTTGCGGTCCTGGAGGAAATGCTGCGATCCGCGCCCTACCAGCACGCAATTCCCTTCTTCCGCCACCCGGCGCACCACGCGTTCAGAGAGCTTCGCGAT
>DASTJB010000034.1:0-33956 GCA_035717005.1 Candidatus Angelobacter sp.
CAGCACCCACGCGAGACTGCGCCCTTTGACGATGACCAGGGCCGCGGTGAAGATCAGAGTAAAAAACTGCTGCAGGAATTCCGCCATCACGATGGAGAGCGCCACCTGGACCTTCTCCACGTCGTTGATGACCGTGGAAAGCAGTGTGCCCGTAGGATTGCGCGAGAAGAACGCGATCGAACGCTTCAGGATGCGGTCGTAGAGTGTATTGCGCAGGTCCGTGATCAGTCCGTAGCCGGCGTGGTTGACCAGATAATTGCCGGCATAGTCGCAGATTCCCCGGATGATGGATGAGCCGACCAGCGCAACCGCCACCACCGTAAGCGGGTTCCCGAAATGATGGGGAATAAAGCTTTGCAGGTAAACCGTATGCTTTGTTCCGGGGATCGTAAACAGCACCATGGCTCGCCCCGGCGATCCCGGATTGAGCACCTTATCAACGATCGGCCCCAGCAGCAAAATGCGGAATGCATCCATCGCACCAACAACCAGGTTCAGAAGAACGGCAAAAGAAAAATGCGGCAGATAGGGGCGCAGGTGTGCCAGCAGTCGTTTCAGTTGTCGCATGCGGCACCCACGGCTGAGGAAAGCATTCTCACTATTCTAAAGGAGGGTGGCTGAATAATGGGCCGTTGAACGTGAGTAAAGTATTGTTAATCAACGTGGCGCATCGCGATGAATCACCTTCACGCGATAACCCGAATTCCCCAGCAGTTTCTTCACCTCTTCGGCAATCAGCACAGAGCGGTGCTGTCCTCCCGTACACCCGAATCCGATGGTCAAATAGCTCTTGCCTTCGCGCACGTAGTGCGGAATCAGGTAGATCAGCAGGGCGGAAATACGGTCGATGAACTCCTGCGTTTGCGGAAACGAGCGAATGTACTTGGCGACCTGGGGGTGGCGGCCGGTGTAGGGTCGAAATGCGGGAATGAAATGCGGGTTGGGTAGAAAGCGCACGTCGAAGAGCAGATCGGCATCGTTCGGCACGCCGGCTTTATAGCCAAAGCTCACGATCGAAACCAGGATGTCCTTGTCCGTGCTGCCGCCCGTAAATTTTCCGGTTACATGCGAGCGCAGCTCATGCACGTTGAACCGTGATGTATCCACCACCATGTCCGCCAGATCGCGGATCGGTTGGAGCAGGCGGCGCTCCTTTTTGAGCGCATTCTTGACGGTGGATTCTTTGCCCAGGGGATGCGGCCGGCGGGTTTCGCTGAAACGGCGCAGCAGCGACTCGTCGGAGGCTTCAAGAAAAAGAACGGTCGTCTTGAGCTGCTTGCGCAATGACTTGATGATGCTGGGCAGGCGCTTGAGCTGCCCCCCTTCGCGGATATCGGCCACCAGCGCGGCCTTCTCGATTTCAGCCGACTGCTTGGCCAGATCGGCAAAGCGCGGAATCAAATTGATGGGCAGGTTGTCGACGCAGTAATAGTCCATGTCCTCAAATGCCTTGAGCACTGAGGCCTTGCCGGAGCCGGACATGCCGGTGATGATCACCAGATTCGTCGCGCTTTGCCGGGGCCGCGATTTTACACGTCTGCCCCGTTGCACTTTCCGGGTGGGAGACACAAAAAAATCTTATCACGACGCTGGAAGGGATCAGGTAATTGCCAAAATCGCCGAAATTGCCAAACATCACCGAAAGTGTAACGTCGCACCCGCGAGGGATCACAGGTACACAGGTTTTCAATTTGGATTTTTTGGCAATTTTGGCACTTTTGCCAATGCCGGATTACGGCGCCGCAGCGAACGCCGCCTGCAGTGACGCCGGCTCGATCTGCCGGGAGATGGAATACATGCTGCGCCAGGCGCGCGTGAGCATGCGCGACTCCATCTGCCGCTTCCATTCCAGCGCACTCTCTTCGGCCAGCTGGCGGCCGGGTGACTCCGGCAGCTCGCGCATAAGTGAGAGGTAGCTTTGCACCAGCTTTTCCCAGGCATCGAACAGGCGGCCTTCCGCCCAGAGAAGCGCAATATCGAGCCGCTGTTTTTGCAGCCGGGTCAGTTTCCTGCTGCGAATGCGATACACCCAGAACAGCGCTTTGGAGGGATTATCGCGGAACCACGCCTGAAATACGGCCGCTTCCAGGAAAAGATGGTCGCGCAGTTTGGGTGTGGCGAAGCGCAGGGACTCCAGGGCGCCTTCCAGGTATTTGGTGGCGCAGGTGATGTCCTGGCGCTCGGCGGCCCACAGGTAAGCGAGCCAGCGGGCGACAAAAGCGTCGCGCGAATCGTCGTTCACTGCGGCGGCCCGGCTCACCGAACATTCATTCCACTCACGCGGATGCCGGCCCAGATTCAGCGCCATCTGGCAGCGGATGTTGGAAAGCCAGCGCTCGGCTTTCTCGCTGTTCTTCAGGAGCATCAGCAGGCGCGCTCCATCAGAGAAATTGCCGCGACGGTTCGCATCCGGCAGAAGCGCGGCGACGGCCAGCATGATTGAAAATGCGGCGCCGATTCGCAACGTGTATGAAATGAGAAAATTCGGATGGGCCAGCGTGAGCGCCAGTCCGAGCCCGCCGGCAAGCGCCAGGTTTCCCAGCGGTCCGGCCAGCAAGAGCGACAAGAGCCGCCGCCGCAGGACGGTATCGTTTTCCCCGGCGACGCGGGGCTCCAGCACCACCAGCCCTACAGTAAGAACCTCCCCGCAGTACGGCTCGCCACAGCGGACGTGACGGCCCAGATCGAGCGGACCAAGCTTGATGCCGGTGACTTTGAATCCGGAGAAATACGCCACTACCATGTGCCCGATTTCGTGGACCGCCGCTACCGAGAGCGCGGCGACAATCGGCGCCAGTAAAGCCGCCCAGCGGCCGGCATCGGAAGGATTGGCCGAGACTGCCGCCACGATCCCGCGCAGGCTGCTCAAGCCGATCAGCGTCAGAATCACCAGACTGCTGACCAGAAAATACTCGCCCGCGCTCAGACCGTCTTTGCTCTGCGGCGGTAGCGGGCGAAACACATCCAGCACAGGCGTGGATGTTGGCGAATAATGTTGCTGTGGATTCAGTTTTCTCTCGGCTGTAAGTTCCATGGGGAGTACGGTACAGACGGCCCTTCCACCTTAATCATAGGTTCATTGTGCTCAGATGGCATGAGGTCGTTGGTGGATGGCCTTTGGTCACATGGAAGGACAGCTGGAGAGAAGGTGCGGCCGAAGAACTCGCCGGACAGTTCACGCGTTGCGGAAGAGCGGCTGTGACAGGATCAGCTTTCGCTTGGGTGCCAGGCGTAGACGCCGCCCGTCCAGAACAGGAACCCCTTCTTGCTGTTGCGGACCTGCTTGATGATGTCGGTTTCAACCGGCAGCTTCATCGCGCGGATCGCCTTCTGGCTCAGCGACGGCGCTGTTCCGGCAAAGGTAGCAGCGGCATGCTTGACCAGATAAGCCTGGCGAGCGTCAGGGTTCCTCCAGCCCTGCGCACCGTAACCGTGAATGATCGCCAGCACGCCTTCGTTCGCGCTGATGCGCGGGCGCTCCTGCACTGGTGGCACCACAACCCGCTTGCCCGGCGGAGGAACAAATGCCTTGTCGGCGTCCTGGATGATCCAGTTGGCAAGTTCGCTGTTGACGCTTTCCAGCTTGCCCGCCGCAGGACGGGCGATGATGGCCAGGTCCTCAGAATCATCGCCGTTGAAGTCGCCCACAATGAAACTTCCGGGGCCGAATTCCGCGATCAGATCGTCACCAAAGACGCGATGAAAAGCGGCTTGCACCTCGGCCTGTGTTGGTGGAGGCAGCTTGCGCGCCGGGTTTGTCGAAGCCGCAGGCGAGTGCTGCGCGGCCGGCGCAGTGATCGGCTTCTCTACAAGAGCCGGCTTGTTTGAGGATGTGCATCCTGCCAATCCGGCCGCCAACAAAACCACAAGAAAAAGAGCAGAAGAATGGAAGAAGTCTTGTGCGCGATTCATAACATTTCCCCAGTTGAAAATGCGGGCGGGCCTGGCTCTCCAGGCCTCGCCCGCGGTAGCTCTCAAACTACAGCGACTGCAGGAAGGTAATCAGCTGGTTCTTCTGCGTGGTGCTGAGAGAACGGTAATTGTTGATCACGAACGTGGCCTCGCCGCCATGGCTCAGAATCGCATTGTTCCGCGTCAGCGAAAGCAGATCGTGCATCAATCGGCTCTTTGTGCGCAGCCCCCAAAGCGGAGAGGTACGCATCTTGTTGGCCGTCGCCTGTCCGCCATTCTGCACAATGCCGTCTCCAGTGCCCACGTCATGCAGCAGGAAATCGCTGTAGGGGTGGATCACCTTGCTTCCCAGCGCCGCCGGCACGGTAAACGCGCCGCCATTGATGACCGTGCCTGCGGGCGCGGTGGTAATGGAGGTCACGTGGCAGATGTTGCAGCCAATGGCGTTGAACAGGTTGGCCCCGGTCACGGCGTCACTGGTCGCAGCCAGCGCGGTATCACGCGGCGGGACCTGTGTAGCGCGCATGAAGCGGGCAAAGTGATCGATGTCCGCAAGCCCATCCGGTCCAGGCTTATCTTCAGGATCGGTCGTAGTCTTGCAGACCGTGGTTGTGTCGGTCGGCTGCAACCGGCTGGTGACGCCCTGCTCGTTCACGTAAGCATCCGCCGCGAAGGACAGCAGGCTGGCCTGCTGGTTCTTCCAGCCGAATCGCCCGCCGCGTAGCGCGCCGTTGGCTTCAGAAACCGGAACCTGGATGAACTGGCCGGCAATCTGGCCGCCGCTCTGTCCCGGTTGGTTGTTGGCAATCGCCAGCAGCGTGTTGCTGTCGATGGCCTCAACGTACCCGTCGCCCAGCACATTAGTGGTCGCGCGCAGGGCGGCAATCGTCTCGGTCCCGGGCACGCGCTCCTGTGCCTGCGGACAAATGGCCCGGTCATTCACCAGTGAACGGTTCGGGATGCTGTTCGCCCCATCGTTGATGGTGATCGTCGGATTCACGAAGTTCCCGGATGAATCGGTATGGCCGACGCGCAGCTCGGTGATCTGGCTGGTGCCGCCCACATTCGGCGTGGCATGGCAATCCACGCAGGCGCGGGCGTTATATACAGGTCCCAAACCGACGCCAATGTCTTCTTCTTCCATGAAGACGCCTTCATCGCCGGCGAAAGTCGTGTTGTCAGTAAAGCCATTGCTTACCGCACCCGCCTGGTTATTGTTGAGCGGCGTGTTGTAACCGGCTACCGCTTCTGTGGCCGACTGGGCAATGCCGACAATGGCAAATGCAATTGCCAGCGCTGCCAGGCACAGCAATAAGGGAAGTTTCCGCCTCGTCATTGCGAGTTCCTCCTGATTGAATGTGTGTGCTTCAGAACTCTGCCGTACTGCAGACGATTGCGAACTGTCTGCCAAAGGTGGACGGATGGGAAATTCCGCCGCAATCCGGCTTCGCTCGTTGCCGCGCTCACAAATGCCGAAAGGCGGGTCGAAAAACGTACAAACAACTCCGGTTTGTGAGTCACCGGCACAAACCGTCTAATGAAGCCGGGCAGTATGAATCCTGAGTCCCGTTTCCGGACGTGCATCAAAGTCGCCATCAGCGACACTGCAGCGCTGCAATATCGAGAGCAGAGATTTCCCGTCTCGCCAACGCGAGCCTCTCCCCGCTTCGATTAGCTTCCAGTTAAATGCTTGAGAATTTCCAGCCGCACTGCAGACGATTAGGACTTGTCTGCCATTAGGTGACGGGTAAAATCCGTTGCAGTCTCGTGAAGTGGTCCGCTATTGGCCCGGCGCTCCGCTCGAGAAGCGCCTAAGCCGTGCGCAAAAATACAGCAGCACTGAAACCGTGTCAAGCAAAATTGTTAAGAATTTCTAATTCTCAATGACTCCCGCAGAATCATTCACTTAGGCCTCGCCAGCTCCAGATTGCTATTCTTCCCGCCTGTATTTAGGATGTGCGGTTCCAAAAACTAGCTTCTGCTTCAATGAGGTCACATATGTTCTCTCTAATCTCGAAGCACCGATTTCTGCCGGTTCTTATGGCGATCTTCCTTGCATGCAGTCTCACGTTCGCGCAGGAAGGCGCGGCGCCAAAGCAGCCGAAGCCGGGCAAGAAAGGTGCAAGCACCACGCAGAAAACCTCAAAAGAAGCAGCGCCGGAAAAGAAAACGGAAGAGTCTGGCAGCACCGCTACGCAAACAGCCGAAGGCGATCAGGAAGAGCCGAAAGGCCCATGGCATGGACTCACGTGGCGGCTGGTGGGTCCGTATCGCGGCGGACGCGCGCTCGCGGTAAGCGGTGTGGTTGGAGATCCGCACACCTATTACTTCGGCGGCGTGGGCGGCGGCGTGTGGAAGTCGACCGACGGCGGTCTCACGTGGCGGCCGATGACTGACAAGGTAAAAGACATGTCGCCCTCAATCGGGGCGATTGCCGTGGCGCCTTCCGATCCTAACGTGATCTATGCCGGCACCGGCGAGGCCTGCATTCGCGGCAACATCATCAACGGGAATGGCGTTTACAAATCCATTGATGCCGGCAAGACGTGGAGCTTCGTCGGCCTGCGGGACACGCGCGCTATCGGTCGAATTGCGGTCCACCCCAAAAATCCTGACATTGCCTACGTGGCTGCTTTTGGCCACACCTTTGGCCCCAACGCTGAGCGCGGCATCTTCCGCACCGCCGATGGGGGCAAGACCTGGACCAAAGTTCTCTACAAAGACGAGAACTCAGGCGGCATCGACATTTCGCTCGATCCCAGCAATCCCAACGTCATCTTTGCTTCGCTGTGGCAGGCGCGGCGCTCGCCCTGGGGCATGGACAGCGGTGGGCCGGGCAGCGGGCTGTACCGCTCCACTGACGGCGGAACAACCTGGAAGCACCTCACCGGTCACGGATTGCCGGACGGGATTCTCGGCCGCATCGGTGTGGCGGTTGCGTACAGCGGAAACCGGGTGTGGGCGCTCATCGAGTCAGATAAAGGCGGCCTCTTCCGCTCTGATGACGGCGGCGATAGCTGGACGCTCACCAACAGTGACCGCCAGTATCGCCAGCGCGCGTTTTATTACACCCATGTGTTCGCCGATCCCCGCAACGCGGACGGCGTCTACGTGCTCAACACAGGTATGTATCGCTCCAACGACGCCGGGCGCAGCTTCCGGCCCATCCGCGTGCCGCACGGCGACAATCACGGTCTATGGATCGATCCCAACGATCCCAATCGCATGATCGAATCGAACGATGGCGGCGCCAACGTGAGCACCAACGGCGGCGCAAGCTGGACCAATCAGGCCAACCAGCCAACTGCGCAGTTCTACCACGTCACCACTGACAATCGCTTCCCCTATTACGTGTACGGCTCGCAGCAGGACAACTCGTCCGTGGCCATTGCCAGCGCTGCTCCAGGGGGCATTGACCGCACCAGCTGGTACGCCGTGGGTGGCGGCGAGAGCGGCTACATCGCGCCCGATCCGCGCGACCCGCAGATTGTCTATGCCGGCTCCTATGGCGGCGACATCACGCGCTATGACCATCGCACCCAAGAAACCAAGAATGTAACGCCGTGGCCGATCAATCCCATCGGCGCCGCCGCTGCCGACCAGAAATATCGTTTCCAGTGGACCGAGCCGATTGTCTTCTCTCCGCACGATCCCAAAACGCTCTATTTCGCGGCGCAGGTGCTGTTCAAGTCGGCCGATGAAGGCATGAGCTGGCAAATCATCAGTCCTGACCTTACGCGCAATGACAAAGCCAAGCAGGTTGCCTCCGGCGGCCCGATCACCAAGGACAACACCGGCGTGGAAGTCTACGACACGATTTTTTCGGTGGTCGAATCGTCCGTGCAGAAAGACATGATATGGGCCGGCTCGGACGATGGCCTGGTGCACGTGACCACTGACGGCGGCAAGAACTGGTCCAACGTGACCCCGAAAGGCATGCCCGAGTGGGGAACGGTGAGCATGATTGAAGCTTCGCCGCACGCTGCCGGCACCGCATACGTCTCCGTTCAGCGCCACAAGATGGACGATTTTGCGCCGTACATCTTCAAAACTACCGACTTCGGCAAGACCTGGACCAGCCTGACCAACGGCCTTCCCGCTGACGCGTTTGTTCACGCCGTGCGCGAAGACCCCAAACGCAAAGGGCTGCTCTATGCCGGGACAGAGCGCGGCGTGTTCTTCTCATTCAATGACGGGGCGAACTGGGAATCGCTGCAAAATAACCTGCCGCCCTCTCCCATCTACGACATCTGCGTCCACGATAACGATCTGATCGCAGCGACACACGGGCGTTCCTTCTGGGTGCTCGATGACCTCTCGCCACTGCAGCAATACAAGCCGGAAAACGCGAATGAAGAAGTCCACTTCTACGGCCCGAGCCCGGCAAACCATACGCAGTTCGGAGGCGGATTCTTTGGCGGCGGCGGTGAGCGCGGCCAGAACCCTCCGGCCGGGGCTGTGATCTACTACTCGCTGAAGACGGCGCTCAAAAAGCCGGGCGAGAAAAAGCCCGATGAGAAAAAACCCGAAGCCCCCGAAGCCGCAGCTGCGAAAACGCCCGCCGGCGAAGGCAAAGAGCCGGGAGAAAAGCAGCCATCGAGCGCCGCGGTCCCGCCCAAACCCGAGCCAACTCCGGCCGAAGGCACCGACGCCTCAGCAACAAAGAACGCGCCCATCACGTTGGAGATTCTCGACCAGAAGGGAGAGGTCGTACGCAGATATCCACCCAAGAAACAACAGGGCGAAGAAGCGGCTGATGACGAAGGCTTTGGCTTCCGCCCGCCGGAGCGTGGACTGCCCACGGAAGCCGGTCTGAATCGCTTTGTCTGGGACATGCATTATGAGGGCGCAACTCGCGTGCCGCGTTCGCCACTTTGGGCCGGCAGCACTGATGGTCCAGAAGCCCTGCCGGGCAAGTACCAGGTCCGGCTCACCGTGAACGGCAAGCAGTACACCGGGCCGCTGGAGATCGTGCCTGATCCGCGCCTCAAAGTTACGCAACAGGACCTGCAAAAGCAATTCGACCTGCTAATCAAAATCCGCGACCGCGTGACCCAGGCCCATGAAACGGTGAACCAGATTCGCGACATCCGCGCTCAAATCACCGCCCTGAACAAACGGCTGGAAAACCAGCCGCAAGCCAAGGCCGTGGCCGAGGCCGGGAAGCAGCTCGACAAGAAGATGACCGAGGTAGAGGAAGTCCTGATCCAGACCAAGGCGAAAAGCGGCCAGGACGTGCTCAACTATCCCATCCGCCTCAACAATTATCTGGTCGCCCTGGGGGGCGTGGTGGAGAGCGCCGACTCGGCTCCAACTCAGGTTTCCTACGAAGTTTTCAACATGCTCAGCAAACAGCTGGATGAGCAGCTGGCGAAATGGAAGCAAATCCTGAGTACCGACGTACCCGCATACAACGACGTGGTGCGCAGGCAGGACGTGCCCGCGATCATCCTCTCCGGGGAGACGGGCACAAAGAAGCCTGCTGGAAATCAATGAGATAGATTCGGGCAGGCAGAACGGGCAACTTGGGTGCCGCGGGGCTTCCCGATTTGGGAATGCTCCGCGTTACTAACGTGTTTGCTGAGAGTGATTTAGATTGACCGGGCTAAGCGACACGGGTACAGTTTGCCTTGTAGCTTTTCGACGGAAAACATGTCCACTTCCGCATTCGCCATTTGGATAGCTTTATCCGCAGGCCTGCTCTGCCTTTTCTTGTATGCCGCCTTTTTGAACGTTAAAAGACGCCGTTCAAGCAAGGTGGAAGTCAGCGAACTTCTGCCCTCTTTTCTTCCCGTGGACCTGGAAATCCTCCGCCAACTGATCAGTCCGGCCCAGCAGCGTTATCTCCAGGAGACTTATGGGCAGCAGGAACTGCTGCGGATTTACCGCGAGCAGCTACGCTTGACCATCGAAAGTCTGCGGCGCATGACGCACAATGCCGCCTTGCTCCAGCAACTCGGATACAACCAGTTGCACAGCGGGAACCAATTGATCGTGAACCTGGCGCAGGAGATGATTGATGCCGGCGTGCACGTCCGTCTCTACACCTTTATGGCATTGATGGTGCTCCATCTGCGCGCTGCGCTGAACTGGATTCCCATGGTAGCTGCCTCCAGGTCTTTTCAGGTGCAACATTTGCTTTCCTCAAGCTTGATCCCCGCCTATGGTCAACTGAAAGATAAGGCCGGGAACCTGACCTGTCTTAAATTTGCCAGCTTCCATGACGCGCTGGCAGAGAGCCTCTAGCGCTCCTGGCGCTTGTCATCTTTTTTAATGAATTCTTTGAGAGATTTCTCCCATTGCTTCGCGTGCTGCAATGTTTCGTTCATTTCCGGCTTGAACGGGATATGCGGCCTTGAACTCTGCCGTTGCCAGAAACAATAGATCCACAAGATACACGCGAGATCATAAGCGATGACAGCTAACCGGCCTAGAATCGCGTTTCGGTTCGCCGTATGCGTCCATATTCCGATCAAAGCCAGCGATGTTGAAACGTCAAGCGCAAAACCGGTCGCTATACCGAACTCCTGCCGGTCCCATTGTCTTCCCATCACAAGCATCAGGGCCACGAAGAAGAAGAGGACAGCAGCCCGCAGAAATTCGTAGATTCTGGTAGTGGCGGGCAAGACGGATGAGTGGCCTCCCAGCAATGCGATGAGCGCTGCTGCCACAATGATCAGGACCGCCGCCGCAGGGAATATGTATCGGTAAACGCGTGTCTTGTAGAACCCAGGGAAGAGTCGCTTAAAGAAGAGTTCGTAGGTAGCCAAAAAAGCCAGACCGGCCAGCGCCGCATCGGAGATCCAGTAAACGTTGGAGTAGAGTTCGAACGGCGCGCGCATGAAAACCAGGCGGACAACGCCGACCAGTTCCGCGCCTACAACGTAAGCAAAGAAGAATGGGAAAGCTCGAAACCAAAGCCGGTAAACCAGAAGCACGCCCAGCAGAAGAAGGGCCGGCAGACCCATCCAGTCGAGCACAAATTGGAACTCGTGCAGCGCGTACATCCCGGCGGCCAGCCTAAACCAGTCGCCGGGAAAGCACAAACCGAATCTCAGTGTGCATCAAATTGACAGTGCCGCTCGAAGTTACGCAGTGATGCTCGGCGGTTGCGGCGGAATGGGGGGTGTTCCGGGGCCGCCGAATCCAACTGCTGCGGCAAGTAACGCTGACAGAATCAGAAAACGCAGTACGATCTTCATTTCTTCTTTCCTCCAAGTTTTGTCTCTTCAAAATGAAAGCTTAGTTGCCGATAAGGCTACAAGATAATTTATGGTTCGCGACAATATTTGCATTGTGGCAAAAGTTGACGCTTCTCCGCCCCGGCACTCTCGTTTCTCTCTATTGCATGTCACCGCCCGGTTCCTATCTGACGCACCTCCTACAAATCGCAGAAAGTACAGACTTTAGTATGTCCAGCCGTTCCTTTCGAAGTTGCCCCGGGACCATTTCAGTCCTGCCGGAATATGCGCGATTTCTGTTCCATTTTGAAACGCCCTCAACTTCAAAAATTTCTGGAAACCGAAGTACTCGTGACAACTCGTCCCAATTATGGCAGGCCCTCCTCTTCACTTGTCCTTACGACGGAATGCCTGGCTGACCTCGCTCGCCAGCGAAGCAGACCTACGTGAGGAATTCCCTACCCCAGTTTCGGGTGTTGCAGGTGGAAGTTGGTGGCATCCTGGTAGGCTTTGGCCAGCGAAAGCATTTTGGCTTCGCCAAAGAGCTGGCCCAGGAATGTCAGGCTCACCGGGGTTCCGGGACCGCCGCTTTCCACCTCGCCGTTATCGCGAACCCGCGCTTTCGGCGCCTCGTCACCGCGCAAGCCATTGGGCAGGATCAGCGCCGGATGGCCGGTCAGGTTCGTGATCAACAGTTGCGTGCTGAATGTAGGCGCAACTACCACATCAACCTGATCAAAGACTTTGGCGGCCATTTCCATTGCGACGGTGCGGGCCCGGTTTGCCTGAATGTACTCCACTGCCGGGATGAAGCGCGCCGCGCGGAAGGTATTCGGCCAATCGTCTTTGCTCTGCTGGGTGAGCAGCTTGTCGTGGCCGCTGCGGGTGAGCTCGTCAAATGCAGCCGCCGCTTCGGCAATGAGGATGCTTCGCATCGCCTGATAAGGATATTTCGGAAACTCCAGCGGCATCAGCTTCACGCCCATCGCGCGCAGCTTATCCAGCGCAGCCTGGTCGTATTGGTGATCGTACTGGCGCCGCGCCATGGCTTCGGCGCGAGTGGCAGCTTCCTGCGTCCGGCGTTTCTTCTCGTCTTCCGTCAGCTCTTTCTCTTCCTTTGGTGCCGGCGGCTGTTGCGGCGGCTGGATCTCGAAATCTGCTTTCAAATACCCCACGCGCAGCTTGCGCCAGTCCAGGTTAGCGTCCCAGTTGAAGGCGGCGTTGTGCACGCTGCGATCATGCCCATCAGGCCCGTAGATCGCGCTCAGCACGATTGCCGTATCTTCCACCGTTCGGCAGATCGGCCCCAGCTTGTCCATGGTCCAGGAGAGCGCCATGGCGCCGGTGCGCGGCACCAGACCGAAGGTCGGCCGCAAGCCGGTGGTCCCGCAGCGCGTCGAAGGAGAAGAAATCGATCCCAGCGTCTCCGAACCGATGGCAAATGCCACGCAGCCCGCCGCGGTGGCTGAAGCCGAGCCGGCCGACGATCCGCTCGAGCCCTGCTTCGTGTTCCAGGGATTGCGGGTCATTCCACCGAACCATTTATCACCCTGAGCCAGCGCTCCCAGCGTGAGCTTGGCGACGAGCACTGCGCCTGCAGCGTCCAGGCGCTTCACCACCGTGGCATCTTCGTCGATCTTCTGGTCTTCAAATCCGCCGGCTCCCCATGTAGTGCGATAGCCTTTCACGGCCAGCAGGTCCTTGGCGCCCCACGGCAGCCCATGCAGCGGCCCACGATACTTTCCTGCCCCGATCTCGCGATCGGCATCCTTGGCCTGCGCCATCGCGCGGTCCTCGGTCAGGGTGATCACGAACTTCAATAGCGGGTCGTAGCGTTTGAGCCGGTCGAGATACATCGCAGTCAAATCAACGGACGATACTTTCCTGGTCCGCACCAGCTCTGCCAGCTGGCGCACGGAGTGGAACGCCACATCTTCCAGCTTTTTGGGGGCCGATCCAGTGACGTTCGGGGCAGCCGAGATCCGCAGTGGACGCCGCTCGGTATCGAATTTCATTCCCGGCAGCACGGGATCAAAAATCACCGCAGGCGTCACGTCATTCTTCAGGTGCAGCGCATAGATCGCCTCATAACCCTCCGCGTAGCCGTTCAGGCTCTCCAGCATCATGTCCTTATATTCATCGGCGATCGGGACATCGGCGATCTTGGCCGCGCTGTCAATCATCTCACGCGTGATTTTGGGCTTGTCTTCCGCGATCGCCCACAGCACGCCGGGCAGCAACGTTGAGGTCAGTCCAAGATGAGAGCAAACGGCGATGAAGGCCCTGCGGTCGAGCATGAGTTCTCCTGTGAATGAAAATGGCAGGCCATTATAGGGCATCGCCGGAATCGCGGTGATCGCCGTGATCAAAAAATCTCACCACGCATGAACACGGATGCAACGGATTTACTGATTCAAAGCACCCGGGGTTGAGGGTTTCTCGATCCGTGCAAATCAGTGTCATCCGTGCTATCAGTGGTAAGATTTTGCTTTTCCGATCACGCGCGATCACGGCGATTACGGCGATTCTATGAACGTCCTCTTCCAGCTTCTCTCTGAAGAAGAGCTCCCCGCGCTGCTGGGCATGATGCGTGAATTCTATGCGCAGCAGCACATGCGCTTCGAGGAAAGCACCGCAAGTGCAGGCATTAACCGGCTGCTGAAGTCGCCTGAACTCGGCCAGATCTACCTGATCTTCCGCGGTTCCGCGCTGGCCGGCTACTTCGCCCTCACCTTCTGCTTCAGCCTGGAATTTCACGGTCGCTTTGCCCTGCTGGATGAGTTGTATCTGCGTGAGCCTTTTCGCCGCCAGAAGCTGGGCGAAGGCGTGGTTGGATTCGCCGAGGGCATCTGTCGCCGCGAAGGCATCGTCGCGCTGCGCCTGGAAGTTGGCCGTGAGAACCTACCGGCACAGTCTCTATACAAGAAATCCGGCTTTGTGGAAGATGCCCGAAACCTGATGACCAAGTGGCTCTAGTGCCGCTTCAATATCCGGCAAACTCTTCGGTGCGAATATCATCTTCGTCCACGCTTGCTGCGGCAAGCATCTGCCGCATCGCCGCAACCATGGCCGGAGGGCCGGCGATGTAATAGATCGGCCCCTGAAGAGATGGCAAGTGCCGCGTCAGCATTTCCCGATTGATGAAGCCCGTCTCGCCATTCCACTTTTGCGCCGATTTGTTCATCTCGCTCATGCTGGGGATGAGCTTGTAGTTTGGATTTTCGTTTTCCAGTTGTTTCAGCTTGTCCATGAACGCCGCATCTTCCGGCCGTCGATTGGAATAAAACAGGTACAAACGATGCGGCAGCCTGGCCTTGGCTGCATGACGGATGATGCTCGAAAATGGCGTGATTCCAATCCCGCCGGCCAGAAAAACCGCCGGCTTGGAGATGTTCTTGTGCAGCGTGAAGGAGCCCATCGGGCCCTCCATCTTGACGGGAGTCCCGATGGCGGCGGAACGAAGAAACCGCTTGAACGCCGTGTCGCGCATCCGCGTAGCAAACAGCAGTTGGTCCTCTTCCGGAGCGCTGGCAATCGAGAGCGATCTTATATTGCCTTCGGCATCCGTCTCCGGCGGCTCAACCAGCGTTAAATCCATGTACTGGCCGGCCATGAACTGGAAGCCGGCGGGCTTTTCAAAATAGAAGCCCATCGTTCCTTCTGCCAGTGTTTCTCGATTCTTAAGCTTACATGTAAGCGTGGTTGCCATCCTGCTCCTCGCGGCTGGTTCGTTGTTGCCCGATCAGTTAGATGGAGTTTCGGGCGGCGAGAAGGTTACGCGGGTTGTGTCAGAGCGCGGCGACTTTGCAGCATTAGGTCCCTTGATTTAAGCTTTGGCGTCTTACAGGAGACCCGAATGAAAGCTCGTTCCGCTGCTTTGCTGCTGTTTGTCATCTCCGCCGTGACTATAGCTCTCGCTGCGGATTGCCCTGCCACGCCCGGCGATTACGTTGTCAAAGACTTTCAGTTCAAGTCCGGCGAAAAGCTGCCGGAAGTCAAGCTGCACTACTACACCCTGGGCGCGCCGCAAAAAGACGCTTCGGGCAAAGTCCGCAACGCCGTTCTCATCCTGCACGGCACCGGAGGCTCAGGACGCCAGTTTTTCGGGCCCAACTTCTGCGGTGTGCTCTTCGGTCCCGGCCAACTCCTGGACGCGGCGAAGTATTTCATTATCCTGCCGGACAACGTCGGCCACGGCGGCTCTTCCAAGCCAAGCGACGGCCTGCATATGCGCTTCCCGCACTACGAGTATGACGACATGATCGAGCTGCAATACCGGCTGCTTGCGCAAGGACTGGGCGTGGACCACCTGCGGCTGGTCATGGGTACCTCGATGGGTGGCATGCACACCTGGCTCTGGGCGGAGCAGCACCCCGACTTCATCGACGCCGCCATGCCGCTGGCCAGCCAGCCAATCGAGATCGCCGGGCGCAACCGCATGATGCGCCGCATGATCATGGATTCCATACGCACCGATCCCGGTTGGAACAACGGCGAGTACAAGCAGCAGCCGCACGGACTTGAAGCCGCGCTGGGCGTCCTGCTCTTCATGGGCAGCGCGCCGCTGCGCATGCAGAAGGAAGAACCCACCCGCGAGCAGGCGGACGCGTTCCTGGAAAAATTCATCGCTGACCGCATGAAGGCCACTGACGCGAATGACATGCTGTACTACTTCGACGCCTCGCGAAACTATAACCCCGAGCCGCAGCTGGAAAAGATCACCGCTCCGCTCACCGCAGTCAACTCCGCGGATGACACCATCAATCCGCCCGAACTCAAGGTCATCGACCGCGATATCCAGAGGGTGAAGAACGGCAAATACGTGCTCCTGCCGATCACCGATGAAACTCGCGGCCACGGCACGCACACCTGGCCGGCGATCTGGGGAAACCATCTGGCGGAGTTGCTGAAGAGGTCAGAGCGTTGAGGTCTTTTTCTGAAATCCCGAGCGAAGCGAGGAAACCCTATCGCGACGAAAATGTATATGCTTTCTGAAGTAAAACTGATATTCCTGAAAAATATTTCGCGGGTACAGCGATCCCTCGCTTCGCTCGGGATTTCAGAAAATGCTTACGCAAACCTTGTCACTGCAACCCTGAAGCCCAGCTTCGCCGACGGCCTTTCCACCGTCTCTTCCAGCTTCACCTCAAAGCTGCGTCCGCAGCGCGGGCAAACAATCTGCTGCGCCCCCGACGAACGGCTTGCCGTCTTCTGCACCGGGAAAGAATCTCCCATCGGACATTGAATGAAAGTGATATCGCCTGCTGCCATGCGCGTTCTCCTCTTGCTTAGAGCGGCAGCGTTTGCTCGAACGTTCCCGCGACGGGCCCAACCTCAGAGCAGATCCACAATAGCTCTGGCAAAATCGCGCGAACAAGTTACGCAGGTGACGTTACGTTAGAAACTCGGTTCCTGCCTCAGGATCGGTGCAGATCCATTCCGCGGATTTGGAACTGCGGGGTTTCCCGCGGCTATCTTCCGACTCCGCTCGCTGCAGTCGGCGTCGAAGGGCTGGTTTTCTCCCGCACCAAAATGGGAAGGCGCGGGAATGCAAACGTTCCGCCGGCATAGCGGCGTCTCAAACGCCTTCACCTTGCCGTTGAAGAACTGAATGCTGGTCATCACGTGGATTGCGTTCTTCACCGGCGCAGGCTTCTCTTTGCCCTCCACAGCACCAGGCTCGCCTTTCGCGTCGGCTGGCGGCCCAGGTTAAAGGCAGATCGAATAGCTAAAGCAGGAGAGCGCTTCACTGGAGGTCGTTGCTCGAAACCTCCGGGCTCATGGTTTTTTCTCCGGCTGGGCGTTGGCGGAAACTTGTGCCACGGTAACTTTCGCGTTCGTGCTTCCCACCAGTCCGGTGCTGTCGTCGCGCACGCCCAGACGCAAAAAATAATTTCCGGCCGGCAGCTCAATCGACTGCTGGCAGGGAAAGCTTTCATGCATCACCCGCGCATACGTTTCCGGCTTCAGCGCGGCCTTGATCGTGCTCGATACGCCCCGCACCAGCTTTCCCTTCCCGGAATACGCCTGCACCGTGCACTCAACCGTCGCATGCTGCAGTCCATCGGCCT
The DNA here is from genome assembly GCA_035717005.1 of Candidatus Angelobacter sp. Lineage (GTDB taxonomy): Bacteria > Acidobacteriota > Terriglobia > Terriglobales > Acidobacteriaceae > Angelobacter. The sequence continues at coordinate 17,165 of DASTJB010000034.1, forward strand.
GCTGCTCAAACACAATGGCGTGTGAGTCCACTCCGAAGTTCACTGTCACCGTGTTAGGCGCTTTCTCCGGCGGTGGAATCACCATGGCATGGAACAGCAGCCCCGTGGCGATGGGAGAGTCCGGGCTCAGCGCCAGCGCAAAAGACGCGATCTGCTGCTTCTCGCTCTGAGTGGCAAAGATTTTCGGATCGACTGCATAGTAGCCGAGCCGGTGCCGCAACTTCACCCCTGACCGGTTTACCTTTACGTGGATCTTGCGGAACTTGCCGTTCCAGTTTTTGTTCTCCGGGTAATAAGCCAGCGTGTAGTAGGTGGAGCCATCCTCGATGCTCCTGCGCACCGCGCCATCAATATCGTTGGTGTTGTAAAACGCGCGCCCGCCCGTCCGGTCCGCCATCTCCTGCATCGTGCCGTGAACGTTCTGGAGCATGGCTGACTCCGCTGCCATGGCTGCGCCTCCCCTGCCGCCACGCCCCATTGACCGCCCGTACCGGTCATAACCGCGGTTTGACGCATCAAAGAACGCGGGCGGCGCCAGCCCGCGAGCGTCAATCGGATACATCGCAATCTGCGCGTCGATCAGCGAGTCCGCCAGCTCCGCGATCTGCGCTCCATAGTTGCGCGTTCCGGCGAACATGTCGGTAGTAAGTTCCATGTTCGGATCGATCGAGATGGGGAACGCCTCAGAGATCCATATCAGGTTCTTGCGTCCCGGATAGCCCGCCAGCGATCGCGCAATCGAGGTCAGCGCATCCACCGTGTAGCGGACGCGCAGGTCGGTCTGGAAGCCGACCCGCTCCTGCTCAAACCTTTGCACCGCGCTCACCATCTCTGCCGGCACCAGACCCGCATCAGCGGCGCCCTCCGGAAGCAGCATCACGTCTTCTCCGCCCGCGGGATTGTCCTGCAGCGGTGAGACTTGCGCCTTCACGTTCTTCACCACTTTTTTCAGGACCTCAGGATCACTGGTGAAGTCCTGCAACAACGTCAGCTTGCTGCCAAGCATGTAGACCGCCACCCGCCTGCCTTCCGGCATTTTCTCCAGATACCTGATCATCTGGTCGCGAACATAGGCCTGGTGTGGCAGGGTGGTATTCAAACCATCCATCAGCAGCACGTTCAGGCTGCTGTCCATGTTGTATTTGGGAACGTTGGTGAAAACGTTTTCCGGCAACCTGGGTTGCGCAGCGGCCGCTGCACCGGTCGCGAGCGGATGCGGCTGCTGGAAGTTGAACACCCGGACCTGCTGCGGCTTGCCGTCTTCCAGCAAAGTGAAGTCGTCGCGCTCTAATCCTGCCACGGGCCCGTTCTTGTCCGTGACCACCACGTCCACCACCACCAGGCGCGTGATCGTTTTCAGAACGGTAGCTGATTCATAAACCGGCGCGGCTTTCCCGGCGGTTTCAGTCTGTTGACCCGAAGGCTTGTCCTGCGTTTGTGCAGTGTTCGGCGCTTGTGGTGAGACTGCTGCAACCAACGTAACTAGAAGGGCGCAATTCAGGAAGATCCTGTTATGAATGCCGCGCATAAATCTCCCGATGCCGGAAAGAGTAGCAGAATAGAGTTGTCTACGGCGAATCCTATTTCACAAACAGGTCTCTTATGGGTAAGCGAACGCGCATAGGCTTGCCACACCTTGTCGCTTCTTCCGCCAGCGCGGTCCATTTTGGGAATCCATTTTCCACAGACTTTTAACCAATCGCTGTATCTCGCATGCAAAACAGCAACTATGATGCTGAAGACAATTCGGACCCCAAGCAGAACCTGGAGGGTGGATGATGCAGCATCTTCGACGTCGCTGTTTGTTCCTGGTTGTAATTCTCCTGGTTGTTCCTTCGGCGTTATACGCCCAGTGCGGCGTGGAACGCTGGTCGGTTAAGACAGGCACTGATCCCGACGCCGGCAAAGTCAACCTGGCCACTTCAACCAACACCACCATCGCTTCCATGCGGGCGATTCCCGCGCCCAGCCCAATTCCCTCAAATAACCGCGTTGCACCTACCGAAACCACGGTGTGGGTGATCAACGCGACGCTGACGGAATTTAAGCTGGAAAATGATTCCGACTATCACCTGGTCATCAGCGACTCTTCCGGCAATACCATGATCACGGAGATCCCGTCGCCCAGCTGCGTGGGATCTACAAGCCCATTTCTCTCCGCCATCCAGAATTCACGCGCCAAATTTGACGCCCAGTTCACCGCCACCACCAGCTTCCAGACGGCGAACATCCCGGTGCAGATCGTGGGAGTGGGCATGTTCGATTTTCTTCACGGACAAACCGGAGTTGCGCCCAATGGAATCGAGCTTCATCCCGTGCTCGACATCATCTTCAATCCGGGAACGCAGACGCCGGATTTCATCGTCAGCACCTCGCCCAGCACGCTTTCCGTGGCGCAGGGAAGTTCCGGCACGTCGAAAATCTCCACCACGGCCGCCGGCGGCTTCAACTCCTCGATTGCGCTCTCAGTCTCAGGGCTGCCATCCGGGGTAACGGCCAGTTTGAGTCCAACGTCCATCGCGGCGCCGGGGAACGGAAGCTCCACCGTTACTTTTAATGCTTCCAGCACCGCGGCTACCGGCACTTTCAACGTGACGGTGACGGCGTCAGGCGGCGGCATTACACACACCGCCACGATTGCGCTTTCAGTGGCTACCGCCGGCGGAACAGGCGGCACGACTACGCAGGTCCTTGGCAATCCTGGGTTCGAAAATGGCAGCACTATGCCGGCCCCCTGGACATCGACCGCGGGCGTGATCAACAACTCCGCGAGCGAACCTCCGCACGGCGGCTCCTGGGATGCGTGGCTCGATGGCTACGGGACCACACACACTGACACGCTGATGCAGCAGGTCTCGATCCCTTCCACCGCCACCAGCGCTTCGCTCACCTTCTGGCTGCACATTGATACAGCCGAAACCACAACCACCACCGCGTTTGACACGCTGGCGGTACAGGTGCGGAACTCTTCCGGCACCGTTCTCTCGACCTTGAAGACCTTCTCCAACCTCAACAAGAACACTGGTTACGCGCAGCAGAGCTTTGACCTGACCTCGTTCAAAGGCCAGACCATCCAGATCAACTTCGTGGGCACGGAAGACTCCAGTCTGCAGACATCATTCGTGCTGGACGATTTCGCGCTGAACGTAACCACGCCTTCCACCACGGATACAACGCCGCCCACCACTTCAGTCACCTCGCCTGCAAATGGCGCCACCGTTTCCGGCACCGTCAATGTGACAGCCAGCGCCTCAGACAACGTCGGCGTCACGCAGATGCAGCTCCTGATCGACGGCACCCTGGTGGCCTCGAACAGCAACTCCACCTCGCTTACCTTCAGCTGGTCCACGGACTCGGTCGCCAACGGCAGCCACACCATCCTCTCCAAGGCGTTTGACGCAGCCGGAAATGTGGGCACCTCCGCTACCATTACGGTCAACGTCTCCAACAGCACGCCGACCACAACTGAGCTGATCGTGGACGGCGGTTTTGAGAACGGCACCAACACTTCGCCCTGGACGTTGACGGCAGGCGTGATTAACAACTCCACCAGCGAGCCCGCGCACACCGGCACATGGGACGCGTGGCTTGACGGCACGGGAACCAGCCACACCGATACGGCGATGCAACAGGTAAGCATCCCGGCAGGTGTGACGGCGGCGACGCTGAGCTTCTGGCTGCACGTCGACACGGCCGAAACCAGCACGACTTCGGCCTTTGACAAGCTCACCATCCAGGTGCGCGATTCCAGTGGCAAGGTGCTCTCGACTCTCGCCACCTTCTCCAACCTCGACCATGCAACCGGGTACAAACAGCACACGTACGATCTCACCGCGTTCCGGGGACAGACCATCCAAATCTTCTTCTCCGGCGTGGAAGATTTCGAACTGCAAACCTCATTCGTACTGGACGATGTTTCGCTCCAGGTGACTCAATAGGGAGACGCTCATGAAGAAACTGACTTCGATTCTTGTTCCTTTCGCGATGTTTCTTGTGCAGTCGATGGCCGCGCAGCAGGCAGCCGCTCCCGTGGATCGCCCGCCGGAGCCGAACATGGTCTTTGATGATGATGGCGGGAAGGTGCAGATCGTTCCCGCCGACCTGGCCGCCTCGCCGCAAAAAACCTTTCACGGCGGCGCAGTCATGAAGTCGGCGCAGCAGGTCAGCATCTTTCTGGGCAGCGGCTGGGCTGATGCTCAGGTTGGCTCACGCAAGCCGTCGCTCGCCGATGTGACTGCCGCAACCGGCGATCTTCCATTCGCTGAAGTGCGCAGCCGGAACGTTCGGGTATTGCGCGCGGCACCGCACGTGGAGGACTTCGGCAATCTGGGCAGCCGCCCGCTGAATGATCTCGACATCCAGCGCAAGCTCAGCCAGATGCTCGAAAGCAAGGCCATCCCCGCGCCCACCGCAGCCACAATCTACGTGGTTTTCTTGGCCCCTGAAGCATCTTCAACCCTGGGTGGCCATAGCGCCGGCGCGGACTATGCCGCGTATCACAACGTAGTCAATCTGGAGGCGGGAGAGATTCGCTACGTGGTCGTGCCGTTCCATCAGGACGCGCAGAAGCACGCGGCGGCAACCGCGCGCGCCTTTGCGGAAACAGCGCTGAACCCGAATGGGCAAGGCTGGTTCTAGGAAAATCGGGACATCGGATCATCGGGACATCGGTTCATTTGAAGCAGCCGCTTTCCTGGTCCGATGTCCCGGTTGCAGCTTTTTTCACCGCGCCTCCGCGGTGAGGATTGCCGCTGACTCGATCACGGCTTTCCGTTTTCATCCTCTTCCTTGTCGCTGCCCGGGTGCTCTTTGATCCACTCTTCAGCCCGCCGCAAATTTCTTCTTTTCTGGCCCGCCGTTAATTCAAACTTGTCCGCTTCCTTCTTACTCTCTTCCGAGCCGAAGCGCGCGCCGATCGTAAACCAGATGTATGCCTTGTTCCGGTCTACTCCGCATTTGCTGTTCAAATAGATCTGGCCCAGCTCATACATCGCCTGCGCCTCGCCGTGTCCCGCCGCCTCTTCATACCAGTAGCGCGCCGCGGGACAATTGCCCTGCCTGGCAGCCGCTCTGCCCAGTTCCAACTGCGCTGCCGGCTGCTCCTGCTGCGCCGCCTTCGCATACCACTTGCGCGCCGCTTCGCTGTCTTTGCTCACGCCCGCGCCCTCATCGAGCGCCTTCGCGAGATGCATTTGCGCTTCCACATTTCCCTGCGCCGCGGCTTTGCGGTTCCACTCCGCGGCCTGGGCCGGGTCCGCGGCCACGCCAAAGCCGCGCTCATATATAAAGGCCATATCGCGCTGGGCCCGTGGATCGCTCTGCTCCGCCGCTTTACGTTCCCAGATCAGCGCCTGCGCATAATCGGCAGGCACGCCACGGCCATAAAGATAGATTCGGCCCAGTTCATACTCGGCAGGTGCATATCCCTGGTTGGCTGCCTCGGTCAGCCACTGGATCGACGCCTTCCCATTGGTCTGTACATGCAGCCCCAGGTCGTAGCAGGAAGCAAGCTGAGTCTCCGCTATCGCGTCCTTCGCTTCCGCCTTCTTCTGCATAGCCGCGAAACCCGCATCATCGCGCGGACAGACCGGCGTGACCCCTTGCTGCGCGCTCGCCATCCCAACACTCAACGCCGTAATCGACAGGAGAAAAAGTCTCGATCGCTTCATAAGCTCGGTTGTGAGCGCATCAGTATAGTTCGATTCGGAGAACCGCTCCAGACCCGCCGCAACATTTCACCGTCTCTCAATGTTCCGAAACAGAACAGCCAATCTGCGTTCATCTGCACGAATCTGCGGCGACCCGGTTTCCCGATGACCCGATGGCCAGATGGCCAGATGTCCCGATTTCGCAGTCCGTCCCACAAGACATGTTCGCCACCTGCGAGTTACAATTTCTGCGCTCTACATAGCGCTGTCTTTCCGCTCATCATGGAGGCTTCCCGTGGACGATCTGCCTGACAAACCTGAACAGCCCGCCAAATCGAAATCTAAAAAGTCATCACGTTCCGGCCCGGGAGTTTCCCGCCGTGACTTTCTGAAAATCTCGGGTGTATCGGCTGCGATGCCGCTGGTGAGTCAAGTGGGGGCGCTCGCTCTGGCAGATGAGCGCCAGGGACTGCAGGGTCCGGGCAAAGTTCCGGTTACGCTCACCGTGAACGGAAAGAAGCTGAACGCCCAGCTTGAGCCCCGGGTCACGTTGCTCGATGCCCTGCGCGACCAGTTCGATCTCACCGGCGCCAAGCGCGTCTGCGATCGCGGCACCTGTGGCGCCTGCACCGTGCTGATGGATGAAAAGCCGGTTTACTCCTGCTCCATCCTCGCCATCGATGCGCAGAACCATCAGATCACCACGGTTGAAGGTCTCGGCGAACCGGGCAAGCTCCATCCCGTGCAACAGGCGTTCGTCGATAATGACGCGCAGCAATGCGGCTTCTGCACCCCGGGATTCGTGGTGGCAACCAAGGCGTTCCTCGATCGCAATCCTCATCCCACGCCGGAGCAGATCAAGCACGGGCTGGGCGGGAACTTCTGCCGTTGCGGCACCTACGCCGGCATTCGCGCTGCCGTGATGCAGGCAGCTAAGAACACGAAAGGAGCCTGATCATGGCTGACGACAGTAAATACGCATGGCCTCCGGCAGAAAAGCGGTCATTGATCGGCAAGCGCATCTCGCGCGTCGATGGGCCTGAGAAGGTCTCCGGCCGCGCCAAGTACACCTATGACGTGCATCGTCCCGGCATGCTCTTCGGCAAAGTGGTCCGTTCACCTCACGCCCACGCCAAAATCGTGAACGTCGATACTTCCGCTGCAGAGGCTATGCCCGGTGTAAGAGCCGTTCACGTTATCCAGGGCCCGGGAAGTGAGATTCAGTGGGCGGGCGATGACATCGTCGTGATTGCCGCGGTCGATGAGCCCACGGCCGCCGATGCCGCGCGCGCCGTCAAGATCGAATATCAGCCGCTCCCACACTTCGTGAACGACTTCAGCGAGCCCAAAGGCGTGCCGGAGAGCACCGGCCCCCTTGGCTTGCGCGACGTTGTGCAGATGCTCAACAGTGACACCGATGAGAAGCAGATCGTCTCGGCCGTGCAGAAGCGCGGCATCGCCTTCAAAGTATCCGCGGAAATGGTGGAGCGGATGAAAAACAATGAAGTCCCGGCGAGCGTCATCAAGGCTCTTCAGGAAGCTCAAGTGAGCGAACCGCAGCCCGTCACCTCTCCCTACAAGAAGGAGAGCGAGGTGCTCAAGGGTGACCCTGACGCCGCGTTCAAGGAAGCCGACGTTGTCTCCGAAGGCGTTTACGGCTGCCCGGTGATCACGCACTGTTGTCTCGAAAGCCACGGCTCGATCGCTGAGTGGACCGACGCCGATCATCTCTTTGCCCACCACTCCACACAGAATGTCTCCGGCCTTGGCGGACAGTATGCGGGGGCGCTAAAGATCCCTGAAGCCAACGTTCACGTCCATCAGGACCACATCGGCGGCGGCTTCGGCAGCAAGTTCGGCATCGATCGCTGGGGTGTTTACACCGCGCAGGTCTCAAAAAAAGCCGGCGGCAAGCCCGTCCGCGTGATGCTGGAGCGCGACGCCGAGCTCGAAGTAGCGGGCGCTCGACCTTCGGCGTTCGCAAAAGTGAAGATCGCCGCCAAAAAAGACGGCACCATCACCGGTTGGCAATCGGAATCCTGGGGCACCGGAGGCCCTGGCGGAGGCGGCGCCCCGCCCATGCCTTACGTGCTGACCAACATTCCCAATCAGCGCAAGCAACATACGGCCGTCGCCACCAACATCGGTCCGGCGCGGGCATGGCGCGCGCCCAACCATCCTCAGGGCTGCCTCATCACCCTGGCAGCTTTGGAAGACGCCGCGGCCAGACTGAACATGGATCCTCTGGACCTGGTTCTGAAGAACCTCAACCTGGCCACAGCCCGATCTGAGGTTTACCACGACGAGCTGCTGATTGCCGCCGATCTGATTGAGTGGAAGAAGAAATGGCATCCGCGCGGTCAGCAGACGGGCCCCAACTCTCGCGGCCTCGGCCTTGCCATTCAAACCTGGGGCGGCCGCGGGCATGACAGCAACTGCGAGCTCACCATCAATTCTGACGGTTCGGTCAATATCAGGATGGGCAGCCAGGATCTGGGGACGGGAACGCGCACCTGCATTTTGATGGTGGCGGGCGACACGCTCGGCCTCCCGATTGAGAAAATCAAAGATGGGCTCCAGATTGGCGACAATCAATATCCCCCTGACGGTGGCTCCGGTGGCAGCACGACGATCGGCGGCGTCAGCTCCTCTACGCGGCGCGCAGCCATCGACGCGCGTGACCAGCTCTTCGCCAAAGTTGCCGGCGCGCTCAACGCCAAACCAGAAGAGTTGGAGGCGGTCAACGGAACCATCCGCGTGAAGTCGGCGCCTTCGCGCTCGCTGAGTTGGAAGGACGCGTGCGCCCGCCTGGGCACGCAGCCAATCCAGGTTGTGGGCAAGAATCCCGGCCCGGGCGATCTGATTTCCTCCGGCGTCGGCGGGGTGGTGATGGCCGATGTTTCCGTCGACACTGAAACCGGAATCGTGAAGATGAACAAAATGGTCTGCGTGCAGGATTGCGGCCTGATCATCAACATGAAGACCGCAGAAAGCCAGGTATACGGCGCTTTGATCATGGGCGTGGCCTCCGCGCTTTACGAAGAGAAAGTCATGGACGTGAACCTGGGCACCATGCTCAATCCAAACATGGACTTCTACCGCCTCGCCGGCATCGGAGACATCGGTGAGCTGGTGGTCCACATGATGACCGGCAAAGGCTATGACGAGCGCGGCCCCATCGGCTTGGGCGAGCCGCCCACGGTTGGCCCGATGGCCGCGATCTCGAACGCCGTGGCCAACGCCATCGGCGTGCGCGTGCCCTTCCTGCCGCTCACCCCAGACCGTGTCCTGGCCGCGCTCAACTCCAAAGGAGGCAGCAATGCGACCGTTTGAATTTGCCAGTCCCACAACGCTGGAGCAAGTGCCCGCCCTGCTGGGCAGCAGCTGGGGCGACGTGGAGATTCTCGCCGGCGGCAGTGACCTGCTCTCCCTGATGAAAGATGAAATCACCACGCCGAAGCGCCTGGTGAATATTAAAAGCATCGCCGGGCTGCACGCCATCGGCAATGAAGGTGGCGCGCTGAATCTGGGCGCACTGGTCACGCTGGACCGTATTAGCTCGGCCGGCCAGATCCTCAAGCTTCATCCCGCTCTGGCCACCGCGGCCGGCGACGCCGCCAGCCCGCAGATACGCAACGTTGCCACCATCGGAGGCAATCTCTGCCAGCGCCCGCGCTGCTGGTACTTCCGCACCGGGCACGGACTGTTGGCTCAAAAGGACGGGAAGTCCCTGGTCCTCGATGGCGACAATCGTTATCACGCCATCCTTGGCAACGACGGTCCCGCCTACTTCGTCAGCCCCTCGACCGTCGCGCCGGTGCTGATCGCCTACAACGCAAAGCTCCGAATCCTCGGAGCGCGCGGCCCGCGTGAGGTGTCCGTGGAGAAATTCTTCGTCATTCCAAAGACTGACCAGGAGCGCGAGCACGATCTCCAGCCAAATGAGTTCATCACTCACGTGATCGTGCCTCCGGCGCCCAACATCCGCGCTGCGGCCTACGAGGTTCGGCAAAAAGAAGCTTTTGACTGGCCTTACGCCACCGCTGCGGTCGCCCTCACAATGAACGGCAGCACCGTTCAGAGCGCGCGCGTGGTCATGGGCCACGTCGCGCCGATCCCGTGGGTCTCGCAGGAAGCTGCGCAGGCTCTGCAGGGCAAAGCCATTACCCCCGCCACGGCCGATGAAGCTGCCAAAGCAGCAGTGTCCAAAGCAAAGAGCCTGGGCCAGAACGCGCAGAAGGTCCACCTCGCGCGGGTCGCGGTAAAGCGGGCCATTCTGGCCGCCGCCGGCGCTCCGGCGCACGCGGCCGTCACGCGCAACGGGAACCAGGGAGGTGCAGCATGAGCAACGTACCTGATCGCTTCAATACTGACCGTCCGGGGCTCTGCTCCGCGCTCCACTGGAAAAGCCAGTACACCTGGTCGCAGCCCGACCCCACAGTCCCTCGATCCGGCGATGGCCTTTTCTGGTGCGGCATGACGCAGACCTGCATCGGTCCAGACGGGCAACTTGCCGAACCGGGCAATTGCTGCTCCGGCGATCGCGGCTGCCACTGCGGCGCCGGCAAGTAGCCGCGTGCCCGCTCGCTTCTCCCTGCTGCCGCAAATGGCCCGTCTGTTTGCGGCACAGGCGCGCCTGTACTACCTCTCTGCTGCGGTCCCCGGCCTGCTGGGGGTTGCCGCTCTGACCGCCGTCTCCCTATACATGGTGCGAGGCGTCACCGACCCTCACGTCGACTCGCGTGAACTCTGGTCAGCGATGTCTGTCCGGCAGCAACTGATCGCAATTGTGGGACTAATCTTCGGTCTGTGGACTCCCATCCTGCTGGCCGCGCGTGCCGTCTGCCGTATTACTGCTGAACAGCTTTCCAGCCGCGCCATCGATCTCAGCCATGTCCTCATCGACGTAGCGCGCTTCTTTCCCGCCGCGATTCTCTATACGCTGCTGATCGGCCTTCCGTCGACGATCGGCGGCACCATCTTCTTTGTTCCCGGCATGGTGGTCGCCTCGCTGTTTGCGCTGGTGGTCCCCGTTACTGTCAATGAGAACCTGGGAGTTGTTCCGGCGCTGAAGCGGGGTTTTGTCCTGGGAGGCCACGTATTCATCAAGAATCTCGTCATCGTTCTGGCCGCCGGCGGCGCAGTGGGTTTATTCAAAATCGCGCTCATCGACCGCTTCTTTCCCGACGCATTCAAAGTCCTGTTCGTGGTAAAGTTCGCGCTCATTTATGCGCCCGCGCTGCTGCTCCTGGTGCTCTCAAATATCTCCTTCACCCTTCTTTATAAGGAAGCCCGCTCCAGGGAGCCTCAGGCCCCTGCTCCCGGCACAGCGCAACGCTGAAGGTTGAAAATGCCATTCACCTTCGCGCTGTGACGGCCTACAATAGGGCTAAGCAGGGTCCCATTCGCGCGGGTTCTTGGTGCGTGAATGGGGCGAGGAGTTTTCTCATGAGAAAGATTTTCACCCTCTCAGTTTTTTTCATCTCTCTGGCAGCGGCCTCATTCGCCGCTTCGCAGCCGCAGATCAAGGGCGACTACCTTGAGACCCGAAGCGCTGATGTCTATGTCGGCCAGTGCTTCGCCAACAGCGAGATGAACCTGACCGGCCAGGAGGCAATTGTTGCCTGGCACATCACTGAAGGCCAGTGGGATGGCGTCTCGCTTGCCGGGCTGACGATTGTGGGCGCCGTGAAAGCGCAGGCCACGCTGGGCGATCCCTATGGCAAGCCGTATCCTGCGAAATCAGTGCTGCTGGTGGATCGCGCAGCCACGCCGCAGCAGCGCCAGGCGCTCATCAACTTTGCCCAGGAGATGGGGGGCGAACTTCTGCGCCACGTCGTCCGCGTGATCGATACCGGAATTGATATGGAAGTGGCGTCCGGCCAGCATTCCACCCGCGCCCGCCTGCAGGCCGGCGATGTAGTCTCGGTGGAAACCCGGGCCATCGGCGACAAAGACCATCTCTGCGGCAACGAAGACACCTTCTACCCGCCGCTCACCCAGACGACGCATGCCATGGCCGCTGTTGCCATGACCGATGAATATCGCGGCAACGATCTCGATACCACCTGGACATTGCACGACAAGCGCAGCGCCTTTGTCGGCGCCTTCGCGCGATAATCCAATAGGTTACCCTCAGGCCGCCGGCGCAGGCGGCCTTTGTTCTCACTACACTCTTGTGTGTTAACCTGCATAGTTTTCCTCCACCCTATGAACAGCGCAAATCCCTCTCACTTCGATCTTCAGGCAGCGGCCAAACAAATCATGCTGGAAAATGGCTTCGAGCCCGACTTTCCGCCCGAGGTCGCCAAGCAGCTCGCGCAGATCAAATCTGCTGCGGCTCCTTCGTCATCAGGCGTCCGCGACCTTCGCCACCTGCTCTGGTCCTCCATCGACAATGACACCTCGCGCGATCTCGACCAGATCGAGTACGCGGAAAAGCTGGCCGACGGCACGACGAAAATCATGGTCGGGATTGCAGACGTGGATGCCTTTGTGCAGAAGGACACGCCTATCGACCGCCATGCCGGCAAGGAGACCACCACGGTCTACACCGGCGTGCGCAACTTTCCCATGCTGCCGGAAGAACTCTCCACCGGCGCAACTTCCCTGCTCGAAGTCGCCGGCAAGCTGAGCGTGGTGACTGAATTCACCGTCGACTCCGGCGGCAACGTGCAGAAGCACGATATCTATCGCGCGCTTGTCGTCAACAAGGCGCAGCTTACTTACAACGCGGTCGGCGCTTGGCTCGAGGGAACAGGCCCGGCGCCGGCAAAAGTTGCGGCTTCGTCCGATCTACAAACCCAACTCAAATTGCAGGATTCAGTGGCGCAGGCGCTCAAAAATGAGCGCCATCAGCACGGGGCGCTCGATATTGAAACCTCGGAAGTCCATCCGGTATTGCTCAATAACCAGGTTGTCGATCTCCAAAAACAGGAGAAGAACCGCGCCACGGAGTTGATTGAAGATCTCATGATCGCGGCCAATGGCGTGGTCGCCCGGATGCTCGAGGATGCAAAAGTTTCGTCGATCCGGCGCGTGGTCAAAACGCCGGAGCGCTGGGACCGCATCGTCGCTCTCGCTACACAGCAGGGCGGCCGGCTGCCCGCCACTCCCGATTCCAAAGCGCTGAACGATTTCCTTCAGGCGCGCAAGGCGGCCGATCCCGATCACTTCGCCGACCTCTCCCTGGCCGTGATCAAACTCATGGGACCGGGCGAGTACGTTTTGGAACGACCGGGCGAGCCTTCACCCGGCCACTTTGGCCTGGCCGTGCAGGATTACACCCACTCCACCGCTCCGAACCGCCGCTTTGCCGACGTAGTGACGCAGCGACTCATCAAAGCTGTTCTCGCCGGACAAGCGACCCCTTACTCCGACGGTGAACTCGCCGCCGTCGCCGCCAACTGCACCGCAAAAGAAGATGCAGCCCGCAAAGTCGAGCGCGCGATGTCAAAGCGCATCGCCGCAGTCAGCATGAGCAGCAGGATCGGTCAGGTGTTTGATGGCATTGTCACCGGCGTTACGCCAAAAGGGACATTCGTTCGCGTCCTCAAGCCGCACGTGGAAGGGCTGCTGGTACACGGCGCCGGAGTGGATGTGGGCGATAAGCTTCGGGTAAAACTGATCAGCGCCGACCCGCAACGCGGCTACATCGATTTTGTGAAAGCGTAAAACAATGAAGACTCTGTTCCATTTTGGACCGGCAAAATCCTCTTGACCGGGAATCGTTTCATTTCGGTCATGAGAATTTTTAATACGCGGAGTCATCCCCAGAAAAATTTAAGGTCATTGTACTTCTTCACGGCACTTCTCTATATTTTTTGCTCCCCCTGCTTACCCTTATAAGCAAACAGGTAAAACATGTCGGGAACCAGCGGTATCAGGTGGCTGACAGGTTGATGTCAATCCTGAGTTCCAAATCCAGTAACGCACCAATGCTGGAACTTCTTGCGCTTTGCGCGCAAGCAATTCGCTGAGTTTGGAGACCGCGATGAATCACAACGAGAAATGGCTCGCTGCCGCTGCCGGACTGGAAGAAGACATCCTTTATTTGAGAGCAGCCCTGCAATCGGCGTCCCGGCACGCCGCCTCAGGCCTTAGGCAAAGCATTGAACGGCTGCAACTGGCGGTGGCTGTATTCCAGGAGAATGCTGCCTCCGGAATGCAATGGCCCAGTCGTGATCAGCTGTTTTCCATTCATCTCCGTCCCTGCGCGGCCGTGACCACCGGCCTGCGCCGGCCGTTCAAATTCGCCAACTAGACGCGGCTGGGAAAACCAGCGCGGGAAAGCTGCGTATCATTCCTTAAGAGTGCTACAGCCCGGAGCGCAACACTCCTCGATGTGTTGCGCTCCGATAACTCTGCTTACCCGTTAAATCCGTATTCCAGCAGCGCCTTGCGCAGCTTCTCCAGGCAACGCCCGCGGATGAAGCCGATCGATCCCGTCGCCAGCCCCAGCCGTTGCGCCACTTCCGTGTAAGGCAAGGCCGGTTGTTCGAAGAACAGCAGGCGCACCAGTTCGCGATGGCGCGGCGGCAATTGCGCCACCACCTCACGAACGATCTGCTCCTGCTCCAGCTGGTCCAGCTTGTCGGGATGGCTGACGCTGGCAATTCCTTCAGCCACCTCCGGCTCCAGCGCGTCGAGTTCTACGTGGTTGGATTGCTTCTTCTTCCAGCGGTACGCCTGCCGGATCGTCAATGTGATGAGCCATGAGCGCAGCGACTGGGCGCTCTTCAGTTGGGGAAGGCTATTCAACACCTCAATGCAGACCGCCTGGAAAACGTCAGAGGCATCCTCAGGCGAAGCGCCATATTTGATCGGGATCGAATAGATCAGCCTCTTATATTTGTCGATCAGCTGTTCCCAGGCGCGCGAGTCGCCCTGCAGGCATCCCTGCACCAGCCGTTCATCTTCCATCCCTGCCGCGCCTTCATCGTACGAGCACGGATCCAGGAGTTCATTCATGAGCGCGGGTTGGGCCGCCAACACGCTCGTGGGGGAGCTATAAACCTCAGGGGATTTCATGATTCCATTCCTTAAACTCTTTTGAAATCTTGTTGTTTTTACATCACCTGCCACGCAAAAGTGGAGGTATAGTCGCCGGGAAGAACCGTTGGGTCTTCCTGCAGGCACACTTTGGGAATGGAATGGCGATCAGATACGTAAAGGCGGCGTAAAACTGAAGAGCTCGGTCTCCGGGACCGCTGTCTGGATGTTTGCCCGCGCAAATGTGAGCGGTGGCAACATGAAGCCGCCGCGCAGCAATGCCGGGAACAGCGAGAGAATTCCGCAAAACACAAAGAACATCCCGGTTTCAAACAAAATCGAGATGATCGTCAGCTCAATGTCACCGGTTGAGACCGGGAAATTGTCCAGACTGTCGAGCTGCATGAACGGTGAGAACAGGATCATCACCACCATGAGGGCAAGCACGAGTTTGGGCAATTTGTGCAGCATCGTCATTCGAGCCTTGTCACAACTTCTTGCGTGATTTGTTCGGGACTATAGCATTGCCCCATTTGTTGAACAAAGTTATTCCGGAACGGCGTCGATGAGCTTTGGCCTGGATGGAAGCTAAATATTTGACCTATGGATACTTAGGGCCATGCCAATTTCCATCTTTGGCGCAGCCCGAGCTGGCTGCGACTAAGAATTTCTAACAAAAACGCGAATCAACTTATATTTTTTCCGGGTTGCGTTTGCACCATAGTTCTAAATGGCCACGCTTCATGCGTTCGTGCCGCCAACCCAGCGGCCGGGGTGGCGAACCGGTACTTTATCCACTTTACTGTTAGATCCAGCTCATCAAGTTGGCTCGACAGGGAAGGAGAGCGGGAGGGTGAGTGGGGAAATAGCGCGCTCTCCCGCGCTTCATTTTTTTGTCGCTCCGCTCCAAACCGCCAGCGAGCGACTACTCACGTCAATCTTCTGCGCCTGTTGCAGCGGGCTCGGCCCGTGAACGGCCTCGCCCTTCATCACTTCATCTAGTACATCGGGAAGGGCGAACTCTCCAGATCCAGTCCCAGTTGCAGGCGCGCGCCTTCCGTCATTCTGCCCGGATGCCACGGCGGATCGAATACCACCTCAACGTTCAGCTCCTTCACCGTAGGCAAACTGTAAAGCTTGCGCTGAATATCGGCTTTTAACACGTCCGACATTCCGCAGCCCGGCGCCGTCATCGTCATTTTGATGTCGATCTTGTTCCCGTCACCGATGGGAGTAATCTGGCAGGCGTAGATGAGCCCAAGGTCGACCACGTTCACCGGAATCTCCGGATCATAGACTGTCTTCAGAAGGTCCCAGACCAGCTGCTCACTGAACTCCTGGGGCGCTTCGGCGCCGGACGCCGAAGGCGCAAGCCCCAGCGCATCGGCGTCTTTGGCGTCAATGCGCGCCATGTAGCCGAAGTCGGTCATCACCGTATAGCTTCCGCCCAGAGCCTGCATCAGGCGCACCCTGGTTCCGGCCGCGAGCTTGTGCGGGATCCCGCTGGGAATCTGGGTCGCATCAACCTCGCGTGAGAGTTCGATTTGTTCCTTCGATATCATCTGCTATTCGGTGGAAACCGCTTCCTGCTCGCCCTTGAGCGCCGCATTCAACGCGTGCCACGCCAGCGTGGCGCATTTGACCCGCAAGGGAAATTCCGAGACGCCGGCAAATACAGCCAGCTTGCCCAGGTTCTCTTCACTTCCCACGGCGTGCCCCGTAACCACGTCGTGAAATTTAGTGAACAGCTCTTCTGCTTCGGCCGTCGTCTTCCCTTTCAAGCTTTGCGTCATCATGGAAGCTGAGGCTTTGGAGATCGCGCACCCGCTTCCCTGAAACCCGATATCTTTGATCGCGCCGTCCTGCAGATCGACGTAGATGGTGAAATGGTCGCCGCAAAGCGGGTTGTAGCCTTCGGCTTTGTGGTTGGCCGCCTCCAGCGCGCGATAGTTGCGGGGCTTCTTGCTGTGCTCCAGAATTACCTCCTGATACAACTCGCGCAGCTCCGACATCAGCCCATCACCTCGCGCACTTTCCTGATGCCGGCAACCAGAGCGTCCACTTCCTCCCGAGTGTTGTAAAGGCCGAATGAAGCGCGGGCCGTCGCGGGAATGTTGAAGCGCTGCATCACCGGCTGCGCGCAATGGTGTCCC
>DASTJB010000035.1:0-2826 GCA_035717005.1 Candidatus Angelobacter sp.
GCCTGGCTGAGGCTCTCGAGCCCGGCGGCTTGCTCATCTATACCGGGCAGCCTTTTCACCCGCAAATAGAGATGATTGCGCGGACCCTGCCCAGCCATCGCGATTTCCGGCCCTGGGTGATGCGGCGGCGCACGCAGGCTGAACTCGACCAACTGGTCGAGGCAGCCGGTTTTTGCAAAATCTCCCAGACGATTGACGAGTGGGGCATGTTTACCGTCTCCCTGGCCCAGCGAAGCTGAAATGCGGCTATTTGAAGTCGACCGTGAGAGACATCGTCGTTTTAAGCACTCCGCACCCTGGTCGTGGCTTGTATTTGGCTTCGCGGGTCCAATTCATCGCCCAATCATCGAGATCTTTTACTCCGGAGCTGCGCTTCAAGCGGCCGTTCGCCGTCGCGCCCGACTCAAGAATCTCGAACTCGACGACGGGCGTCTGTCTCACTGACTTATCGCCCTTTGCGGAGTGGAGCGGCTCGGGTAACCGTGGTGCGTCAATCAGTTTTGGCGTACAAACTCCCTTGGCGCTATCGCTAGACGCTTTGTTTTGCTGCCCCAAGATGAGAGGTGCCATTGCCGCCCAAATAACGATTCCCCACAGTCGCATAACGTTGAATTAGACGCCAACCCTTACCCTATTGCAACGGCTCTTGTATTTGTTACATAATTAAATAACCAGTTAATTAATGACCTCTGCCCTCAAATCCGGCCGGCCCGGCTCGCGTGGCGAACCCGAAAAGACACGTGCTGCCATCCTGAAGGCCGCGCTCGAAGAGTTCTCCCATGAAGGCGTGGCCGGCGCGCGTACCGAGGAGATCGCCCGCCGCGCCGGTGTCAACAAGGCGCTCATTTATTACTACTTCAAAGACAAGGAAGGTCTTTACGCCGCCGCGCTGGAGCAGGTCTTCTCCGGGCTGCACCAGAAGGTGGCTGCGGTGCTGGAGCGCACCGACCTTCTGCCGCGCGAACGGCTGGTTCTCTACGCGCAAACGCACTTCGACTACATTGCCAGCGCGCCCGTCTATCCTCGCCTGGTGCAGCGCGAGTTCATGCGCTCCACCGGCCGCACCCTTTCCCCCGCCGGCAGAAGTGTCATGGAAAAACATGTCCGCCCCTTCTATGACCGACTGGAGAAATTAATGTTGGAAGGCGCCAAGAGCGGCGACTTCCGCCACCTCGATCCCATGCAGACCGTCACCTCCATCATTGGAATCATCGTGTTTTATTTCATCAGCATGCCCGCGCATCAGTTCATGCGGCCTGGCGATCCCGCCTCTCCGGAGCGCATCGCCGCGCGCCGCGCCGCCATGCTGGACTTCATCTGCGCGGCCGTGCTCACGCCGGAGGCAGCGCGAAAGGTGTGCCAGCCGTGAGCCAGCGCAATAAATTCTTCGGATTTTTGGGCCTGCTCCTCATCATCGCCGCCGTCTACTACTTCCTCTCCACTGACCACTCCTCCGATCTGGTCCTGATCGGCACCGTTGACGCCAACCAGGTCGTGGTCAGCCCCAAGATCAGCGGGCGCATCGAGCGGTTGGCCGTGGATGAAGGCACCGAGGTCAAGGTGGGTGACACCATCGCGGTGCTCGACTCCCGGGAGCTCACTGCCGATCGCCAGGCCGCTGAGGCCGTGCTGGCCAGTCTGCGTCATCAGGTATCGCAAACCCGCGCTACGGAAGAGCAGACCGCCGGTGAGACCTCCAGCGGCGTCGTGAATGCGCAGGCGCGGTTGCGCGCGGTACAGGCCACGCTGCTCCAGGCCCAGGCCGACCTGCAACGCATCCAGAGTGACTCTTACCGCGCCATCGAGCTCGCCAAGCAGGGCATCGGCACGCAGCAGGCTGCCGATCAGGCCGCGGCCCAGCTCAAAGCTCAGCAAGCGCTGGTTCGCGCGTCTGAGGACCAGGTGCGCGCCGCCCAGGCCGATCTCGATACGGCACAGGCCCGCCTGCATCAGACCCACGCAGCACAGAGCACGGTGGCTGCGACGCGCGCGCAACAGCTCAACGCAAAAGCGCAGCTCGAAGCCGCCGAAGCCCGGCTCGGCTATACCAAAGTGACTGCGCCGGTAAGCGGGATCGTCACCGTCCGCGCCGCGCGTGAAGGCGAGGTAGTCAATCCAGGACAGGCCATTGCAATCGTCACCGATCTCAGCGACACCTGGGTGCGCGCCGCCATTCCGGAAACCCAGGCCGTGCACATTGCGCTGGGTGACCAACTCAACGCGCGTTTGCCTTCCGGCGAGACGGTTCCCGGCAAAATCATTTTCAAAGCTCCTGAAGCTGATTTCGCCACGCAGCGCGACGTGAGCCGGCGCAAGCGCGACATCAAGGCCGTCACGCTGAAACTGGCGGTCGACAACAGCAAGAAAAATCTGGTGCCTGGCATGACCGCGGAAATCCTCATTCCCCAGTCGAAGGTGAACCCGTGAATGCCGCGGCGCCCAAGGCGATCGCGGTCATCGACATCGTGAAGAAGTATGGGAACTTCACTGCCGTGGATGGTGTCTCTTTCGACGTGGCGGAGGGCGAAATCTTCGGCCTGCTGGGCCCCAACGGCGCCGGCAAATCGACCTTGATCCGCATGATGACCACGCTGCTGGAGATCACCGCCGGATCGGCGTTCATCGAAGGCTTTGACGTTCGCAAAGAACCCGATAAGGCTCGCCGTTCCATCGGCGTCATTCCTCAAGCCATGACCAGCGATGGCGACCTTACCGTCTGGGAAAACCTGAGCATTTACTCCAAGCTGTACGGAATCGCGGCCGACGAGCGCGAACGCTCGATTGAGGAGTTACTGCAACTGGTGGACCTGACGCAGTGGCGCGATG
>DASTJB010000036.1:0-28454 GCA_035717005.1 Candidatus Angelobacter sp.
CGATGGCTCACCAGCAAAGCGCTGGTTTTGTACACGTCACGCTGCTTCATGATCAGCTCGATGATGGTGGTGGATGTAATCGGATCCAGGCCGCCCGTCGGCGAGTCGTACAGCAGGACCTCCGGCTGGGTGATGATGGCGCGCGCGATTCCGACCCTCCGGCGCATGCCGCCGGAAAGCTCTGACGGAAGCTTGTCGATCGCCTCTTCCAGCTCCACGAAGCTCAGCGCCTCGCGCACGCGCTTGTCGATCTCGGCTTCCGGCAGATGCTCCTCGGTGAGCCGGAAGGCCACGTTGTCATGGACGTTCAGCGAGTCGAACAGCGCGCTTTCCTGGAAGACGATCCCGATCTTGCTGCGCAGGTCGAACAGATCTTCTTCTGACATCACGGTAATGTCGTGCCCCAGGACATAGATGCGTCCGGCATCGGGTTTCAGCAGCCCGAGACAGAGCTTGAGGATCGTGCTCTTGCCGGAGCCCGCTATTCCCAGCAGCACCTTGGTCTCGCCCCGCTTGAGCTCGAAGGAGACTCGATCGAGCACGGTCAGCTCGTCGAAGTGGAGGGAGACGTCTTCAAAGATTATTGCCTTGTGAATGGTGTCCGGCGAGTCGTCGAAGAGCGGCATGGCTACGTCAAGGTAAGGAAGAGCTGCGTGAGCACGGCATCGGTCGCAAGGATGAGTACGGAGGACGCGACCACTGCCTGCGTGGTGGCGCGGCCCACGCCCTGCGTGCCGCCCTTGGTATTCATTCCGTAGTAGCAGCCCACGGTCGCGATGATGAAGCCAAAGACCAGCGGCTTGACCAGGCCGGTGATTACGTCGTCATACTTCAGCGTCTGATACGCGCTGTTCCAGTACTGATACGTGTCCAGGCCGAGCATGGCGAAGGAGATGATCCATCCGCCCACCAGGCCCACAAAGTCGGAAATGATGGTCAGAAAGAACATCATGAAAATGGTGGCGATCACGCGCGGGGTGACCAGCTTCTTATATGGATCGGTGCCCAGCGCGCGCATGGCATCAATCTGCTCGGTCACCTTCATGGACCCGAGTTCACTGGCCATGCCGGAAGCGTTGCGCCCGGCGACCATCAGGCTGGTAAGCACCGGACCCAGTTCGCGGACCATGGAAAGCGACACCAACCGGCCCGTGAGCGAGAGCGACCCGAACTGCTGCAGCGTCTTTGAGGTGTTCAGCGCCAGCACGATGCCCGTAAACATTCCCGTCAGGATCACGATCGGCAGCGAGCCCACGCCGATGAAGTCGGCCTGCTGGATGGTATCGGCCAGATAAAGGGGCTTGCGTATGAGGTTGCCAACCGCGCGGAGCGAGAGATAGGTATATTCCTGGACAGCCAGGAGGCTGCGCTTCACGAAATCAAACGGAGAGATGAGTTCCATCCGGAAAACTAAACTATAGCAGAAAAGCAGGACTTGCCCTCAGCTCCCCGGGACTACGACTCCCGGCCCTTCTTCCTGATCTCGATATTGAGGCGCTTGATCTTCTGGTTCAGCGTCGAAAGCGGAATGTGGAAGCGCTCGGCCGCCTCGGTTTGGTTCCAGTTGGATTTCTCCAGCATGTTGACGATGAGGCGGCGTTCGCAGTCTTCCACAATCTCAAACAGCGACGCGTCCGGCCGGTGTTCGAACATCTTGCCCTCCGAGCCGCGGCCCACAATGTGGTCGGGGATGAGCTCAATGCCGACCGTCGGGCCATTGCACAGCACCACGGCGCGCTCGATTACGTTTTCCAGTTCGCGCACGTTGCCCGGCCAGCCGTAGTCCATCAGCGGGCGCAGCGCCTCCGGCGTGATGTGTGCCAGCGGCTTGCCGTTTTCGCGGGCAAATTTCTCCAGGAAGTGGCCAACCAGCAGCGGGATGTCTTCCGTGCGGCTGCGCAGCGGCGGCAGGTCCACGGTGATCACGTTCAGGCGGTAGAACAGGTCTTCGCGGAACCTGCCTTCGCGCACCAGCAGGTGCAGGTCGATATTGGTTGCGGCAATGACGCGTACGTCGACTTGAATTTCCTGAATGCCGCCCAGGTGCATGAACTTGCGGTCCTGCAGGACACGCAGGATCTTGGCCTGGGTCTCCAGGCTCATGGTGCCGATCTCATCGAGGAAGATGGTGCCGCCGTCGGCGACTTCAAACAGGCCTTTCTTCGAAGAGACCGCGCTGGTGAACGCGCCCTTCACGTGGCCGAATAGCGTCGACTCCAGCAGGTCCGCCGGCATGGAGCCGGTGTTCACCGGCACGAAAGGATGGTTCTTGCGCTGTGAATTGGCATGGATCGCCTTGGCGATCAGCTCTTTCCCGGTGCCGCTCTCGCCCTGGATCAGCACGGTGGAGCGGCTGGAGGCGACCTGCCCGACCAGGTCGAAAATCTTCAGCATCGAATCGGCCTTGCCTATGATCTGCTCGAAGCTGTAGCGCTGCTTCAGGGCGCGTTTGAGCTGCTCGTTCTCTTCCTCCACGCGCCGCCGGGCCACGGAGGCACGCACGTCGGCCAGCAGCTTCTCGTTGTCCCAGGGTTTCTGGATGAAATTGGTGGCGCCCTTCTGCATGGCGCGCACTGCGTTGTCCAAAGTGCCGTAGGCGGTGATCATGATCACGGCCAGCTGTGAATCGCGCGCGCGGATCTCCGTCAGCACTTCCAGGCCGTTACGGTCGGGCAAGGCAAAGTCGAGCAAGACCAGGTCAAACGCCCGCTCGCTGAGCCGGGTCAGGCCTTCCGCGCCCGTTTCCGCCGACTCCACGCTGTAGCCCTCGAATTCAAGCAGGGTTTCCAGCGATTCACGGATCGCGGCTTCGTCATCGATGATGAGAATGGAACCACCGTGAGTGGTCTCGATGGGGGGACGAGTTAAAACCGCAGCTTCAGACATTGACTGCCTTCCTCAATGGGAACTCAAGCAGGAACCTTGTTCCCTGGCCAGGTTGTGAATCGACACGAATCTTGCCCGCGTGCTCCTGGATGATTCCGTAAGTCACGGAAAGACCCAGGCCTGTGCCCCGCGATTGGCCCTCGCGCGGGCTGGCTTTGGTGGTGAAAAATGGATCGTAGATCTTGTGGATGTGTTCCGGCGCTATGCCCGCGCCGCTGTCACTGATGGTGACCTGCACCGCGTCACCGTTGCTGGTCTCGATGCTCAGCGTCCCGCCCTGGCCGGCCATGGCGTCCTTGGCGTTCAGGAACAGGTTCAGGAAGACCTGCTGCAATTTGCCGGCGTTGCCATGAATCAGCGGCAGGCCGTCATAAAAATGCGAATCGACCTTGATGTGCGAGGTCTTGAGCTGGTGCTCGAGCAGCGCCAGAGTTTCAGAGATGATCTTGTTCAGGTCCACCTCGTTGAACTCCGTGGCGCTGGTGCGGGAGAAGTTGAGCAGGTTGTTCACGATCTCCGAGGCACGGGAGGTCTGGCGCGTGATCTTTTCCAGCAGCGGACTGATCTTGGCGTCGCCATCCACCTGCTTGGAGGCCATTTGCGCGTAACTGGAGATGACTGCCAGAGGCGTGTTGACCTCGTGGGCCACGCCGGCGGCCAGCAGTCCGATCGACGAGAGCTTTTCCGCCTGGCTGAGCTGCGATTCCAGCTCCATGCGCTCGGTGATGTCATCCACGATGATCAGCCGCCCGATCACGCTGAACTTTCTCGTGACCAGAGGAGCAATGGCCACGTTGGCGATCCGCGTGTCCCCCGCGCGGGTATGCATCCGGAACTTGTAAAGGTTGTGAATGCCCGGGTTCTGGCGTACGCGGTAAAACTCTTCCACGAATTCAGCAGGGAAGATCTCGCTCAGGCGCTCGCCCAGCACTTGTGAACGGGGCATCGCGTACATGACTTCCATCTGCGAGTTCCACGATTCGATCCGGTCTTCCAGATCTACCGCCAGCACGCCGACGCTGATCGATTCGACAATATTTTCGTTGAAGTCCTTCAGGCGCTCGTACTCGCTGGCCTTCTGCTCCAGTGAGGCGTAGAGCCGAGCGTTCTGAATGGCAATGCCGATATAGCCGGCCAGAGTTTCCAACAACTCGACATCGTCACTGGAGAGGAATTCGCCCGATACGGTCTTGCCCAGGCCCATCACCGCAATCGTGCGGTTCTGCACCGTGCACGGGATGTAGTAGTTGAGGTTCAGCTTGGCGATGGTTTCGCGGGCGGAGGCGCTCTCCTGCAATGCCTTGCGCGTGTTGTCGAAGAAGATGTGTCCGGCGTACTGCTCGGGGCGTTCCACCACCAGAAAATTCAGGTCAAGTGCCCCGGTATAGCTGATGCCAAAAGATTTCTCCATGACAAATTCATGGGCTTCAGCGTCGGCGGCCAGGAATATGGCGATGCGGTCCACCAGCAGCGTGCGCGACAGGCGATCGATGACCGAGGTGAGCATAGCGCCCAGGTCCATCTCGGAGCTGAGTTCGCGTCCAAATTCAATCAGCGTGCGGCGATAGTCATAGCGCTTGCGGTAGAAGAAGCGGTCCACGCGGACCTGGATCCAGTTCTTGAGCGGCTCAAAGACCAGCGCCGTAATGATGATGACCGCGATCAGCCCGGCCGTGCCGGTATTCGGGAACTTGTTGGTGATGGAGCCGGCCAGGCCTCCGATCAGGACGAAGTAGGCGCCAACAATGGCCGCAGTCGCAAGCGTGTAGGCCACGCCCCGCTTGAAGATGATGTCCACGTCCATCAGCCGGTAGCGCACAATGGCGTAGCCCCACGCGACCGGCAGGAAGACCAGAGACAGCACGGAGACCTTCATCGCTTGCGTCGGTTGCACGCCAAACAGGTAGGGCAGGACGTAAATCAGCGTGTATGGCCCGATCGCGAGCACCGTGCCGCGCGAAATCCACTTCATCTGCTGCTGTTGCAGCGGTGTGGCCGCCCGCCGATAACTGCGCCACAGCACCACGGCGGCGATCAAAAAGTAGACCGTGGTGTAGAGCATCTGCAGGCGTTCCAGGTTCCAGAGCAGCGACTGCGTTGCCAGGAGCGTCAGACGAGAAAAGATCCACGCACCCAGGACGAAGAGGCCGGGCAGGTAAACCAGAGTTACCAACCAGCCCGGCTTTTTACCGTGGCGTCGCTCGGGGAAGGTCAAAGCAAAGTGCAGGAACAGCGCGGCCTGTAACAGTCCCGCACTGAGATTGCCCCAATCGATGATCCAGTCAAACGTATTGTGCTTGCCCGTGGAATGGAACGAGTACAGGACGAAGGAGACGAGGCAGAAGATGTAAAAATGCGTCGACTTGGGCGCCGTCCAGCGGCGGAACAGCACGTACAGGCCGATGCCGAGATAAATGAGCGCGATCAACCGCAGCCCGGCGTTCATTGAGGTTTCCGCCGGGACCGGGATCACCGAAGTGACTTCAACATTCACGCCCTGGCGATCAAGCAGGTAGGTGTCTTTGGAATAAGCGCCAGCCCCGTAAAGAAGTTTCTGGTACTCGACAAAGCTGCTGATCGATCGGTCGGCAGGATGGCCATTGATTCTCAGCAGCCGGTCGCCGACTTTGATGCCTGCTTTGTCGCCCGGCCCATTCGGAGTGACGACTTTGGCCATCAGGCCTTTGCCGTTCTCCATCCACCAGACGCCATCCGAAGGCGTGAAGTAGGGGCTTTGCTTTTGCCAATTGATGAAAGCAAAGACCACGCAGGCGACCGTGGCCAGGGCCAAACCGATGGCCGAAAACCGGATTAGGGAATCCTTTCGCATCCGTTGGTCTCTTGAACCCCCGGCCCTCCGCCTCACGTCGTAAGATGGAGTGCTGGCCTTTAATTCAAGCAAGTCGGATGCCATGATTGGATACGCAGATTAGGAATAAATTCCTTATTTCCAGATATTTACAAAATTATAGACTGCGGGTAGGGGAAAAGCTACCAAAATCTGTATTTTGCGTGTGGCTTTTTGTATGAAATTCCGAGCCTTAGCTTTTGGGACGAAGAGCGGGTCTAAGACAAAAAATTGCGGGACATTGGAGGCGTCCCGCAAGTTAAGAAGCGACAGAGGCGATAACCTTCAATTTGAGTGGATCAGGCAGCAAAGAGGTTGCTCTTGAACAGCACTGAAAAACAACCTGAGATTGAGAAACGTTCGGTGACCATAGCCGGACAGAGCAGCTCCTATCTCTACGCCGGATCAGGCCCGCCTCTGCTCCTGATTCACGGGTTACTAGGCGGCGCATTCTGCTGGCGGTTCAATATACAGGCCTTCGCTCAGCGATTTACGACTTATGCCTTTGACCTCCCCGGGTGCGGAGACTCTGAAAACCCGAAAAACGGAAGCTTTGGCATGTTGGCGCAGGCTGGCCATCTCCTCCGCCTGCTCGAAGAGTTTGGTCTCACGCAGGTTGACGTCGTGGCTTCATCCTGGGGAGGCGGGATTGCCCAGCTTTTCGCAGCCGCGAATCCGCAGTTCGTGCGTTCTTTGGTGCTGGTCTCGCCCGTCAACCCGTGGTCAGAGTTCGGACTTGGCCGCGTGAGGTTCTTTAGCGGACGGTTCCCCGCAACGCTGCTTCGCGCGTGCATGCCCTATTCCCGCCCGTTACATCTCTGGGGGCTGAAGCGCATGTATGGTGATCCGCGGCGAATTCCCGAAGGAACCCTGGAAGGTTATTCACGCTTGCTTTTGCGTAAGGGACTGTCACGCAATGTAGTAGGGATCCTGCGGGCCTGGGAGCGCGACCTGGAAGCGCTCGGGGCTGCCCCGGAACACGTGCGCGCTCCGACGTTGCTGATCTGGGGAGCAAAGGACAGCGCCGTGGATCCGCGATCGGCCCAGGTCCTGAAGCAGAAACTGCCCCGCTGCGAGTTGGCCGTCATCGCAGGAGCCGGCCATCTGCCGTTTGAGGAAACGCCGGAGGAGTTTAACCGGCTGACGCTGGGGTTTTTAGGGAAAAACGGGTAGTTATCACTTAGGACTAAAGGTACTAACAGGATATTTCCCGCCTGTGCCAAACTACACCTGACGAATGCGGAATTATCTGAAATCGGTGCTGGCCAACGTCGATCGCGAGGCGTGGCTGCGCTTCTTTCTGGCTGTCGCCGGGCTGGCGCTGGCGTTCACGGCCGCGGTTTTTTCCTCCGTGGCGCGCGAGCGCGGCAACATGCTGGCCACGGCGATCTTTGCCACTACGGCGCTGCTGCTCTCGGGTGTGGTCGGACTGGTAACGGTCCCGTTTCTGGCGCGCCGCGTGGCCGCCGCCCGCATGAAAGACGCGCTCGACTTTGAACTGACGCGCGAAGGCATGGCCTACCTCGGCATCGCGCTGGTGGTGGGCGTGGCCGCGCTCAATACCGGCAACAACCTTCTGTTCATCGTGCTGGCCGCAATGCTGGCGATCTTTGGCGTTTCCGGGATCGCTTCGGCGGCGAACTTGCGCGGGCTGGAGCTGGATGTAGTGGTGCCCAAGAACGCCTTTGCCGCGCGCCCGGTTCAGGTGCGGATAAATCTGGGTAATCCCCGGCTGTGGTTGCCGGCTTTTTCCGTGCGAGTTTCCAGTCCTACGGACAAGAAGAAGAAACGGCGCGGCTGGGAGTGGAGCAAGACCGAGTTTACTTTCCCCAAAAAGAAGAAATGGCTGCGCCTGCCTGACTACGTCCTGCGCAAAAAGGAGCCGGCGCAGTGGCAGGCGAAGATTCTCACGCGCCCCGTGTACTTCACTTTTGTGAGCCCGAGAAGCGACGCAGCCGTTGACTTCGAGCAGGCTTTCCCCCGCCGCGGACTCTATACGCAGCAGGGCTTCAGCATCGCCACGCGTTTCCCGTTTTCCTTTCTGGTCAAAAGCCGCAAGGTCGCCCTGGAGCGGGACCTGCTGGTCTATCCCGCGCTGCTGGAAGATGATGATTATCTCGATCTGCTGCCGATGATCACCGGCGAATTCGTCTCCTTTGTGCGCGGACGCGGGAACGAGTTGTACCGTATACGCGAGCACACGCCGCAGGACCCCGGGCGCTTTGTCGACTGGAAAGCCACAGCCAAGACCGGGGCTCTCAAGGTGCGCGAGTTTACCCGCGAAGACGAGCGGCGCCTGCGCCTGGTGTTTGACAATCCCGAGCCCGGCCGGGTTTCGTCTCCTGCCTATGAGCGAGCGGTCTCTCTGGCGGCCTCACTGGCGTGCCACTTCAATAGCGAAAACGTGGACCTCTCGTTCGCCGGCTCGGGCTATGACGACGGCCTGCACCTTGCGGATTTTCTGCGTTACCTGGCCACCGTGCAGCCGGATCGCAAAGACGTGACCTTCCTTGACGCGCTGCCCGTCTCGCAGGACTACAACGTGATCCTGACTTCGCGCAAACCGGGCAGCCTGCCCAGCGCGCTGTGGTTCAGCTCTTACGTCATCTACATGTAGCCGTTTCTGAAATCCCGAACCCGCCGTTCTTGCGGGTGAGGGACCCCTACCCTCTTACATACGCACGAAGGAAGGGACCTTCGGCTTATCACCCGATAGCTCCAAGTAACCATAGGGATCTCTCGCTCCGTTCGGGACTTCGGAGAGAGCTCATTTGCTAACTGCTTTCTCTCTCCACGGCTTGGCTGCCTGCACGAACCTCCGCGCAACGTCAGCGGCGCCCAGAGGACCGGACAACGGGCCTTCACCCTTACCGGCCAGCAACACGACCGTGGTGTTCTGGTGGCGCAGCTCAAAAGGATAGTCCCACGCAAAGGTATAGCTGACCTTCAATACCACGTCGGCCACGCGAGGATCGTCGACCATGTGGATCCCCAGCTTTTGAAATTCCCTGTTTTTGCCCAGAGCGGCCTTCATCTGGTCGCTGCCAAAGTACTGAGCGGCGTGCGCGTCAACGTACATGGTGCGGAAGTTGCGCAGGA
Organism: Candidatus Angelobacter sp.; assembly: GCA_035717005.1. Classification (GTDB taxonomy): domain Bacteria; phylum Acidobacteriota; class Terriglobia; order Terriglobales; family Acidobacteriaceae; genus Angelobacter. Next base: position 8,834 of record DASTJB010000036.1, read on the forward strand.
TGAAGTCAGGGTCTTTGGCGTTCTTGAGCAGCTCAGACTGGTCGGGCGCATCGGGGTTGGCCTGGGCCCGCGGCTGCTGCATCTCGGACAAGGCCCTTTCCTCCGCATCTGCACGTTCCTGGTCGGCCTGGCGGCGCCGCTGGCGCTCCAGGTATTCCACATAGGCGTCATGGTTGGCCTGCGCCTCCGCGCGGCGGCGGGCCATCTCAGCGATGGTGTCGCTGCTCTGGCCGTTGGCAAACGGCGTATCAAACTGTGAGCCGGGATAGTGTCCGACGTTGGCCGCACGAAGATAGTCCGCCGGCGTCCGATACTGCGCAGGGTAGGACGGCGGCGAAACACGTTGAGGGTGCTGGGCAAAGCCGGCAAGCGCCGGGGCGAGCACAAACAGCAGAAGCAGGAAGCGAGTTCGCATAAAGTTTGTTCCTCCGCCGGCAAGAATCGCCGAGCCGCAAAAATCGAACAATGCATGCGGGGTAAACTGAGGCACAAACTGAGATCAACAACGAATCAACTCTTGTGTTTTCAGCGGGCTGCCTGGCGGGAAGTCTTTTGGGGGGAGTTGGGAATAAACGGCAGGAAAACCAGTTGTTATGGTTACATCCTTCTCTTGCTTCTTCTGACCCATCGGGGCCGCATGCCATGCGCGGCCCTTTTTCATTAGACGCGCAGTTCAACCACGGTGGCTCCCGCGCCGCCTTCATTCTGCTGCGGCTCGGCCACGGTGGCCACGTGCGGATGGTCTTTCAGGAACCGCCGGATGGCCTTGCGCAGGATGCCCATGCCGCTGCCGTGGATGATCCGCACCCGGGTGAGCCCGGCCAGGAATGCCCGGTCAATGAACTTCTCCACCTCAGTGGTGGCCTGGTCCACGGTCTGGCCGATCACGTTAATCTCCGAAGGGGTATTCACATCTTCTTTTAAGGAAACGGATATCCCCTTGGAGCGGGCGGCTGCTACTGGATTAACGGTTGCGCGCAGGCCGCTGGACGCAGATGCGGTAATCACGACTTCAGCCACGTCATGCCGCGGGACCTTCATCTTCATGCGGCCCATATCGACTTCAAAGGTGTTCTCGTCGATCTTGCGCGAGACCACGGCAGTGCGGCCCAGCGATTTGAGCAGCACGGTATCGCCTTCAGAGATGTGCTTTACCTCGTGGGGTTGCGCGTTGGGATCGCCGCGGTCAGCACCGGTACGGTGCGCGACTACGCCGGCGTCAAACTGCTCCTTGAACTCGCGGCGAAGCCGCGCGATCCGCTGCTCGGCCTGTTTCGAAAGCTTCTGCGCCGCGGCGCGGTCCTGCACGGCGTTGACCGCCTCACGCACCTGGTATTCAAAGTCCTTGAGCAGTGACTCCATCTTGCGCTCATATTCGCGGGTGCGCTGGCGTTGCTCCTGCGCCCCCTCGGCCTCCAGGCGCTTGATCTCGCGGCCAAGCTCGGCTTCTTTCTTTTGTGAGGCGCGGCGCTCCGCTTCCAGGTCGCGCAGCTCGGAATGCAGCCGATCGAGGAACTTACTTACGTCTTGGGTCTGGGTGGTCAGACGCTGGCGCGCCGAATCGACGATCTGCCGGTTCAGCCCGAGGCGCTGCGCGATGTTGATGCCCGCCGAAGCGCCGGGCACGCCGACGCGCAGCTCGTATGTGGGCTGGAGTGTGTGCTCGTCAAAGCCCACAGCCGCGTTGAGCACGCCTGATGTGTTGGCAGCGTAGACCTTGAGCGAGGTGTGGTGGGTGGAGACCACGCTCAGCGCGCCGCTCTGGCGAAAATGTTCAGCGATGGCGACGGCCAAGGCGGCGCCCTCTTCGGGATCAGTGGCTGAACCCAATTCGTCCAGTAGAACCAGCGAATGCGGCGTGGCGGTGCGCGAGATGAAATCGATATTCGTCACGTGCGCGGAGAAGGTGGAAAGGTTCTGCTCAATCGACTGGTAGTCGCCGATATCGGCCAGAATGCAGTCAAAGACAGGGAGGCGCGCCCCGTTGGCCGGGACGGGAATGCCCGCCTGCGCCATGAGCGCCAGGAGTCCCACCGTCTTGAGGCCTACGGTCTTGCCGCCAGTATTGGGCCCGCTGATGATCAGCTGGCGATGTGCGGAATCCATCTCAAGGGTGAGCGGGACGACTTTGCCGCCCTTCAGCTTGAGATTGCGTTCCAGCAGCGGATGCCGCGCCGATCGCAGCTCGAGGAAATCTTCAGTGAGCTCTGGGCACACGCAATCGTAGTCGAGGGCGAAGCGCGCCTTGGCAAACTGGAGCTCAACCTCGGCCAGCACGCCGGTGGCGACTGCGATCTCGTCGGCGTGTTCGCCCAGGCGTTCGGTCATCTCCTGCAGGATGCGGCGGACCTCGGCCTGCTCCTCTTCCAGCAGCCGCACCAGGTCGTTGTTCTGCTCGATGGTTTCGAGCGGCTCGATGAACACCGTCTGCCCGCTGGAGCTGGCCCCGTGCACCACGCCGTTCACTCGCTTCCGCTGCTCGGTTTTGACTGGGATGACAAAGCGCTCGCCGCGGATGGTGACCAGCTCGTCCTGGACGGCGCCGCCTTCGGCCAGCCGGCGCAGGTATCCGCGCAGCGACTCCTGGATAAGCCGCTTCTGCTTCTCCACATCGCGCCGGATGCGCGCTAGCTCGGGCGAGGCGCGGTCGTCGAGCGTGCCATCAGGCAGGATCTTGTTGCGGAAGTGGCGCAGCAGCAGGGTGAAGTCGGCAATCTGCTGGGCCAGCTCCAGCATGCCGCGCCAGTGATCGCGGACGGCGTCGGCGGGATGGAGAGCCATCTCGCGCCACTCTGAAGCCTTGTCGGCAAGTAGAACCAGGTCGCGGATCTGGCCGATTTCGAGCGTAGCGCCGGGTATTTTGGCCTTGGCCAGAACCGTTGTGGCGTCAAACAGGGCAGAGAAGTCGAAGCGGCCGCCGGCGGCGTAAAACTTGCGTGCCTCTTCGGCGAGTTGCTGCTGGCGGTCGATCCAGGCGCGGTCCCAGGAGGGCTCCAGCTGAGCCACGCGGGCCTTGCCCAGCGGCGAGCTGATGTAGGCCCCGAGCACGTCACGAAAGTGATCGAACTCCAGGACGCGCGCGGAGGAGTGTTGGAGCGGCGAGGGGACCATGCAATCATGATGGTATCGCAAAGAGATGCAGCAGCGCCTTTTGGGAGGTTGGCTTTGCCGGAGCCCCAAAGTGACCAAAATCACACAAAATTCCGCCCGGAATGGGCTAAACTTTGAAGGATGTCCTTTCCCGTAACCCGTCTTCGCCGGATGCGCCAGAGCGACTCGCTGCGGTCACTGGTGCGCGAAACCCGTCTTACGCCCACCAGCTTTATCTACCCGCTGTTTATCTGTCCGGGCGAGGGTGTGCGCAAAGAGATCGGCTCTATGCCCGGCGTGTACAACATCTCAGTGGACGAAGCGGTGGAAGAGGCGCGCGAGGTCAAGTCGCTGGGCGTGGGCGGAGTCATCCTGTTCGGCCTGCCGGAGAAGAAAGACGAAGCCGCCACCGGCGCCTGGATCGACGAGGGAATCGTGCAGCGGGCCACACGGGCCATCAAGCGCGAGGTGCGCGACCTGGTGCTGATCGGCGACGTCTGCCTGTGCGAGTACATGTCACACGGGCACTGCGGGATTGTGCGCAAGAAGATTGCCGGCGCAGGAAGCGCGGCGCCTTCGAGGCGCGGCAGCAACGGTGGGAGAAGCGCCGTCGCCACGCAGGCCGCGGTCGAGACGGAATACGAGATCCTGAATGATGAGACACTGGAGATCCTGGCCAAGACCGCCGTTTCGCAGGCGCGGGCCGGAATGGACATCATTGCGCCCTCTGACATGATGGACGGGCGCGTGGGAGCGATCCGCAAGGCGCTCGATCAGGCCGGCTTTATCAATACGCCCATCCTTTCTTATGCGGCGAAGTTCGCATCCGGCTTTTACGGGCCGTTCCGCGAGGCCGCCGACTCCGCGCCGCAGTTCGGGGACCGCCGCTCCTACCAGATGGACGGCGCCAACCTGCGCGAAGCCATGCGCGAGATCGCGCTCGACATCAAGGAAGGCGCGGACATGATCATGGTGAAGCCTGCCATGCCGTATCTGGACGTGATCAGCGAGGCGAGGCGCCGTTTTGATCTGCCCATCGCCGCCTACCAGGTTTCCGGCGAATACTCCATGCTGCAGGCGGCCATCCGCAACGGCTGGCTCGACCGCGACCGGGTGATGCTGGAGTCGCTCACCTCGATCCGCCGCGCCGGCGCGCAGCTGATTTTGACGTACTTCGCCAAGGATGCCGCCAGATTACTCGGGTGATTTGCTCCTGTTAGAGATCCCTCTCCCGCTTTCCACCCCGGCCCGCGCAAAAGCGGCGCGGTCTGGGGACTCCGGCTTTGCGGGATCGGGATTTCGGCAGCGGATTCCCACCCCAGCCCGCAAAAAGCGGCGCGTACCGGAGGCCCCGGCATACGCCCGCTAAACGCCTCAACTTCGCTAAAGACGCCGCGCAGCTGCTGGGCTAAAGCCTCGGCTCTTGGACAATCCCCAAAACAGTTGTTACTACTGGTTATAAATAACTATGAAGCAATCTTGAGAATTGCTACTATTCACCTGCCGCGTTTGAAGTTCAACGTATAACGCCCTGGGAGCCCAACCAATGTTCAGAAGAACCTTCCTCTTGATCTTAGCTTTGATAACAACTTCCTTCGCCCAGCAGAAGACCGGAAAAGATGAAACTTCCACGGTGCTCAGGGTAAAGACGCGCCTGGTGATCGTGGACATCATCGCGCGCGACTCCAAAGGGGCGGCTGTTACTGATCTGAAGCAGGAAGACTTTACTGTGCTGGAAGACGGCCAGGAGCAAAAGGTCCGTGTTTTTAATTTCCAGGGAGCAGGCGCATCCGCTCTCCCGGTTCAGCAGCCCGCGAACCAACCTAATACGGTTGACAACCTTCCGCGGTTCCAATCAGGCAGGGCGCTGAATGTCATTTTGCTGGACTCGCTGAATACCAATCGCGTGAACCAGGCTTTTATGCGTGACGCGATGATCAAGTATCTGGAAAAGCTCCCGGAGAACGAACCTATCGCTGTGTACCTTCTGGGAGACAGACTCCGCCTGCTGCAGGACTTTACCACCGATCCAGCGACCCTGAAGGAAGTGGTGCGCAGCTTTAAGGGCAAAAGCTCGCGGTTTCTGAATGCCTCCGCCGACGGCACGCCGGTCGACCCGCTGTTGCCCGGCATTGCCCAATCGCTGCCGGCGCAGATGGCGGCGCAGATTCGCCAGTTCCAGGACCAGCTTGCGGTGAACCTGCTGGACCAGCGCGTGGAGATTACGCTTTCCGCTCTCAGGTCGCTGGCACGCACTCTCTCCGGCTACCCTGGACGCAAGAACCTGCTCTGGATCTCAGAATCTTTTCCTTTTGCGGTGATGTTGAACGGAATCAACGCCAAGTCCTCGGTGACCGACCGCAACTACTCTCCGGAGATCGCGCGCACCGGTAACCTGCTCAGCGATGCCCAGGTCGCTATCTATCCCCTCGATGCCGGCGGGCTGGCCGGCATCGTCAACATCAAGTCTGACACAAACGCCGGCGGTGTCGAGGACCACCTGGATGCACACGGCACCATGAATGATCTGGCCGAACGCACCGGCGGACGCGCCTTCTACAACATGAACTATGTGGAAGACGCCGTGCGTGAAAGCATCGACGATGGTTCAACCTATTACACGCTCGGCTACTATCCTGAGAACCACGACTGGAACGGGGCTTTTCGCAAGATACAGATCAAACTGCAACGCAGCGGGGTGAAGCTGCGTTATCGCATCGGATACTTTGCCGCTGACAATACCACCTTCGCCAAGCTAAACCCCAAGAAGAAGGATGAAGACTTTGATGAGGCGCTACGCCTCAGCGTCCCCATCGCCACAGCCCTGCCATTCAAGGCCATGGTGCTGCCGCCTTCCGCTCAGACGGGTAATAAGGTGATCGTTAACTTCGGGGCTGATCCGCACGCCTTGAGCTTCTCTGAGACCGATCAGGGCCTGAAGCAGGTCAATATGTTGTGCGCGGTCCGCGTGTTTGCCCGCAAAGACCTTGATAAGCCGCTGGCGACTGAAGCGCGGCAGATGGGTGGCGCGATCAACGCAGAAGCCTACGAAAAAGTGATGAAGAGCTATTTGCCGTGTCGCGACCAGCTGACCCTGCAACCCGGGAGTTACGTGCTGCGCCTGGGCGTGCGCGACAATGAAACCGGGCTCATTGGCACCGCCACGGCCACTCTGACTATTCCGGCCGAAAGCACCAGCGGCAATCCGGCGCCAAAAGAAACTAAACCATAGTTCGCTCTTAGCCAAACTGTGGCAGGAACACAAGCCATGAAGAACACTGTCTTGCAGATATGTACACCCGTTCTGGTCCTTGCCCTGGCGGCAACAACGTGGCCGGTGGAGCACATCCAGACCCTCCGAACTCCAGCGACAGTGGAAGGCTTCATCGGCGGCGAATCGCACGACAGCTACAAGGTACACGCTCGCAAAGGCCAGGTCATGACCGTGAAAATCGCCTGGAGACCCGAACACGACCCGGAGACAGGTGATAACCATGCCCAGTTCTGGGTCGAGAGCGATGGAGCACCGGCGTTCGGTAAGGAAGCGGCTGACGGCAAGAGCTGGAGCGGAGAAATCCACAGGACCGGGGATTACTTTATCTACGTAGTGGCACATCCCACGGCTCATTACTCACTGCGGGTCATGCTCCGCTAAGGCGGTCAATCGCCATCAAGGCGCGGTAATCTCTGCGTTAGCTCCCTTTGATTTTTCTGAGTATCCACACCAGGATCACTGCTCCGCCGATGGCGACGAGGATGGTGTAGATCAGCCCGCCTTCGCTGGCATGGCCCAACTCCCGCATGATCCAGCCGCCCAGCACGGCGCCCAGAATGCCGATGATGATGTCTCCAATAGCGCCGTAGCCGGAGCCTTTCATGATCTTGCCTGTTGCCCAGCCTGCGACCAGGCCCACAAGAATCCACCACAGGAAATGCATACGGTCCTCCAGACGGCCCGCGCGTAATTGCACAGTCCGGTGATTTTGTCGCCGCCATAGTACGCTTCTTTCCCGCTTGCGGGTGGGGAATTCTTGCGCGGCGAATCCTCCGGGCTTTTGCGCTCGTCTAATGGTCTGGAGTCCTCCAGGTCATTTACAATCGAGTGTTTGCCTGCTGACGATCTCCACATCTGAGGGAGCACTACTTTGCCTGAGACGATTTATGACGTTGCCATCATCGGCGGCGGCCCCGGCGGTTACACTGCCGCCTTCCGCGCCGGACAGCTTGGACTGAAGACCTGCCTCATCGAAAAAGAGGACAAGCTCGGCGGCACCTGCCTGCACGTCGGCTGCATCCCCACCAAGGCGCTGCTCTTCAACGCGGAGGTCTATGACCATCTCAAGGCCGCGGAAGAGTACGGCATCGACGGTCTGGGCGCGGGCAAGTTGAACTGGAAAAATATCCAGGACCGCAAAAACAAAATCGTGGCCAAGCACACGAAAGGGCTCGATTTCCTGGTGCGCAAGAACAAGGTGGACCGCGTGCTCGGATTCGCGCGTCTCACGGGGCCGGCCAGGAACGGCGTGCATACCATTCAGGTGGACGGCAAAGCCGTGAATGAGGTGAAAGCAAAGAACATTGTCCTGGCCACGGGTTCCTATGCGCGCATGCTGCCCGGGCTCAAGGCTGATGACCGCATCCTGACCAACATTGAAGTGCTCTCGTTGCCGGCGCTGCCGAAGTCGATGGTGATCATTGGCTCGGGCGCCGTAGGCGTGGAATTTGCCTCGATTTATCGATCTTTCGGTGCTGAGGTGACGGTCATCGAAATGCTGCCGCGCCTGGTGCCGGTGGAAGATGAAGACGTGAGCAAGGAATTGCTGCGATCGTTCAAGAAGAAGGGCATCAACTGCTTTGTCAACACCAAGGTGGAAAAGGTCGAGCGCACCAAGTCTGGCGTTTCGGTCACGTTTACGCCGCAGGGCGAGTCGCAGCAGAAGATTGAAGCCGAAACCGTGCTCGTAGCCGTTGGGCGCGGGCCCAATACCGAGGGAATCGGCCTGGAGAAAGCGCCGAATATCAAGGTGGAGCGCGGCTTCGTTCATACCAACGAATGGATGGAGACTGGCGAGAAGGGAATTTACGCGATTGGCGACATCGTGGCGGGCCTGCCGCAGCTGGCCCACGTCGGCGCGATGTGCGGGATTGTTGCCGTGACCCGGATTGCGGGCAAGCCGGCCAAGCCTGTCAACAAGAACCACATTCCGGGCTGCACCTACTGCGAGCCGCAAATCGGCAGCGTGGGACTGACCGAAGCCAAAGCCAAAGAAGCCGGGAGGCAGGTGAAGGTGGGCAAATTCCCGTTTACCGCGAACTCCAAAGCCACGATCATCAATAACCATGAAGGGTTCATCAAGGTCGTAGCCGACGCCCAGTACGGCGAGATCCTGGGCGTGCACATCATCGGGCCGGTGGCTACAGAGCTGATCGCCGAAGCCGTGACCGCGCTGGAGCTGGAAGCTACGGTTGAAGACATGATGTTCACGATCCACGCCCACCCCACCGTGGCCGAAGGGCTGCTGGACGCGTTCAGCGCGGTGGAGGGCAAGGCGATCAACGCGTGAGCAGGAAGCAATTAGCCATTAGCAATTAGCTCTTGTATTCAAGAATTCGACAGAGTGGACTAAAGGCCAAGAGCTAATGGCTAAGTGCCAATTGCTATTTGCTGATTGCCAGCGGCTAATGGCTTTTTTGAAGAAATCCAAATCCGTTTTCTCCGAATCCATTTCATAGGACGCGAAAGAAAAGGAGGAGCCATGCCCATCGATCCGGTTTGCAAGATGGAAGTCAGCGTTGCCGACGCTGCTGCCAGCCACGATTTTCACAGCGAAACCCTGTATTTCTGCTCCATCGACTGCCTGAAGAAGTTCGAAGCCGATCCGGCGGAATACATGGACAACATGAGCGACGAAGAGCGGATCGCCTGATTTCTGCGGCAAGAGTGCAAATGTTTGCAGAGGCCCGCCGGTGTTCTTAAAAGCTTATTAATGACTCTAGTGATGGTCCTAAGTAACAATTGCCTGGCTGCAGGAGTTTGCCTCGGCCTATGATCGATGACATGCCGAAGCGACGTGAAAAACGCCTGACAATGCCACTTGCGGTACGGCTGTGGGGCCTGGACCGCGACGGCAAAGTGTTCTCGCAGAACGTGAAGACCCTCGACATTGCCACCAGCGGCGCGCGCCTGTTTGGCGTGACGGCGGCGCTTGAGCGCGGTTTCATCGTCGGAGTACAGTGCGGCAACATGCGGGCACGGTTCATGGTGATCTGGGTGGGAGAAAAGGGAAGCCCGCGCGAGGGCCAGATCGGCTTGCGCGCCGCGGAAAACGGCATCTGGAGCGTGGCCCTGCCCCGGGCCTCCGACGACGATTATTCCGCGTGGCTGGCGGAAAACTATCTTGCCGCAGAAGCTGTAGTCTAATCCTCTAACTTTGCGATGCCCTCAGGGGAATACAATCAGACCATGCCTCCCCGCGTGATCAATGTACTCTATCTCGGCCGGGTCGATTATTCGCTCGCGCTGGGCTTGCAGCAGACGCTGGTTGGGCTTGTGAAAGAAGGCCGGATCAGCCACACGCTGCTGCTGCTGGAGCATCCACCGGTGATTACCATGGGACGGAACTCGGGCGAGCAGAATATCGTGGCTTCGCGCGAGTTCCTGGCTGCGAACGGCGTGGAACTGCATGAGACCGATCGCGGCGGCGATGTGACCTTCCACGGTCCCGGCCAGCTCGTCGGCTATCCCATCTTCGACCTCCGTGCTTTTGAGCCCAGGATTGGCGCCGTGGATTTTGTGCGCAAGCTGGAAGAGGCGCTGATACGTACCTGCGGCGATCTGGGAGTGGTCACCGGGCGAATCGCCGGTCTCACGGGTGTGTGGACTCAAGACCAAGTGCCGGGCAAGATAGCCGCCATCGGCGTGCACATCTCGCGCGCGGTGACCTCGCACGGTTTCGCGCTGAACGTGACTACGAATCTCGACTATTTCAAGCTGATTGTTCCGTGCGGCATCTCCGATAAGCCGGTGACCTCGCTGGAGCAGGAGATGGCCACCAGCTTCCTCAGCCAGGGCCGCAAGGTTCCGGAGTTGCCGGAGCTGGCGCAGCAGGTCGCGCGCAACTTCGGCAGGGTGTTTGAGGCGCAGACGCTCTGGCTGGATTCGCTGGAGGCGCTGCTCGGGTTCGCGGAGCAGTCGGCACTCAGCAATCAGCACTCAGTCCCGTGACCATCTCTTCCTGCCCCGCGAGACCTGGTAAGCCGCTGAATGCTCACCGCTGAGTGGTGATTGCCAAATCTGGCACAAACTCTGTTCAACATTTCCCATCTAATCCCTCGTGAACAACGGTTCAACCGGCCGGAACCATCAGCAGGCGCGGAAGGCGACTTCGCCGGCACCCCAGCATTCCGGCTACCCGCAGCCAACACCGGAGCAGACCGCACACTTCCTTGAGGCGCGTAAGCAGGTCGCCCGGACAAACACCGTGAACCTGTGGTTCAGCCGTGTGGCCAGCCGCACGGCGCAGCTTGTCGGTCACCCTTATATGTTCCTGCTGGCTGTGCTGATTCTGGTGGCGTGGGCCGTCAGCGGGCCCTTCTTTCATTTCTCTGACACCTGGCAGCTCATCATTAATACTGGAACCACGATCATCACCTTTCTGGTAGTTTTTCTCATTCAGAACACGCAGAACCGCGACGCCAAGGCGCTCCACCTGAAGTTGGACGAGCTGATACGCTCGCATGATCCGGCGCGCAATGACATGATCGACATCGAAAAGCTCTCCGACGAAGAGCTGGACGAGTTGGAGAAGCGCTACGCCGCCATCTGCGAAGAGAACAAGGCGCGCAAAGCGCGGCGCAAGTCCGCCGTCGAACCGTCCAAAAAACCGGCCGCGTAACACTTATCGTGACATAATGGCCGCGGGTCCTGACTGGGCGGAGCATGCTTTGCCAACCGGTCCAGGAATGGAAGGCGATCCTTATGGCCGCCAGTGCGCCGTCACCGCCGGTGAAAGCGGAGCCATCATACCGAAGCCTGGATGTTGCGTATGGATGTTTTGCGTTTATCGCATTTGCATTGTGCTTCGGTCCTTTATTGTGGATTCTGCCGCTCAGCGAGGGAGACCGGGAAGGGTATGGGATGCTGTTGGGGGTGCCCATCATGTTTGGGGCATTCCTGGCGGGCCTCATGGGCCTGGTGCTTGCGATCGTTCACCGGAGCCACTGGCAGCTTGCAGCCATGGCGGTTGCGGGCGTCCTCTTTCTGCTGACGTGGGCCGGACCTGAGGACGCCATGGAATTTGCCGCTGTCTGTTATGCGGTGCTGATCGTTTCTTTTTGCGTTACATGGTTTTTTTTCCTCCGGAGAAAGATGAAGCGGGCGGAACGTGAGGACAGAACGAGTTCTTTGTTTTAGTTCCTGATTCGGGGCTGAGTGCCGGCTCCCGGCTGAGTGCTGACTGCCGATGGCTGAGTGCTAAACTAGTAACGCTTCTATGCCCACGAAACCCAAGTCCCAGAAAAACTCTGGCCAGAAACAAAGTCACAAGGCGGCGAACGGCAGCCGCAACGGCCGTCCATCGGCCAAGGCGCCCGCAGTGCGGGTGAACCAGTACGGCATTCCTGACTGGCGGCTGGAGCATCCGGAATTTGAAGTGATCGAGGCAAGAGACGGCCCCGAGGTCCATTACGAGATCAAGGGCAAGCTCAGCACGCCGGTCCCGCCGATTCGTGAATCGAAATATCTCAGCAAAGACCAGCATCTGGAACTCTACCGCTGGATGCTGCTGAACCGCCGCATGGAAGTGGCGCTGGAGAATCTTTACAAGCAGAGCAAGGTGGTGGGCGGAGTTTATTTTGGGCTGGGACAGGAGGCATGCTCCTGCGCTTCCGCCTACGCGCTCGGACCGGATGACTGGTTTGCCCCGATGATCCGCAACCAGGGCTCGCAACTGGTGCGCGGCTTCCACGCCCGCGACATCATGATGCAATACATGGCGAAGGCCGATTCGCCGACCAAGGGCAAGGACGGCACGTCGCACTACGGCGACATTGAGAAACGCCACATGGTCTCGCCCATCTCCATGTTGGGCGACCTGCTGCCCGTCATGGCGGGCGTGTCGCTCGGCGCGCGGCTTCAGGGCAGAGAGCTGGCGTGCCTCACCTGGATCGGCGATGGCGGACAATCCACCGGCGTGAGCTATGAAGGCATCAACCTGGCCGCTGTGCGCAAGCTGGGCCTGGTGCTGATTATCGAGAGCAATCTCTGGGCGTACTCCACGCCGACCGAGTATCAGGTTGCGGTGAAGGACCTGGCGAATCGCGCGATCGGCTACGGCATGCCCGGCGTGATCATCGACGGCACCGATGCCTGCCAGGTTTACGACGCGACCTATGAGGCGGTGGAGCGCGCGCATCGCGGCGAGGGGCCGACCCTGATCGAAGCCAAGCTGATGCGCATGAAGGGCCACGCCATTCACGACGCCGCAGCTTATGTCCCGCCGGAGATGCACGAGTTCTGGCGCAAGCGGGACTGCATTGACCGCTTTGAAAATTATTTGGTCGGCAAAAAATGGCTCACACCGGAACAGAAGGAAAAGCTGGTCGCCGAGGTGGATGCCGAGATCGATGCCGAGCGCGAATTTGCGGTGAACTCACCGATGCCCGAGCCCCACACAGCAGCCGAGGGTGTTTACTGTGAAGGCTGCCACGAGATCAAGCCGAAATTCGGTATGCCGCAGAAAGCGCGGCGGGGCGAGGGCAAGCTGAAGGAGACGGAGGCGGCGATACATTTCAAGTAGTTTTCCTGAAATCCCGAGCGAAGCGAGGGAACCCTACCCTCAAGAGGATTCTTAGGAGATTCGTAGATAACCCGAGAGGGCGTTGGTGATAAGAGGGATCCCTCGCTGCGCTCGGGACTTCGGAGAACATGGCTCAAGCGACTTATCTCGAAGCAATCCGGCAGGGACTCTGGGAAGAGATGGAGTCCGATCCAACGGTCTTCTGCATCGGTGAAGACATCGGCATTTATGGCGGCGCGTTCAAGGTGACCGACGGCTTCATCCACCACTTTGGCCCCGAACGCGTGATCGATACGCCGATTGCCGAATCAGCGATCGTGGGCGCGGCGTTCGGCGCGGCGCTCACCGGCATGCGTCCGGTCGCGGAATTCCAGTTCATGGACTTCATTGGCTGCGCCTTCAACCAGATCGTGAACATGGTGGCCAAGTCGCATTATCGTTGGGGCGCTCCGGCGCCGCTGGTGTTGCGTGGGCCGGCGGGCGGAGGCGTGCACGGCGGGCCGTTTCACTCGCAGAACCCGGAAATGCATTTTGTACATACGCCAGGAATGAAGGTTGTGGCTCCGGCTACCCCGAGCGATGCCAAGGGGCTGATCAAGTCGGCGATCCGCGACAACAACCCGGTGCTTTTTCTGGAGCACAAATTTCTTTATCGCCGGATAAAGGAAGAGGTGCCGGAAAACGGACACGTGGTTCCGATCGGCAAGGCGCGGGTGCATCGGCAGGGGCGCGATCTGAGCATCATTACTTACGCCGCGATGGTGCACACGGCGCAGGAAGCGGCGGACATTCTGGCCAAAGACGGCATCGAGGTTGAGATCCTCGACCTGCGCACGCTCTGCCCCCTGGATAGAGAGGCCATCGCGCAGACCGTCAAGAAAACCAACAAGGTCATTCTTCTTCACGAAGACACGCGCACCGGCGGCCTGGCCGGCGAACTGGCGGCGATCATCAACGAAGAAGCTTTCGACGATCTCGATGGCCCCATCGTGCGCATCACGGCGCTCGACACGCCGGTACCGTTCTCACCGCCGCTGGAGCACTACTTTTTGCCGAAGGTGGAAGACGTGGTGCGCGAAGCGCGGAAGCTGAAAGCGTACTGAGTTTTTTCTGTAATCCCGAGCGCAGCGAGGGATTCCTACCCTCGAAAAGGGCCAGTGCGATGTGATCTACCTCATGGCGCAACTATTCTCGCCCTCCACAACATCGCGCGGGTAGGGATCTCTCGCCATCCACTTCGCTCAGGCTCGAGATTTCAGAAAAGCTACTTCCCACTCACCACCGGCAACTCCACAAAGCTCGCCCTGCCCGGCTCCGCCGCGTGCCAGATGGTCTGCGCGGCTTTCTTGTAATCTCCAGGCTTGGCCCAGAAGATGTTCGGCACAAAAGTCTGCGGATTGCGATCGTAGAGCGGGAACCAGCTTGACTGCACCTGCACCATCACGCGGTGTCCGGGCAGGAAGACGTGGTTTACTGTGGGCAGTTCGAAGCGATAAAGGAGCGGCGTATCGGCTTTGATAGGCTTCGGCGTTTCCAGGCTTTCGCGATAGCGGCCGCGGAAGATATCCATCGATACAGCCAATTGATAGCCGCCCATATTGGGCTGGCCAGCGACCTCATCCGGATAAACGTCGATCACCTTCACGACCCAATCAGCATCAGTGCCGGTAGTCGAGGCCACCAGGTTCGCCACCGGCTGGCCGCTGATCTTGAGCGGCTCAGTAAGCGCGTCAGTGGTGAAGGCAAGCACATCCGGACGGCCCGACGCTTCGCGCTGATCATCGACGAGCCATAACGGCCAGGTCAGTCCTTTCTCAATGTCGTAGCCGACCGGGCGCACCGGGCGTGCGCGGAACGGAACCGGCTTTGCCGGGTCGGAGACGTATTGGTCCGAAGCCGAAGAACTCTTTTCCGTGGGGGCAGAGAAGCTCAGCTTGAGGCCCTCGCGCAGGTAGAGCGGCGTGGGCTTCACTGTGCATCCGCTGTTGCAGCCTGAAGGCCATCCATTGAGCTTGAGCCAATGGTTGGTCCCGGTCTCAAACGCTGAAACCGGCGGCACCTCGGGCTTGCCGCTGCCATCGCCTTTCAAATAGAAATCCAGAAGCGGGCGCAGAATGTGCTGGCGAAAATAGAGGCCGGTATCGCTCGAGAACTTGAGCGCGCCCAGCGAGCTGCCATCACCGATCTCCTGGCCGTGGTGCCACGGGCCGATGACGAGAAAAACTTTGTCATTGTTTGTGTCTTTCGGCTTGATGGCCTTGTAGACCGCCATGGCGCCGTAGATATCTTCCTGGTCCCAGAGGCTGTCCACCAGCATGACCGGCACCTTTAGCGGCTGCTGGGCCAGAATCTTGTCGACCGCCTGGTCGCGCCAGAAAGAATCGTAGCTGGGATGGTCCAGCAGCTTGCGCCAGAAGCCGATCTGCTCCAGGCCATGGAGCTTGCCCAATTCGCCGGCCGAGCCGGAAGCCAGGTAGAGATCGTAATCATCAAAGTGGTCGCGCCACCATTTGGCGTCGTTCTTGCGCGTGGCGACCTGTTCGTAGATGTAGGGCATGTTCTGCTGGCGGAAGGCGCCATTGTGGAACCAGTCGTCGCCGCGCCAGCCGTCCACCATGGGGTTCATGGGGACAGAGACTTTCAGGGCGGGATGAGGATTCACCAGCGCCATGAGCGGCAGGAATCCGTCATAGGAGATGCCCAGGATGCCGACGCGGCCATTCGATTCAGGAACATTCTTGACCAGCCAATCAATCGTGTCGTACGTATCTGTGGCATGGTCGACAGGCGTAGGGTTCAGCGGGCCGTGCAGCGGACGGTTCATCACGTAATCGCCTTCGGAGCCATATTTGCCGCGCACGTCCTGCACTACGCGGATGTATCCGCCCTCAACGATCACCTCGGTCGCATTGTCATAGCCCCAAAGCGAAGGGCCCAGGTGCGAGCTGGGCTCATGGGTTGTGAGTTCGTCCGCGTTGTAAGGTGTGCGCGTCAGCAAAATGGGCGCGGGCTTAGTTTTGGTCGCGCTGCGCGGAACCAGCATTACGGTGTGCAGCTTCACACCGTCCCGCATGGGGACCATGACTTCGCGGCGGTCGTAATCAAAGCTGGCGGTCGCCGGCTTCAGGTTCTCTGGAGTCTCACTGGGGAAATTAGGATATTTCGGCGGTGCGCTCTGTTCCGTGGTCTGGGCCCGTAGTGATGGCAGGCAGAGCATTTGGCAAATCGCGATGACGAGCAGAATTGATGTCCGTGCGCGGTTCATCAGAATCATAGTGCGGCGATTATAGACGGTTTTGTTCGTTGTCCCGGCGGAAGAGGTTTTCTTCCAAGCGGCGGTGGTGAAATAATGGGCGGCGTTATGTTCTATCTCCTCAAGACCGAACCCTCCGTTTACGGCTTTGCCGACCTGCAAAAAGAGCAGTCGACCATCTGGGACGGCGTGACCAATCCCGTTGCGGTGAAGAACCTGCGCAACATGCAGAAAGGCGACAAGCTGGTGATCTATCACACCGGCGATGAGAAGCGCGCGGTGGGTACGGCCACGGTGGAATCGGTTGACGCGAGCGATCCTAAGGTGCCCAAAGTCAGGATCAAGGCCGGCCACCTGATTTCACATCCGGTCACGCTGGCCGAAATCAAGGTGAGCAAGCTCTTCGAAAGCTCGCCGCTGGTAAGCCAGGGCAGGCTTTCCGTTGTGCCGCTGAGCAAAGAGCAGTACGACTGGATCACAGGGCGATAGCGACGAGCCGCGTGCACTGAACCGTCTGCACTCAACCGGATAACCTGAAACATCCCTATCCTTTAGCGCCAACTCGGCGCCCCACTCCTCTTCCCGTCACAGGCATCGGGTGATCCCGGTCACATGCGCGCGTGATCAAGGGCACAGCCCGCGCGTGTCCTAATGCGCGAAAGTCAGCTGGCATCGCTTAAAGGTCCGAACAGACGTTCGGACGAAATGGATGAAGGGCAGAGAGGTCTCCCAATCCAGCACGCCTTGGCATAACTATGAGATTCAAAGACGCGAATCATCTCTTTCGGCTGGCTGCCGTATTTGCCGCCGGATTTCTCATCTTCCTGCTGGTGCGCGGCTTCCTGGTGCCCAGGAGCTTCGGGCAGTACGGGCACTACCGTGGCGACGCGCTGGCGGAGATCAAGAAGCAGCCACCAAATTATGCCGGCCACGAAGCCTGCGAGGCGTGCCACTCCGATGTGCTGGAGCAGAAGGTCAAGGGCAAGCACGTGCGCGTGAACTGCGAGGCCTGCCACGGCCCGCTGGCCAGGCACGCGGAAGATCCGGGGGGCACCACGCCGGAGAAGCTGGACACGGCCAAGCTCTGCGTGCGCTGCCATGAAGCCAATGCGGGCAAGCCGAAGTGGTTTCCGCAGGTTGTCTCCGTCGACCACTCGGCCGGGCTGGCTTGCGGGGAGTGTCACAAGCCGCACACTCCGGCGATCGTGGCCGAAGAGAAGGCGGCCAGCGCAGCGGGTCCATCGAAAGCCAGCAAAGGAGCAAAGAAATGAATATCAGCCGGCGTCATTTTCTTGTTCTTCTGCCCGCGGCCGCGCTGGCGTGGGAGCAGGTTCTGGCCGGAACTCCGGAACTGGCTTCCAACTACAACACCTCGGAGCACTGGTGGGGCATGCTGGTGGATATCGAGAAGTGCATCGGCTGCGGAAGCTGCGTGCGCGCCTGCCAGAAGGAGAACAACGTTCCTGATGGCTACTACCGCACGTGGATCGAGCGTTACAGAATTAAGGAAGTGAACGGCGTGGAGACGCTGGAAGTCGATTCGCCTGACGGCGGCAAGAATGGCTTTCCCAATGACACCGAGCCCGGCGTGAAGCAGTTCTTTGTTCCCAAGATGTGCAACCACTGCGCCGACTCGCCCTGTACCCAGGTTTGCCCCGTGGGCGCAACGTTCGTTTCGCCAGACGGCGTGGTGCTGATCGACGAGAAGTACTGTCTGGGCTGCCGCTACTGCATACAGGCCTGCCCGTATGGCTGCCGCTTCCTGCATCCGCAAAAGGAGGTCGCGCAGAAGTGCACGCTTTGCTACCACCGCATTACCCAGGGATTGACCACGGCATGCTGCGAGAACTGCCCGACAGGTGCGCGGCAATTGGCCGATCTCAAGAACCCCAAAGATCCGATCCACGAATTTCTGCGGACCCACAAGGTGCAGGTGCTCAAACCGCACCTGGCCACACAAGCCAAGCTCTACTACAACGGCCTGGACGGCGCGGTGCGATAAGGAGGAGCCGGTGCCATTGACAGATGGATTCATGTATCCGAACGAGATCGAGCTGCAGTGGAGCGTGCTCATCGTTCTTTATCCGTTCCTTACAGGACTGGTGGCGGGCGCGTTCATCCTGGCATCACTGGAACGCGTCTTTCGCGTGGAAGCGGTCAAGCCGACCTATCGCTTGTCACTGCTGACGGCGCTGGCATTTCTGCTGGTGGCGCCCATGCCGCTGCAACTGCACCTGGGGCATCCGGAGCGCTCGTTTGAGATGTACCTGACGCCGCACCGGTCGTCGGCCATGGCGATGTTCGGCTTTGTCTATCTCTGGTACCTGATGGCCGTCCTGGTGCTGGAAATCTGGCTCGACTACCGCAAGGACATCGTATTGCTGGCGCAAAGCTCGAAGGGACTGAAGCGGTTGTTCTATCGCGTGCTTACGCTGGGATCGGACAACATCAGCCCGGGCGCGCTCGCCGTCGACAATCGAGTCGGCTACATCGTAACCATCATCGGCATTCCTTCGGCATTTTTGCTGCACGGATACGTGGGCTTCATTTTCGGTTCCATCAAGGCGAACCCCTGGTGGTCAACGCCGCTGATGCCGGTGGTCTTCCTCTTCTCGGCCATGGTGTCCGGCATCGCGGCGGTGATGCTGCTCTACATGCTGCTGACGCGCCTGCGCAAGCAGCCGATCGATATGCGCTGCGTGGATACGGTGGCAAGGTATCTCTTCTACGCCTTTGTGATCGACTTCAGCCTGGAGATGCTGGACCTGATCCACCGCATCTATGAAGCTGACGAATCCTTCCGCAGCCTGGACTTCATGGTCCACAGCAAGCTCTTCATCTCCCAGATCGTGCTCCAGATCGTGGTGGGGACCCTTGTCCCGATTGCGCTGCTGGCGGTCACGCAGCTAGTCAAATTGCCAGACATCGCGCGCAAGCGGATTTACTGGGTGGCCGGCTGCCTCACCATGATTGGTATTTTTGCGATGCGCTGGAACGTAGTGATTGGCGGGCAGCTGTTCTCCAAGAGCTTCCTCGGATACACAACGTACAAAGTGGGCTTCGTGGCGAAAGAGGGCCTGCTGCCGGCGATCGCTCTGGCTATCCTGCCCTTTTTCATTCTCTGGGCGCTGGTCAAACTGTTGCCGCCCTGGGCCAAACAAGAGCCTGTTCCAATCTCCCACGCTGCTGCATCGGCGGACTGAAAAGGAACCAGCAACGGCAGTGAGTGGAGGGAATGATGAAAAGTTCTCTCGACGAGTTCGTCTCCGTAGTTGACCGGCTGATCTCTCGACTGGACGAGCTGGAAGCGCGCGTATCTGCGCTGGAGAAGCAGGATGAAAGGCCGGCGACGCAGCCGGTAACCAACGCAGGGGCGCCTGAAGCCTCCCACCCGCTCGCGCAACTATCCGGGACTGCACGGCTCGTGCCGGCGATGGGCCGCATGTTCCTGGGGATCGCCGGCGCTTATCTTTTGCGCGCC